>CAZFSA010000050.1:0-29643 GCA_964521535.1 uncultured Gemmatimonas sp.
GTCTCGCTCGGGCTGGCGATCGGCCTGGCCGCGGTGGGGGCCCGGGTCCGGACGGCGCGGGCCGAGCCGGTGGCGGCGTTCATCGCCGATTCCCTTCCCGGTGTGGCGCCGGTAGACCGGCCAGCCCCGCCCCTATCCCTGGTGGATCAGCACGGCGACACGATTCGGCTCGCCGACCTGGCGGGTCGGCCGGTGCTGGTAACCTTTGCCTTCGCCCACTGCACCGCCATCTGTCCCGCCCAGGTGCAGGGGGTGCTGACCGCCCGCCGCCGGGCCGCCGAGACCGACACGGGATCGAGACCGGCGGCGGTGATCGTCACGGTCGACCCCTGGCGCGACACCCCGAGCCGCCTCCCGGCGATCGCTCAAGGGTGGCGGCTGGAAGCCGACGAACACGTGCTGAGCGGATCAGTGGAGGCGGTGGAGGCCGTGCTGGCCGACTGGCGGATCCGGACCGAGCGGGACCCGGTCACCGGCGACGTGGGCCACCCGGCGACCGTCTACCTGATCGCCCGCAGCGGGCGGATCGCGGCCCTCGGGCTCGGCACGGGGCGCGGCCTGGCGGCCGCGCTCCGGCGGATGTAGGGGGCTACTCCTCTTCCTCGTCGAGGCCGAAGTCGTCATCGAGGTCCTCCTCGAAGTCGTCTTCGTCCTCGAGGTCCTCGTCGTCGAGGTCTTCGTCCTCGTCGTCGAGATCTTCGTCCTCGTCGTCGAGGTCGAAGTCGTTCTCGAAGTCGTCCTCATCGTCGTCGCCCCGACGACGCAGCTCGACCGCCTCGTACGACGCCAACATGATCCTCTCCGCCTTCCTGGGATGAGGGTGATTCCCGACCAACGTCCTCATGCGCCCGCCACCCTGGCGGCCGCCCGCGCCACCCGCCGCCGTTCGGTCTGCGACAGCACCCGCTTCCGCAGCCGGACACTGGCCGGGGTGACCTCGATCAGCTCGTCGTCCTCGATGTATTCCAGGGCGTACTCCAGCGTGATCCGGCGCGGCGGTTCCAGCTGGATCGCCTCGTCCGAGGCCGTGGTCCGGATGTTGGTGAGCTTCTTCTCCTTGCCCACGTTCACGTCCATGTCGTCCGGCCGCGAGTTCTCGCCCACGATCATGCCCTCGTACACCGGCTCGCCCGGGGCAATGAACAGCTGGGCCCGCTCCTGGAGGTTGCCGAGGGCGAAGGCCACTGCCACCGCCTCCCGGTCGGCCACGAGGACACCGCGCTTCCGGCCGGCCAGCGGCCCCGCCCAGGGCCCGTAGTCCAGGAACCGGTGGTGCATCGTCCCGGTCCCCCGGGTATCGGTCAGAAACTCCGACCGGTAGCCGAAGAGCCCGCGGGCCGGAATCCGGAAGGCCATCCGGACCATGCCCTGCCCCGGGTTCCGCATTTCGGTGAGCTCGGCCCGGCGGGGGCCCAGCTTTTCCATCACCGCCCCCATGTACTCCTCGGACACGTCGATCGTCAACTCCTCGTACGGCTCGAGCCGCTCGCCACCGGGGCCCTCGCGGGTGATGACCCGGGGTCGGGAGACCTGGAACTCGTACCCCTCGCGGCGCATCGTCTCCATCAGGATCCCGAGATGGAGTTCGCCCCGGCCACTCACGGACAGGGTATCCGGCGAGGGCGTCTCCTCGACCCGGAGGGCCACGTTCCGCTCCAGCTCCCGGAACAGGCGGTCCCGCACCTGACGGCTGGTGACGAACTTGCCCTCGCGGCCGGCGAACGGGGAGTTGTTGACCGCGAAGTCGACCGAGATCGTCGGTTCCTCCACCGCGATCCCGGCGAGCCGGTCCGGGTGCTCGGGGTCGGTGAGCGTCTTGCCGATCTCGATCCCCTCGAACCCCGACACCACCACGATGTCGCCGGCCGAGGCCTCGGCCACTTCCACCCGTTCCAGACCCTCGAACGTGAAGAGCTTGGTGATCCGGCTCCGTTCCACCTCGGTTTCGGTCACCGGCCCGGGCTCCCCGAGAGGAAGCAGCGCCACCGGATCGCCCACCCGGACCCGACCCCGTTCGATCCGCCCGATGCCAAGCCGGCCCAGGAACGGGGAGTGATCGAGGGTCGAGATCAGCATCTGGAAGGGACCGTCCGGGTTCCCGCCCGGCGGCGGCACATGGTGAATGATGGCGTCGAAGAGCGGGACCAGGTCGGTACCGGGCCGGTCCAGGTCCGGCGTGGCGGTGCCGTGCCGGCTCGAGGTATACAGAAACGGGGCTTCGAGCTGCTCGTGGGTGGCATCGAGGTCGATGAACAGCCCGAGCACCTCGTCGTGCACCCGGAGGGGCTCGGCGTCGGCCCGGTCGATCTTGTTGACGGCCACGATCGGCCGGAGCCCGAGCCCCAGGGCCTTGCGGGTGACGAACCGGGTCTGGGGCATCGGACCCTCGGCCGCGTCCACCAGGATCAGAACCCCGTCGACCATCCGCAGGATCCGCTCCACCTCGCCGCCGAAATCCGCGTGCCCGGGCGTGTCGACGATGTTGATCTTGGTGTCGCCCCAGCGCACCGCCGTGTTCTTGGCCAGGATGGTGATGCCCCGCTCCCGCTCCAGGGGATTCGAGTCCATCACCCGCTCGGCCACCTGCTGGTTCTCGCGGAAGACCCCCGCCTGGCGGAGCATCTGATCCACCAGCGTGGTCTTGCCGTGATCCACGTGCGCAATGATGGCGATGTTCCGAATCTGCACACCCGACCCCCTTCGGCGGGCCATATATAGGCGGGCGCGAAAGGCGGGGCAAGAGGGATCACCGTCCGGTTACCGGGCCCGGGGAACCCGCGCCAGGAACCCCGCCAGGCCCGAGGGCTCGCGGGCCAGCGCCTCGATCTCGGCGATCTCGATCGGGATCGACCGGCTGACCCACTCCCGCCCGGTCGGCGTCACGATCACGTCGTCCTCGAACGCCGCGTGGGGCCCGTCCGGGGGGAACACCCCCTGCTCGATCGAGAGCGCCATGCCGGGTTGCAGGGGCACCGTGTAGTCCCCCTCGTCGTGCACCTCCATCCCGATGAAGTGGCCGATGCCGTACCGGTAGTACCGGTCGTACCCTCCGGCCTCCCGGAGCATCCGCTCCGCCAGCCGGTGGAGCTCCTGCCAGGTCACGCCCGGCCGGACCGAGTCGATCACCGTCTTCTGGACCCGAAGCGCGATTTCGTAGATCCGCCGCTGCTCCGGGCTGAGCGGGCCGTCGACCGCGACGTTCCGCTGGATGTCGGCCGAGAAGAAGTTGAACTCGGCGCCGGTGTCGGTGTGCACCATGTCGCCCGGCCGGAGGACGTCGCCGGTGGACCGGGACTGGTAGAGGATGTACCCCTCAGGCAGCTCGGACCGCCGGGCCGGGCCCTCGGGCGGATAGCGCTTCACCTCGGTCGGGAAGCCCAGATCCGCGCCGTGGAACCGGTAGACGAAGTCGATGATCTCCATGATTTCGCTCTCGGTGCGCCCGGCCTTGGCGGCGCGGAACCCCTCCTTGATGCCCTCTCCCGTGATCCAGACCGCGTGCCGGAGGCTCGCCAGGGCCAACGCGTCCTGGAACATCCGGATCGGGTCCAGCACGTCGGCCGCGTCGCGGAGGGTCATCTCCGGCGAGAACCGCCGATAGCGATCGAAGGCGGCCAACCGCTCGGGCTCCGGCATTCCCAGGCGGAAGAACCGGGGATAGTTGAGGTAGAGCACCTTGGACTGATTCCCCCACCGCCGCGCAATCGCCCGCGGCAACGGCCACCGGCGCTGCTGGGTAATCCGCCAGTTACGGATGTCCGTCATGGCCACCGACAGGTCCTGCTCCAGCCGCTCGAAGGCCCGGACCTCGGCGATTCCGGTGGCCCGCCGCACGGCCTCGAGGTCCGGGGCCGGCGAGTAGAGCACGGTCCAGTCCGGTTCGCCGTCCCCGCCGGGCACCAGCAGCAGAGCCGAGCCGACGCTGGCCAGCCCCGAGAGCCCGGTCAGGTAGATGAAGTCGTGGTTGTCGCTCGCGGGGACCTGGAACTCGAGCCGGCGGGGCTGGGTCCATTCGACTGCGTAGACCAGCATCACCCCTTCGGGAATCGACCGGAGAACCCGGTCGCGGCGCCGGGCAAAGACCTCCCGGAGCAACGTGGAATCGGGCCGTCGCGGATCGAGCTGGCGGGACAGCGCATCCTCGCGGGCGAAGTCGTAGCCGGGGGGTGGCGCAACGGGAGCCCGGCGGTGGGCGGGCAGCATCGCGGCCAGTCCGGCCGCAAGCGCGAACGGGAGCAGGAGACGGACTGACATCGGGGGGCCTCGGGCCTGGAGTCGCCGAGCTTATCCCCGGGTGGACGGTTCCACAACCGGCGCCGTCAGGGGACCCGTCGGCCGCGGCTGCCTAGTGGTGGTGACCGGCGTGGGCGGCGTGGGCCCGTCCCTGGGACGTCCGCTTGAGGCAGTCCAGCCCCTCGCAGTGGTCCTCGACCTCGAGCTGCAAGGTGGCGTGCTGGATTCCCATCCCGGCCAGCTCCGCCAGCATGCTCCGGAGGGCGGCCGGATGAAGGGCCAGGTCCGGGACGACGGCGTGGCCGCTCATCGCCACCACGCCGCTGGTGACGGTCCAGACGTGCAGGTCATGAACGTCCTGGACTCCGGGCACCCCGAGGAGGCGGGCGCGGACCTGATCGAGCGGCACTTCAATCGGCGCGGCCTCCAGAAGCACGTTCACGCTCTCCTTCACCAGCGCCCAGGCCCCCACCAGAATGAGGAGCGAGAGGGCGATCGACACGATCGGGTCGGCCAGCGTCCATCCGGTGGTCGCCACGATGATCGCCGCGGTGAGGGCCGCGACCGAGCCCAGGGCGTCGCCCAGGACGTGGAGGTAGGCACCCCGGACGTTGAGGCTGCCGTGCCGGAGGTCGTGCAGCAGCCGGAGCGAGACCAGGTTCACCCCGAGCCCCAGCGCTGCCACCACCAGGAACATGGTGCCGTCAATCGGCTGGGGCTCGCGCACCCGGCGGAACGCCTCCAGCGTCACCCCGACCGCGATCGCGAACAGGGCCACGCCGTTGATCATGGCCGCCAGGATCTCGAGTCGGAGGTAGCCGAAGGTTCGCCGCGGGCTGGCCGGCCGCTGGGCCAGCCAGGCCGTGAACGCGGAGAGGCTCAGGGCGCCGACGTCGATCAGCATGTGGCCGGCGTCGGCCACCAGCGCCAGCGCGCCGCTCAGCCACCCGGCGACGGCCTCGACCACCATGAAGGTGGCCGTGACCGCCACCACCAGGATCAGGCGGCGAGGTACGGCCTCTCGCCCGCCCGCGCGTGGTCCGTTAGTGTTGGTGGATATGGAGCCCCCCCAAGCGGGTGCCGTGCTGGCGGGCCTGGCCGCCATTGTCGCCCTGGTGCTCGCCAACGCCTTCTTCGTGGCCGCCGAATTCGCCCTGGTCGCCGCCCGGCGGACCCGGCTCCGCGAACTCGCTGACGAGGGCGACGTCAAAGCTAGGCGCGCCGGACGGGTCATTCAATCGCTGGAGCGCTACATCTCCGCCATTCAGCTCGGCGTGACCCTCTGCTCCCTGGGTCTCGGGTGGCTCGGCGAGCCTGCCCTGGCCCGCTTCATCCTCCGCCTCTTTGCCGGTCTTCCCGCCTCGCTTGGCCCGATCCAGACCTCGACGCTGGCGTCGGTCGTGGCCTTCGTCCTCATCACCTATACCCTGATCATCCTGGGCGAGCTGGTCCCGAAGGCCCTCGCGCTGCGCTACCCGGAGGCCCTGGCCAGCTGGTTCGCCGCTCCCCTGCAGGTCTTTGCCTGGGTGATGGCGGTGCCGATCCGGGCGCTGGACGGCGGGGCCACGGCGATGCTGCGCTGGCTCGGCATCCGAACCCGAGCGGGGTGGGAACGGTTGCATTCGCCGGAGGAGATCCGGATGCTGGTGGAGCAGAGCCTGGCTGGCGGCAAGCTGGACAAGGACGACGCCCGGCTCCTGGAGGGCGTCTTCGAGTTCAGCGAAAAGAACGCCGAGGACGTGATGACCCCGCGGACCGACATCGTGGCGCTGGAGGCCGGCCTGACCATGGAGCAGGCCGCCGACGTCGTGGCCGAGGCCCGCCGCTCCCGCTACCCGGTCCACGTCGATTCCCTGGACGACATCGTGGGCATCGCCCTCGCCAAGGACATCCTTCGGGCCCTGCGCCAGAACCCGCAGGCCACCGTCGCGAGCATTGCACGCCCGCCGCTCCTGGTGCCCGGTACCCGGGAGGTTGAGGACGTCCTGGCCGACATGAAGCGGCTCAAGACCCACATGGCCATCGTGCTGGACGAGTACGGCGGCACCGCCGGCCTGGTGACGATGGAGGACCTGCTCGAGGAGATCGTGGGACCGATCTTCGACGAGTACGACGCGGTGGAGCGACCGGCCCCGGCCGGCGGGGCCCCGCTGATCGACGGCGGCATGCCGATTACCGACTTCAACAACGAGCACGGCACCCAGCTCGACGACACCGATTACACCACCATCGGCGGGTACCTCTTCGGTCAGCTGGGTCGGCTCCCCCGGGTGGGAGATCGGGTCGTGGCCGGCGGGCTCGCCTTCGAGATCGCCGAGATGGAAGGCCGGCGGGTCAAGACCGTTCGACTGACCGACGCCGGGCCGAAGCCCCCCGGAGACGGCAGCTAACCGGCGCCCGCTGGCCCCGGCGCGGCCGTGGCTCGGGTACCGCGGCTTCGCCCGGCCAGCTGCACGGCCAGGTCCAGCGCTTCCCTCATGCTGCCCGCATCGGCCCGACCCGTCCCCGCCAGGTCGAAGGCGGTACCGTGGTCAGGCGAGGTCCGCGGAAAAGGGAGCCCCAAGGTCACGTTCACCCCCCGACCGAACGCCGCCACCTTGATGGCGGTCATCCCCACATCGTGGTACGGGGCGAGCACGGCATCGAACTCGCCTCGCAGGGCCCGGATGAAGACGGTGTCGGCCGGCAGCGGACCCGCGGCCCGGAGTGCGGCTGCCGCCGGGGCCAGCACGCGCGATTCCTCGTCACCGAACAGGCCCTGCTCCCCCGCATGAGGATTGAGCGCGCAGAGGACCAGCCGGGGCTCGGCGATGCCGAACCAGTCGCGGAGGCCCAGAGCGGCGATCCGTCCGATCCGGATCACCCGGTCGGTGGTGAGGAGGGCGGGCACGTCCCGGAGCGCGACGTGAGTGGTGACCAGCACCACCCGGAGCTGACCCGCCGCGAGCATCATCGCCACATCGACGTCCCCGGCCAGATGTGCCAGCCACTCGGTGTGTCCCGGATACCGGAACCCGGCCAGGTTGAGCGCGTGCTTCTCCACGGGGGCGGTGACGATGGCGTCCACCATGCCGGCCAGCGCGAGTTGGGCCGCCCGCTCCACCGCGTGACCGGCAAGCTGCCCGGCCCGGACCACCCGGGCGCGATCCTCTGGCCTCGCGCCGCTTCCGGCCCGCCACCCCCCGACCGACACCCGGCCCGCGGCCGGCAGGTCCGCAATCAGGTCGTCGGGACCGACCAGAGTCACCTCGGCGTCGATCGGCCGGGCCAGGGCGGCGGCCACGATCTCCGGACCGATACCACGGGGATCGCCCAGCGTGACCGCCAGGCGAGGGAGGGAACTCAGCTGCGGATCTCCACGAAGTTGGCCTGACGCATCTTCTCCAGGTATCGCTGTCGGGCCAGGGTCCGGCCCAGGCCGGCCCGGATCTGGTCCTGCACGTCCTCGAACCGGACCTCGCCGGCCGGAATCCGGTTGGTCACCCGGAGGATCACCCACTTGGAGCGGGTTTCTTCCGGAGCTTCCAGCCGGAAGAGGGGGGCCAGCTGTCCCACTTCGACCCCGGCGAGGGCCGTCGCGTAGGCGGGCGCCGTCTGGGCCAGGCGGTCCAGCGGGAACTGGTTGGCATCACGCTCTTCATCGCGATCGTGGTGGAGACGCTGGAGGCTGTCGAAGGACGCGCCCTCCCGCGCGGCCCGGTACACCGACTCCGCCAGACGGCGGGCACTGTCGGCCATGACCGAATCGATGACCGGCATGATCAGGATGTGACGAACCGAGACTTCCGCCGCCTGGACCCGTTCGACCTGGATCAGGTGGAAGCCGAACGACGTTTCCACCGGGTTGGAGATCTGCCCCACCCGGAGCGAGAACGCGGCCTGCTCGAAGCGGGGATCCCAGCCCTGACCCCGTCGAATCCAGCCCAGCGACCCGCCCTGCTCCCGGCTGCCGGGGTCCATCGAGAAGCGGCGGGCGGCGGTCGCGAAATCGCCCCCGGCGCGGAGCCCCTGGAGGATCGAATCGGCCAGGGCGCGGGCCCGCTCCTTCTCGTCGGCTGCCGCGGTGGGCGCGATGACGATCTGCTGGAAGGACACCGCCTCCGGGCGTTTCGGGTACTGGAGCCGGTTCTGCTCGAAGTACTCCCGAACCTCGCGGTCCGTGGGAGGAATCGGCTTCACCTTCCCGCTCGCCTCCAGGCGCTCCCAGAACCGGGTCCAGTAGAACTCCCGGCGCTGCATCTCGGCCGTGTAGCTCCGCCATTCCTCAATCGTCTGGAAGCCCGTTTCCAGGAGATCGCGCCGGAAGGCCTCGTCGCTCTGGTACTGGCGCCGGGCGTTCCGGAACTGCTCGTCGACCGATTGGGTGACCTCCTCGTCGGTGACCTTGATCGCGGTATCGCGCTGGGCCGCCTGCATCACCAGTTCCCGGTCCACCAGCGAACTCAGGATGCTGTTCCGGAGGGCGGCAAGCTGGGCAGGGTCGGTCGGCGGGTTCTGGCCCCGCAGCGCGGCGTACAGCTGCTCCTGGACCTGGGTCGCCAGAATGGGCCGGTTCCCCACCACGGCCACGATCCGGTCCAGGGCGGTTGAGGTGTCCGCCTGCTGGGCCAGGACCCCCGCCGGAGCAAGGCCCAGCAGGGCTCCGAGGCAACCCAGGCCCAGCCGCCTTGCCACCACGTGCCCTAGATCCCCGAGGAATCGGCCACGGGAGGGCCTCCCGGGGCGCGTTGGATCCCCGGGCCTCCCGGCATGCGGGCCGCGGCCGCGGCCGAATCCCTGCGGAACTGCGCCGAGGCCAGTTCCAGGGCGCGGGCGACCCCCGCCTGGTTCACCCGGCCCAGCCGCGACGCCCGGAGCTCGGCCGCGAGCTGCGGCAGCACCAGATGCATCTGGGCCTGCCCTGCAAGCAACCGGGTGAAATAGTCCTCCACCTTCTCCGCAGCCAGACGGGAGCGCTGCTCGGGGGAGAGGGTGGAGCTGTCACCCAGCTCCGGCACGCCGAGCCCCAGCTCCCGGGTCAACTCGTCGATGGCGTTGGTGTACTTGAGTTCGACGAACTGCCACTGGGCTGGCGCCAGGTGGAATCCGGCCGAATCGGCCTGGCGCAGCACCAGGGTCGTCTGCGCCAGCGTCCGGGCGTAGTTCATGAGGACGGTGTCGTTGGCGTTCTTGATCTGCATCAGGGTCTGCAGCGGGTAGGGCGAGATCCATCTGACGAAATCGCCCAGCGTCAGGTCGCCGCCCTTGAGCGACACCAGGGTCCGGTTGGACCCCCGGTAGCGGGCAGCGTCCATGGCCGCCGACCGCATGGCGGCCGGCGCCGTGATGGCCACCTTGAGGCCGGCCTTCGTCGAGAGTTCTTCCAGGTAGATCGAGTCGGTCCGCTGGCGGAGCGACTGGCCGGCGTGGATCTCGAACCGGGCCCGTGCTTCCTCCAGCGGGGGACGCCGGATGATGTGCCACCCGAACTGGCTCTGGACCACGTCGCTGACCTGCCCCGGCTCCAGACTCCAGGCCGCGTTCTCGAACTCGGGGACGAACTGGCCTCGGGGTCCGACGCCGAGGTACCCGTGATCGGCCTTGCTGCCATCGGCGCTGACCTCGGCGGCCACGGCGCCGAACTCGGCGCCCGCCCGAACCCGGGTGAGCGCCTGGCGGATCGCCTGCTGCGCCCTGGCGCTGTCCGCGGCGGTCGGTCCGGTCGGGATGGTGATGATGTGCTGGAAGAGCCGCACCTCCCCCGCCCGGTAGATGCTGTCGATCGCGGACGGCGACACCTCGGCCCGTCGCTTCATCACCGAGTCGTGCCAGATCCGGACCCGGGCCTGCTCCACCTCCGGCCACATCACCCGGGCCACCGTGGCCGAGTCCCGCGCCAGCTGCTTGCGGGCCACCGCTTCGCCGAACAGCGAATAGTCGAGCCAGATGTTGGAGACGAACTCCGCGGCCTGGATGGTCGGACCGCCACCCGACTGACCGAGGATCGAGGCGACCCGCTCCGACGACAGGGTGTGAGGGCCTGCCTCTGCGGCGACATCCGACTTGGCGGAGAGCTTGTCGCCCAGGTTTCCGCACCCGACCAGAAGCACGCTGAGGGCGCCCAGCATCCAACGGACCATGTCCACTCCTTCGACTTGAAGAGCTGCCCGCCGTGGCGGGCCGGTTTCACCCGGCGGCCGCGTTGACCGCCGTTCGATCGGCGGCGCCGACCGCTTTCAGAGCCCGGACCAGCGCCGGGATCAGATCCTCGCCCCCCAGCCGGACCAGCCGGAGCGACAGGGGGACGGTCCGGCGCACGTCCGCAGCCAGCTGTACGTTGTCCAGCGCCGCCGTGAGCCGGGCGAGCCGAGGGGCCGCGCCGGCACGGAAGCTGACCCGCGCCTCGTCGCCCCGGACCAGGATGTGTTGGATCCCGAGGGCCGCTCCGATGACCCGGAGCCGGGTGAGGTCCAGCAGCCGCTCGGCCTCCGCGGGTGGGGGGCCGAACCGTTCGCGCAGTTCCCTGCGCAGCTCATCAATCTCATCAGGGTCTGCCGCTCGCGCCAGTCGCCGGTACAGGTCGAGCTTGACGTCGTCATCCCCGACATACGTGTCCGGCAACCGCGCCGGCTGATCGAACACCACGTCGGGCGGCGCGGGCGTCTCCACCACCCCGGCCCCTTCGCGCATCGACCGGACCGTTTCCTCGAGCCAGCGCAGGTAGAGATCGAACCCCACGGCCTGGGCATGACCGGACTGCTCGCTGCCGAGAAGGTTTCCCGCGCCCCGGATCTCCAGGTCCTTGAGCGCGATCCGGTAACCGGCCCCCAGCTCGGTGTGATGCTCCAGGACCTTGAGCCGGTCCTCGGCCTCCGGGTCGAGCAGGTCGGGGGTCAGGAGATAGCAGTAGGCCCGCCGGTGGCTCCGACCGACGCGCCCCCGCAGCTGGTAGAGCTGGGCCAGCCCGAACCGGTGGGCATCGTGCACCACCATGGTGTTGGCGTTGGGCACGTCCAGCCCACTCTCCACGATCATGGTCGACACCAGGATGTCGATCTCGCCGTTGACGAACCGCCGCATCACCTGGTCGAGCTCCGCGGCAGCCATCTGCCCATGCGCCACCGCCACCCGGGCCCGCGGCGCCAGCGCGCCGACCCGGGCCGCGATGGTGTCGATGGTCTCGATCCGGTTGTGAACCACGAACACCTGGCCGCCGCGATCCAGCTCCCGGGCGAACGCCTCCTCCAGCAACGCGTCGTCCCACGGCTCCACGAAGGTCAGGACCGGCGAACGATCCCGCGGCGGGGTCTCGATCAGGGTGAGATCCCGGAGGCCCGCCAACGACATGTGGAGCGTCCGCGGGATCGGGGTGGCCGTCAGGGTGAGGGTGTGCACCGCGAGTTTCAGGGCCTTCAGCTGCTCCTTGTGCCGGACCCCGAAGCGATGCTCCTCGTCGATCACCAGCAGGCCGAGGTCCTTGAACCGGACGTCTCGGGACAGGAGCCGATGGGTGCCGATCACCACGTCGATGGCACCGGTCGCGAGCTCGGCCAGGGCAGCCTTCTGTTCGCGGGCCGAGCGGAATCGCGACAGCACCACGACCCTGACCGGATAGTCCGCCAGCCGCTCGACAAAGGTCCGGCCATGTTGTTCCGCCAGAATCGTGGTCGGCACCAGCACCGCCACCTGCTTGCCTGCCTGGACTGCCTTGAACGCCGCCCGGACGGCGATCTCGGTCTTGCCGTAGCCCACGTCGCCTACCAGTAGCCGGTCCATCGGCACCGGGCGCTCGAGGTCGCGCTTGACGTCGTCCGTGGCCTTGCGCTGGTCCGGGGTGTCCTCGTACAGAAACGCCGATTCGAGCTCCCGCTGCCACCGGGTGTCGGGCGGCATCGGGTAGCCGGCCGACAGCCGCCGTCTGGCGTACAGGTCAAGCAGCTCGGCCGCCATTTCGCGGATCGCCTCCCGGGTCCGCTCCCGAACCTTCTTCCAGGCGGTGGTGCCCAGCCGGTGGATCCGCGGTGGCGGCTGGTCGCCGTCCTCGCCCGCGCCACGGTAGCGCTCGATCTGGTCCAGCCGGTAGAGCGGAACGTGCAGCTTGTCGCCACCCTCGTACTCGATCACCGCCACGTCGATCAGCCCACCCTCGACCTCGATGGCGTCGACGCCACGGTAGATCCCGATCCCATGATCGAGGTGGACGACGTAGTCGCCATTGGTGAGCGTCCCGAGGGCCGTGGTGGGCGCGGCCTGGCGGTAGCGGCGGGCGCGTCGCAGCCGCCTGGCGCGCCGGAAGATCTCGTGATCCGTCAGCACCCGGAGGGTCGGCATCACGAAGCCGCCGTCCAGCGCGCCGACGATCAGCGCGGCCCGCGGCGCCTGGCCTTCCTCCTCCAGCAGCTCCACCAGCCGCTCGCGCTGGCCCTCGTTGTCGCACAACACTACCGCCGGCGGCTCGGTCGCCAGCAGGGCGCGGAGCCGGCGGAGGTCGCGATCCACCCGGTCGGGCGGCAGGAACCCGGCCTGGAGGTCGGGCGATTCCTGGGGGGCGAAGATCCGGGCGAACCGGCTCATCAGATCGGTCCAGGCCCCGGGCTCGAGGAAGAGGGCCGAGCGGTCCGGCACGTCTTCCCCGAGCCGCCGTGCCACCTCAAGGTGGTGGGCTGCCTCGCGCCAGGCCCGCGATACCTCCTCGCGGTCGGCGCCGGGCGATTCCTCCAGGACCAGGGATCCGGGCGGCAACAGCTCCAGCACCGAACGCCGGGTGAGCTGCTCCGGGTCGCCCGACGCGGCCGGTGCCCGGACCGGCAGCAGAGCCGCGTGGGCTACTGGCGGCCCGCTTCGCTGGCTGCTCAGGTCGAACGAGCGGAGCGAGTCGATCCGGTCACCCCACCACTCGGCCCGGAGCGGCTCGCCGCTGCCGAACCCGTAGACGTCCAGGATCCCGCCCCGGATGCTGAACTGGCCGACTTCGGTCACGGTCGGCACCCGCACGTACCCCATCCGCTCCAGGCGCCTGGCGCCCTCCCCCGGCGGGAGGTCCGCTCCCGGCCGGAGCTCGAGCCGCATGGCAGCCAGGGCCTCGGGCATCGCACTCCGTTCGGCCGTCGCCCGGGCGGTGGTGACCAGGACAGCCAGCCGACCGGCCGCCAGGGCCTCGAGCGTCTCGGCTCGCTCGCCGGCGATCTCGAGGTGCGGTTCCTCTTCCCCGAGAGCCTCGCGCTGGGGGTAGAGGCCCAGGGGCCGGGCGGTGAGCTGGGCCAGATCGGCCAGCCACCGCTCGGCGTCGGCCGGAGTGGCGGCGACGACCACCACGAGTTGGGTGGGCCGGGTCTCAGCCAACCAGGCGGCCATCACCGCCGGGCTCGATCCCGGCAGACCCCCAAGGGAGAGGACGCCGCCGGGACGGGGCAGGCGTTCGCAGAGCTCCCGCGCAAAGCGGGTCCGCGCGAATCCGTCGGTGACCAGATCGAGGGTCATCGAGCGCGGCGGCGGAACGTGGCCAGACCAGCCTCCACCACCAGGAGCGCGGCGGCCAGCCAGAGCAGCGGCCCCCGCAGGTCGCTGCGGGCCAGGCCGGAGAACGCCATCCGCCCGGCGTCCTGGATGTCGCCCAGTCGAGCGCCCGGCCATAGCCCTGCCACCTCCGCCTCCGACGCCGGGGTCAGATCGGACTCCCGCGGATCCGGATTCACGGCGAGCGCGCCGACGGTGTCGCCATCCGCGAGCAGGAAGTAGATGCCCGGGTCACGGGGACGGAACGCGGCCCCGCCTTCCACCGCCCACCGATTCGCTCCACTCGCCACGGCGGAGACCCGGTCCGGTACCACCGCCGGATCGCCCGGTGCCGCGGCAAGGGTCACCAGTTCCCCACGGGCCCCGCGGTTCACCAGGGCATCGAGGAAGGGGACGAAGCCGGCAACCAGGGGCAGACTGGTCCAGGCCGGGTCGAGGCGGCTGCCCAGCACCAGGATCGAACCGCTTCGAGCCAGCCACGGCTCCCCACCGGCCGTGACCAGGACATCCCGGGGAGCGCCGCCGGTGAAGGTGAGCCGGTAGCGGCGGGTGACGCGCTCGCGGCCAATCCAGGCACCGCTGTCGGTGGCTGTCGGAACGACGTCCGGGTCGCCGAATTGCCAGCGGGATCCTCGGGCGGCAAGCGCCCGGTTGAGCGCCCCCACTGCCGCGGGATCCTCGGGTGGGAAGACGATCGACGCCGCAGGACCCAGTTCGCCGAGCGTCACATCGGGTCCGGCGGCGATCCGACCGTTCTGCGCCAGCACCTGGGCGGCGGTGGCGGCATACTGGCCGGCCGCCTGCCAGGCGACCCGGGCCGGTGGGGCCACCCGAACGCTCGCTACCCGGCGATCGTCGGCCCGGAGTTCGTCCGGATCAAGCCGCGCTTCCAGCTGCCACCAGCCCGGCCCGGGGCTGGGCACGCGCACCGTTCCGTGGCCGCCGACCGGCACGAGCAGCTGGTGCGAGCGGCCGCCCGAGAAGCCGACCGAAACCGGCCGCGATCCCTGGCCGGTCCCCGTCACGACCACACCGACGGCATGGCCGTCCTGAGACCAGGGCTGCACCCCGGCGTCCAGGCCCGCGATCCCGGCGTTCGACACCGGCGGCCCCACGGGCCGGAGGACGGTGGTACCGGCGGGAACGTCCGCCGGCCCGAGGCCCGAGCGCTGGAGGTCCGTGAGGACCAGGACCTCCCCGGGGCGGTCAGCGGTGGCCAGCAGACGGCCGGCCAGCCCCAGCGCCTCGCCCAGCTCCAGCCGCCGCCAATCGAGGTCGATGCCATCGACGATCTCCAGGAGCTGGGCCGCGGTACCCGGGCGCGCGGCACCATCCGCCGTGATCAGCCAGAGGCGGTCGTCCGGGGTGGCCCGGGCCAGAGCAGCGCGGGCACCTTCCTTCAGCGCGTCGAGCACGGGAACGCCGGCGCGCACCGCTCCACTGGAGGGGGAATTGTCGAGCACCAGCACCAGGGCCGTCGGGGGATGGGTCCCCACGACCCTCGCGGGCCAGCTCGGACCCGCCGCGGCCAGCACCACCGCGACGATCAGGAGGGTCCGAACCAGCAGGAGCAGCAGGTGCTGGAGGCGGAGGCGGCGCCGATGCTCGCGCGCCGCCTGCGCGAGGTACCTGGTCGCGGGGAAAACCACCGTCGGCGGCTCGCGGTGGGCCAGCAGGTGCAGCAGCAGCGGGACGGCAGCGAAGGCGAGCCCGGCCAGGGCCCAGGGAACGGCGAAGGTGATCACGCGAGGTGGGTCGAGCGCACCAGCGCCTGGCGAAGCGCCACGCCAAAAGGGGTATCGGTGGTGACCCGTTCGTAGGCGATGCCGTGGCGGCGACAGGCCAGCCGCCAGTCCATCACCACGCTCTCGACCGTTCGGGTGTACACCCCGGCCCAGTCGGCGGGCCGCAACGCGACCGCGTCGCCCGTTTCGGGGTCCTCGAACCGGGCCTCCGCCGGGCCTCCGAGCCGGATCTCGGCCGGATCCATGACATGGAGCACCAGCACCTGATGCCCGCGGTGTCGGAGAAAACGGAGCGCCTTCAGCCCAAGCTCGCGATCGAGCAGCAGATCGGACACGAAGACCACCAGGCCCCGCCGCCGCAACTGGTCCACCACCCGGCGGAGCGCCGGCTCGGCCGCGGTCGCCGAGCCCGGGCCGGTCTGCTGGAGCACGCTCAAGAGCTGCCGCCAGTGGCTCAGCCGGGCACGAGGCGGGGTAACGCGGCGGACCTCGGCGTCAAAGGTGATCAGGCCGGTGGCATCGCGCTGCCGGAGCAGGACCAGCGCGATGGCGGCGGCGAGTCGCTTGACGTAGTCCAGCTTGGTCAACCGCTGGGCGGGCGCCCCGGACCAGGCCATCGATCGACTGGCATCGATCACGATCATGGCCCGGAGGTTGGTCTCCTCCTCGAATTGCTTGACGTAAAGCCGGTCGTTGCGGGCCAGCACCTTCCAGTCGACGTACCGAAGTTCGTCACCGGGTTGGTACATGCGGTGTTCGGCGAACTCCACCGAGAACCCCCGCCGGGGGGACCGATGGAGACCGGCGAGGAATCCCTCGACGATCTCCTCGGTCAGGATTTCGATCCCGCCCAGCCTGGCCACTTCCATGGGGTCCAGCAGGTCGAGGCGCGCGGCAACCATAGGCGGCGCAACGTACGGGGGAGGTGCCGGGCGAGTCAACGCGGCGACACCAGTGTCCCCCTGGGGAACGCCCGGGCACGGCCCTCCGAAGGGTCGGAGGGGCTATGCGATTGCCGGACCACGACTTCGCCTCCCGCCCCGGGCTGGCATACCCTGTGCACCCGAACTTCGCGTGATCGGGTTCCTCCTGGGAGCGACGCTGCTCCTCGGCTCAGCGGCGGATTCGCCAGTCGGACGGCCGGAGCCGTCCGGCGGCGGACGGTTCGCGGTCCCACCGGCACCGGCGCGGGCAGCCGAGTCCGCCGATACCGGCAAACGGACCGCGAAGAAGCCGGACCGGAAACCGGCGCCCGACGAGCGGGAGGCCGAACGGCCCCGCCCCTCGGGCGAACCGCGCCTGGAGCGGCGCCGGCCCCCTGCCCGACCGCCTGATCCCCCTCCTCGCAAGCCCCAGCGCGACTCCACCGAAGCCCTTGACTGAGGCGGGGCGGCAGACCTTGCGTTCCGGCAACTGGAACGGGGCCCCTCACCCTGGAGCGTCGTGTGTCCCTTGTCCGCCTGGTGGTGCTGGCCGTCCTGGTCCTGGCTCTCCCGCTGCAGGCCCAACCCGTGCCGCGGTCCGCGCGTTCGGCCGCCACCACCATCACCGAGTCGGCGGTCCGCGAGCTGGTCGGGCTCATCGCCCACGATTCCATGGGAGGCCGCGATACCCCGAGTCCCGGCCTGGAGGCCACGGCCAGGTGGGTCGCTGGCGAGTTCCAGCGCCTCGGCCTCAGCCCGCTCCCGGATGGCAGCCATGTGCAGCGCTATCCGATCAGCATCGCGGCACCCGACCCTGACTCCTCCTATCTCGAGCTTGGTCCCGCGACGGGGCCTGTCCGGCGACTGAGGATCGGCACCGACATCGTGCTCCGCGGTACCGCTCCGGGAGAGCGGACCAGCTATCCGGTGGTGATCGTCTCGGGCAGGCCGGATTCGACCACCCTCGCCGCCACCAGACTGGACGGGGCGCTGATCCTCTGGGTGGACGACTGGCGCCACGGTGCCCCGCCGGACTGGCGAGCCGCGGTGGCCGCCATCCAGGCTGCCGGTGCCGCGGGGGTGCTGGTGGTGGTGAACAACGACTCGCTCGCCCCGCCCGGCCCCGTTGGACCGGGGCTCTCACCCCTCGTGGTGTTCGGCCCTCCGCCCGCCGCCAGCCGAACCGTGGCGGGCCGGTTCGTGGCCCTGGTCAATGATGCGATGCTCGCGGGCAGCATTCCGGCAGCGGGACCGGAATTGGCGAGGTGGAGAGGGGCCGGGCCCGCTGTGACCCCGCTGCCCTCGTGGCAAGCCCACGCGCGGCAGAAGGTGCTTCCGTTCCGGGAGATTCGCGCCCCGAACGTCGTCGGGATTCTCGCGGGAACCGATCCCTCGCTCCGGGACGAGTTCGTGGTGATCTCGGCCCACATGGACCACGTGGGCATCCGCTGCCGGGGAACGGGGCCGGGAGATCCGGTCTGCAACGGGGCCGACGACAACGGCTCGGGGACCGCAGGGGTGGTGGCGCTGGCCCGCGCCTTTGCGTCGCCGGGCGCCCGGCCCCGCCGCTCCCTGGTGTTCCTCGCGGTCAGCGGCGAGGAGCGGGGCCTCTGGGGAAGCCGGTACTTCGCGGCCAACCCGCCGATCGACCTGACGCGGGCGGTCGCCAACCTCAACATGGACATGATCGGGCGCAACTGGCGAGATACCGTCGTGGCCATCGGCAAGGGCCACTCCGAGCTGGGACCGATCGTCGACCAGGTTGCCGCCCGCCATCCGGAGCTCGGCCTCGCCGTGGTCGATGACCTCTGGCCGGCGGAGAATCTCTACGCCCGTTCGGATCACATCAACTTCGCCCGCCAGGGCATCCCGATCCTCTTCTTCACCAGCGGCCTGCATGAGGACTATCACGCCGCTAGCGACACCCCTGACAAGATCGATGCCGAGAAACAGGCTCGGATTCTTCGCCTGATCTTCCACCTCACCACCGAGATTGCCGACCGACCTGCCCGCCCGCAGTGGAACCCGGCGAGCTACGAGGCGATCGTCGGGAAGCGATAAGGCGCCGTGTCACACGCCCATGACTCGCTGGCCGAGTTCCACGCCTTCCGTTCCCGGATGAACGACGCGATCCAGGCGGCCGGGAACCTGACCGTCAATCGCTTCTTCAACCTCGACACCCGGGCCTACGAGGCTGGCGCGCTCGACGCCGGGACCAAGGAGCTCCTGGGTCTGGTGGCGTCGCTGGTGCTCCGCTGCGACGACTGCATCACCTATCACCTCGAGCGATGCGTCGACGAGGGCCTTCCGGATCCCGCGATTCAGGAGGCGATGGCAATCGGGCTGGTCGTTGGCGGCTCCATCGTGATCCCCCATCTGCGCCGGGCATTCGCCCGCCTGAGCGAAGTCAGGGCCGCCCGCCAGCCCGACCGGGCCTGACCTCAGGCGGAGGCTTGCTGGCCCGGGGCGCCGCGCCGTGACAGCCCGGGATGGCGACTGAGGAGAACCGCCCCGATCACCAGCCCGGCACCAACCCCCTGGAGCGGCAGAGGCCGTTCCCCGAGCAGCAGCCAGGCGATCGCCCCGGCGAACAGCGGCGTCACGCAGCTGTAGAGCGCGGTCCGGTTGCCCCCCAACGCCTTGAGGCTGCGAGTCCAGAGCAGCGCGGCGATCACCGACCCGGCCCCGGCGGCATAGAGGAGCGCCAGCCACACCGCCGGGTGGCGGGCCGCCTCCAGCGCACCAGACGCGGTGGGCAGGGCGGCGACCACCAGCCCCGGCGTCCCGCCCAGGTGGGTCCAGGTGGTGACCTGGAGCGAACCGACCCCCTCCGCCGCCCAGCGAACGCCCACCGTGAAGGTGGCCCAGAGCAGCACCGCCACCAGCGTGATCAGGTCCCCCCGGAAGGTTGCGGAGGAGAAGCTCACCCCCCGGGCACCGACGACGATCATGACCCCGACCGTCGCGAGCGCGATCGCGGCCCACATCCGCGGCTCGGGGCGCTCATGGCCCAGCACCGCGCCCAGGACCGCCACCACGACCGGCAGCGACGCGAAGATGAGGGCGCTGTTGGTGGCCGTGGTCAGCCGGAGCCCGCCGACGAACGCCATCTGGTTGAAGGTGTGACCCACCACGCCCAGCAGGAGCAGCCGGCGCCTGGCCCGGGGAGGAAGCGCGCCACCTCCGTTGAAACCCCGCGATACCGCCAGCAGAAGGGCGCTGCTCAGGACGAACCGCATCGCGGCGAACGGCACCGGGGCGACGTGGACCAGGGCCTGTTTGGTGATGCTGTAGTTCGCCCCCCAGATCAGGGAGACGGCCATCAGTCCCAGGTCGTGGCGGGAGAACCGGAACACGGCCGATCAGTCCGCCAGTCCCACCGCACGGTCCACCGCGATTCTCGGCGCGGGCGCGCCAGGTGGCGACCCACTCTGGCTCACCAGGACCCCGGCCACCACCAGCCCGGCGCCGGCGAGCTGTCCCGGACCGGGGCGCTCGCCCAGCACAGCCCAGGCCACGGCGCCGGCCACGACCGGCACCACGCAATTGTAGACCGCGGTCCGACTGCCGCCGATGTGTCGAACGGCGTAGGTCCAGAGGAGGTACGCAACGCCGATCGCCATGATCCCCGAATAGAGGAGGCCGAACCAGGCCGGGGCGGCGAGGCTCCCCCAGGAGACGGTCCGGAGCTCGGGCCATCCGACCAGGACCAGGCCCGGCGTGCCGGCGTAGGTGGTGATCGCGGCCACCCGAAGCGGCGAGACCCCGACTCCGACGCGGCGGAGCCCGACGGTGAACACCGCCCAGCACCCGCAGGCCAGGAGCACGAGGAGGTCGCCGTCGAGACTGGCCCGGGTCATGGTGACGCCCCGGGCGGCGATCACCAGGGCCACCCCCGTCAGGGCCAGGCCCATCCCCACCCACAGCCGGCGGCCTGGCCGTTCGACCCCCGTCGCCGTGGCCAGGCCCGCCACCATCACCGGCATCGCCCCGAGAATCAGGGAGCTGTTGGTGGCGGTGGTCCGATCGAGGCCCACCATGAAGGCCAGCTGGTAGGCGGTGTTGCCGATCACCCCGAGCCCCGCCAGGGCGTAGAGGGTCCGCCGGGGAACCCGAACCGGTCCTTCCAGGATCCGGACCGCCACCCAGAACAGCAGGCAGGCGAGCAGGAAACGGCTGGCGGAAAGGGCCATCGGCGGGACCGAGGGAAGGGCCACCTTGATGGCACTGAAGTTGGCCCCCCAGATCAGGGAGACCAGAAGCAAGCCAACATCGTAGCGGGTGAATCCGTGGCGCGCCGACACGGCAGCAATCTAGGGGGGGCACGTCTATTTTTCCGCCATGCGCCAGACCCGGATCCGCAACTTCTGCATCGTCGCCCACATCGACCACGGCAAGTCCACGCTCGCCGACCGGTTGATCGAGCACACGGGCACCCTCCAGAAGCGCCAGATGCGGGATCAGGTGCTGGACACCATGGATCTGGAGCGCGAGCGGGGCATCACGATCAAGCTCAACGCGGTCCGGATGGCCTACCAGGCGCGGGATGGCGAGCTCTACGAGCTCAACCTGATCGACACCCCCGGGCACGTCGACTTCACCTACGAAGTCTCTCGCTCGCTGGCGGCCTGCGAAGGCGCTCTCCTGGTGGTCGACGCGTCGCAGGGGGCCCAGGCCCAGACCCTCAGCAACCTGTTCCTCGCGATGGAGGCGGGACTGGAGATCGTCCCGGTGCTGAACAAGATCGATCTCCCGGGGGCCGAGCCCGAGCGACGGGCGGCGGAGCTGATGGACCTGCTGGGCGTCCGGCGAGACGAGATCCTGTCGGTATCGGCCAAGGAAGGGACCGGGATCGAAGACCTGCTGGAAGCGATTGTGGCGAGGGTTCCGGCGCCGCGGGGGGCGCCCGGCGCCCCGCTCCGGGCGCTCGTCTTCGATTCGTACTACGACCGCTACCGCGGTGCCATTCCCAGCATCCGAGTGGTGGACGGCGTGCTCCGGGCGGGCATGGCGATCCGGTTCGGATCCCGGGAGGGCGAGGCGTACCAGGTGAGCGAAGTGGGGTACCTGGCCCTGGGACAGCATCCGTGCGAGGCGCTCGAAGCCGGCGAGGTGGGCTACGTGGTCGCGAGCATCCGCGGGGTGCGCGATGCCAGGGTGGGCGACACCATCCTCGACGCCGCCCATCCGGCCCGGGAGCTGCTGCCGGGCTATCGCGACGTCAAATCGATGGTATTCGCGGGCCTCTATCCGACCTCCACTGAACAATACGAGAGCCTGCGCGACGCGCTGGAGAAGCTGCAGCTCAACGACGCCAGCCTCCACTACGAGCCGGAGTCGTCGCATGCCCTGGGGTTCGGATTCCGCTGCGGCTTTCTCGGCCTGCTGCACCTGGAGATCGTGCAGGAGCGCCTGGAACGCGAGTTCGACCTGGACCTGATCACCACCGTGCCCACGGTGGAATATCACGTCTACCTCACCACCGGCGAGCTGGTGGTGGTCGAGAACCCCTCTACCCTGCCGGAACCCGGTTCGATCGATCGGATCGAAGAGCCGTACGTCAAGGCGCGGATCGTGGCGCCCGCGGACTACATCGGCGGGATCATGAAGCTCGGCCAGGACCGGCGCGGCGTGTACCACGGCATGCACTACATCGACCCGGCCCGGGTCGAGTTCCAGTGGGAGTTCCCCCTGGGCGAGATCGTGCTGGATTTCTACGATCGGCTCAAGTCGCTCTCCCGCGGCTACGCCTCGCTCGATTACGAGATGGCCGGCTACCGGGCGTCGGACCTGGTGAAGCTCGATCTGCTGATCAACGGCGACCAGGTGGATGCCTTCAGCGTGATCATTCACCGGGACAAGGCCTACGAGTGGGGACGCAAGGTGGCCGAGAAGCTCAAGGAGCTGATTCCGCGGCAACTGTTCCAGGTGGCGATTCAGGCGGCCATCGGGAACAAGGTGATCGCCCGGGAGACCGTCTCGGCGCTCCGCAAGGACGTCCTCGCCAAGTGCTACGGGGGCGACGTGACCCGGAAGCGGAAGCTTCTGGAGAAGCAGAAGGAGGGCAAGAAGCGGATGAAGCAGGTCGGGCAGGTGGAGATTCCGCAGGAGGCCTTCCTGGCGGTCCTCCAGGTGGGGGAATAGCGACGCTCCCGGCCGACGTGTCCACTCTGGTCATCCAGACCGCCTTCCTCGGCGACGTGGTGCTTACGACCGGGCTCCTCGCAGCGCTGGCGGAGCGGTACGGCCCGGTCGACGTGATGGTCACCCGGGCGGCCGCGCCGTTGCTGGAGACCCATCCCGCGGTCCGCGCGGTCCTGGTCTACGACAAGCACGGCGCCGACCGCGGCCCGCGGGGCTGGCTCCGCGCGGCCAGGCGGGTCCGGGGGGGGAACTACGCCCGGGCGTTCCTGCCCCACCGGTCGCTCCGGACTGCGCTGCTGGCTCGATTGGCCCATATTCCGGAGCGGGTGGGGTTCGCGGATGCCGCCGCTCCCTGGCTCTATACCAGGAGGGTCCCACGCCCCCGGACCGGGCATGAGGCGGAGCGCCTGCTGGCCCTGGCCGAGCCGCCCCCGGGAACGACAGCTCGGGTCCACCTTGAGCTCACCGCGGACGATCGCGACGCCGCCTACGCCTGGCTGGCCGAACGCGGGATCGGCGACGGGTTCCTGGCGATGGCGCCCGGCTCGGTCTGGGCCACCAAGCGATGGCCCGGCTACGGTGAGCTGGCGCGCCTGGTGCCAGGACCCATCGTCGTCATCGGTGGCCCCGGCGACGAGGCGGCCGCACAACCGATCCTCGACGCGGCCCCCGAACGGGTGATGAGCGCGGCAGGCAGCGTGCCCTTGCGGGTGTCGGCGGCCTTGATCGAGCGGGCTGCCGTTCTGGTGACGAACGACTCGGCGCCGCTTCACCTCGCGGGGGCGGTGGGAACGCCGAGCGTGGCGATTTTCGGCCCGACGGTTCCGGCGTTCGGGTTCGGCCCCCGCGGGGTGGGCGCCGTGGTGGAGCGGTCGGACCTGGCGTGCCGCCCCTGCTCGGCGCATGGTCCGGCCCGGTGCCCGCTCAGGCATCACCGCTGCATGCGGGAGATTCCCGCGGCGGTGGTCCGCGACACCATCGCCACTCTGGTGCGGTAGGTGACGACGATGGGTTACGTCCTGGGGATCGACATCGGCGGTACCAATGTGGTCGTCGGGGCCGTGTCGCCGGACGGACGCCAGGTCCTGGGATTGCGGAGCGAGCCCACTCTGGCCAGCCGCGGCCCCGACCGGGTGATCGACCGGATCGTCAGCCTCGCCCGGGAAGCCATTGCCGAGGCCCACCGCTCGGAGGCCCGGATCGTCGGGGTGGGGATCGGATCGCCGGGGCCGCTCGACACCCGGACGGGGGTGGTGATCCTGACTCCCAACCTGGGCTGGACCGACATGCCGCTGCGGGACCGGATCGCAACGGCGCTCGGTCTGCCCGCCACCCTCGACAACGACGCCAACTGCGCGCTCGCGGGGGAGGCCTGGGTCGGCGCGGCGCGCGGCGCCCGGCACGCGGTGGCCTTCACGCTGGGTACCGGCATCGGGGGCGGCATCATCGTGGACGGTCGGCTGGTACACGGGGCCTCGGACGTGGCCGGCGAGCTCGGGCACATGACGATCGAAACCAACGGCCGCCGCTGCGGCTGCGGCAACGATGGCTGCCTCGAGGCCTACGCCTCGGGGCCGGCGATTGCCAGGCGCGCCGCCGAGGCGATCGAGGCCGGCGCGGAGTCGTCGCTCCGGACAGCTCCCGTCGCGGTCACCGCCGAGACGGTCTTCCAGGCAGCGGCCGACGGCGACCCGCTGGCGCTCGAGGTGGTGCAGGACACCGCCCGGTACCTGGGAGTCGGGGTGGCCAACCTGATCAACATCCTCAATCCCGAGGTGGTGGTGATCTGCGGCGGCGTCACCCGCGCCGGCGAGCGGCTGTTCGCTCCGCTCCGCCGGGAGGTGGCCCGCCGGGCCTTCCGTCCGGCGGTTCAGGCCTGCCGGATCCTTCCCGGGGAGCTGCCGGGCACCGCCGGGGTGGTCGGCGCGGCGAAAGTGTTCCGGGACCGCCATGCCTAGGGTCGGAGTCCTCGGGTCGCTTGTCTGGGACGAGATTCACGGACGGGATCCGGCGGCGCCACCCGTGGAGGAATGGGGCGGGATCGCGTACGCGCTGGCCGGGTTCGACGCGGCCCTGCCCCGGGAGTGGGAGGTGGTCCCCCTCGTGAAGGTCGGGCGGGACCTGGCGGACCGGGCCGCAACGTTCCTCCGCTCCCTGGCCCGGGTCGCCCCCGAAACCCGGTTCGTCGAGGTTACCTCGGCCAATAACCGCGTCGTGCTCCGTTACGAGACGGCCGAGCGGCGCTGCGAGCGGATGTCGGGCGGGGTGCCGCCCTGGACCTGGGACGAGCTCGGGCCGATGGTCCGCGACCTCGACGCCGTGTACCTCAACTTCATTTCGGGCTTCGAGATCGCCCTGGGCACCGCTTTCGCGCTCCGCCGCGGCTTCCGGGGGCCGATCTATGCCGACCTCCACAGCCTGCTTCTGGGCCTCGGGAGCGACGGGATCCGAAGCCTTCGCCCCCTGCCCGAGGCTCCGAGCTGGTTCGGGTGTTTCGACCTGGTCCAGATGAACGAGGACGAGATGCAGCAGCTGGCCGCGGACCCGCTGGCCACCGCCGGCGAAGCGCTGGGCGCCGGGGTGTCGGCGTTGATCGTGACCCTGGGCCGGCGCGGGGCGGTCTACGTGGCCGCACCGGGATTCGACCGGCTCACGGACCGGGGGGACCGGCCGGCCGGAGGGAGTGGGGGAAGGATGATCCGCACCTCGCTGGTCGAGGCGCCGGCCGTCGAGGTCCTCGATCCCACCGGGTGCGGAGATGTGTTCGGAGCCACGGCCTTCTCGGTCCTGCTGGCCGGCGGCACGGTGGACGAGGCGGTCGGCGACGCGGTCCGCGCCGCCGCCCGGAACGCCGGCTTCCGCGGCGCCACCGGCCTGGCGGCTCACCTTCGCGGCGCGCTGGTCTCGCCGTGATGAAGGTGGTCCCGGTGCCGGCCTCGCTCGACGACCGGACGCTCGATCAGCTGGCCCAGGGACTCGGAACCTGGCCTCCGGCGGAGCGCCTGCTGCTGGACGCCAGGGGCACCACCTGGGCCTCGCCCTATGGGCTGACGGCGCTGCTGACGGCCGGCCAGGCGGCAGTGGAGCTGGGCCTGCCGAAGCCCCGGCTGGCCGTTCCCGAGCTGGACGACACCCGCTCGTACTGGGCGCGGGCGGGGTTCTTCGGCCATGCGGTGGAGTATTTCGACCTGGTCGGCAAGATTCCGAGGAGGCACGAGGACGGTTCGCGAGACGTGCTGCTGCCGGTGACCGCGATCCGGCAGGCGGAGGACGTCCACGGCGTGGTGGGCCGGATCCAGGAGGGCGCCGCGCGGATCCTGACGACCGACCTCCGTCTGGAGGCCAACGCGACGATGGGGTTCGCGATGGCGCTCTCGGAGGCCTGCCAGAACATCGTGGAGCATGCCGGGACCGGGGGGTGGGTCGCGGTCCAGGCGTACCACTGGCGGAAGCGTCTGGGCCGGAGAGTGGTGGTGATCGCGGTCTGTGACGCCGGGGTCGGATTCCGGCGGTCGCTGGAGGGCACCGAGGCACGCAAGGTGGGCGAGCGCTGGGGCGACGGTGCCGCCCTGGAGTCGGCCCTGCTGCACGGGGTCAGCCGGTTCCGGGACCCCGGCCGGGGGCAGGGTCTCGCCGGCATCAAGCGGTACCTGCTTCGCTGGCGGGGCAAGATTTCGATCCGGAGTGGAACGGCGCGACTGGCGGTGGTGCCGGACTGGGACGACGACGTCCCGCTGGCCGAGCACCTGCCCTTCTTCCCAGGGTCGCAGCTCATGATCACGATCCCAGCCCAGGAGGCATCCGGCCGATGATGGAGCGAATCGAACTGGCGCCGATCCTCCGCGAAGCGGTGCCGACACCGTACTCGGACCTGGTGACCCGACCGACCGGGGCGGCGATCCGCGACCGGATCGAGGCCCGGATCGCGGGAAGCCCCCACCCGACCGCCCACCTGGACTTCCAGGCCATCGGCCTTCTCGATTTCAGCTGCGCCGACGAGGTGGTGGCGAAGCTCCTGCTCAACGACCACGGCGATCGGCCCCGGTTCGTGGTGCTGGTCAACCTGGCCGAGGCCCACTGTGAGGCGATCGAGCAGGTTCTGGAGGCCCACCGGCTCAGCGTGGTGGCCGTGACGGGAGGAGCCGATCGCCCCGCCGTGCTTGGCTGGCGGACGCCGGATCTGGTGGCGGCGTTCGAGGCGGTCACCGCGATGGGCGCCGGCGACGCAAGTCGGATCGCGGAACGCCTCGGCTGGACCGTCGAGCGAGCGGCCGACGCCCTGCAGTCGCTGGCTCTCCGCCGGCTCATCCAGGCCGCGTCCGGCACTTACCGCGCGCTTCCTACCCCATGAGTGGCCCCGGACGTTCCACCGTCGCGGTCCACGGCCACCTGCACCGCCGGCAGGCGGACGAGCCCGTGGTGCCGCCGCTCTATCAGTCCACGACCTATGTGAACGCCGTGGGCTCCGAGCGGGAAGTGCTGTATGCCCGGTACGGCAATACCCCGAACCAGCTCCAGGTAGCGCGCAAGTACGCCATGCTGGAGGGCGCGGAAGCCGCGGTGGCGCTGGCCAGCGGCATGGCGGCTACGGCGCTGGCCCACCTGGCCGTGCTCCGTCCCGGCGATCACCTCATCGCCAGTCAATGGCTCTACGGCGGGACCCGGCGGTTCCTCGATACCGAGCTCGGACGGTTCGACATCGCGGTCACCTACGTCGACCCCGACCAGCCTCGCGCCTGGCGCCGGTCGGTCCGCAAGACCACCCGGGCGATCTTTTTCGAGACCCCCACCAATCCGCTGATGCGGGTGATCGATCCCGCGCCGATCGCCCAGATCGCCCGGGAATCGGGCCTGGCCCTGCTGATCGACGCCACCTTCGCGAGCCCGGTCAACTTCCGGCCGATGGAGCACGGAGCCGACGCGGTGATCACCAGCGGCACCAAGTACCTGAACGGCCACTCGGACGTGACCGCCGGCCTCGTGGCCGGCACCCAGTCGTACATCGACGAGGTGCTCCAGCTGGCCCGGGTCTGGGGATCGATCCTCGACCCCCATGCGGCGTGGATGCTGGATCGCGGGCTGAAGACCCTGGAGCTCCGGGTGGAACGCCAGAATGCGAACGGCCTGGCTGTGGCGGAGTGGGCCTCCGCTCACCCGCGCGTCGCGGCGGTGCACTATCCCGGTCTCGCGTCCCACCCCGACCACGAGACGGCCGCGCGGCTCCTCGACGGATATGGCGGCATGGTGGGCCTGGTGCTTCCGGGCGGTACCACGACGGTCGAGCGGTTTCTCCGCCGGCTCCGGGTGATCACGCACGCCCCGAGCCTCGCGGGGGTCGAGAGCCTCATCTCGGAACCGCGGTTGACCTCGCACGCGGGCCTGACGCCCGCCCAGCGGACCGCCGCCGGCATCCCCGACGGGTTCGTCCGCCTGAGCTGCGGCATCGAGAATGCCCAGGACCTGATCGCCGACCTGGATCAGGCAATGCAGGGCGTATGATCCGCTTCACCGCGGTGTCGAAGGTCTACCCCAACGGGGTCGTGGGGCTCAGGGACGTGTCGTTTCACATCCCCAAAGGGGAGTTCGTCTTCCTCACCGGACATTCGGGCGCCGGCAAGTCCTCGATCCTGGCGTTGATCTTCGCCGAGCAGAAGCCGTCCGCGGGCGAGGTCCGGGTGGCCGGCCACCAGGTGAGCAAGCTCGGCGCAAAGGAGGTGCCCCGGCTGCGGCGGCGGTTGGGCGTGGTCTTCCAGGACTTCCGGCTGCTGGAGAACCGGACGGTGGAGGAGAACGTGGCCTTCGCGCTGGAGGTGACCGGCGCCCGACGGGAGACGATCCCCAACCGGGTCATGCGGGTTCTGACGCAGGTGGGGCTCGCGTCCAAGGCGCGAGTCTACCCCCGGGAGCTCTCGGGAGGAGAACAGCAGCGGGTGGCGATCGCGCGGGCGCTGGTCAACGATCCGCACATCCTGATCGCCGACGAGCCGACCGGCAACCTCGACGAACGGGCCACCCGCGGCATCTTCCAGCTGCTCCGGGAGATCAACGCCGGCGGGACCGTGGTGGTGATGGCCACCCACAACCTGGAGCTGGTCCGGGATACCGGATACCGGGTCATCGAGCTGAAGGCGGGCGAGGTGGTGTTCGACAGCGGCGCCCCCCACCGGGGAGAGCTGGCGTGAGGCGCCGGACCACCCTGGGCGAGGCGCTCCAGACCTTCCGCCGGACCCCGCTGCTCTCGCTGCTCTCGGTGTCGTCGATCGGCTTCTCGCTGTTCACCATCGGGCTCTTTGGGCTCGTGGCGGTGAACTTCCGCCAGGCGCTCCGGACCCTGGCGGAGCGGGTCGAGGTGGTGGGATTCGTTCTGCACGGGACTCCCACGGAGGCCGTCAGCACCGCCGCCCAGGACATCGCCGCCTTTCCGGAGGTCGAGGCCGTCACCTTCGTCACCGCGGAACAGGCCCTGGCCCGGGCGCGGCGCGAACTGGTGGAGTTTCGCGAAGCGTACCAGGACCTCGAGGTCAATCCCCTTCCCGCGTCCTTCGAGATCCGCCTGCGGCCCCGGTTTCGCGATGCCGAGCACGCCCGCGCCGTGGCGGAACGGCTGCGGGGCTTCCCGTTCGTCGACGACGTTCGCTACGGGCGGGACTGGGTGGAGCGGCTCGACCGCCTCCGCAATCTGGCGGGTGTCGTCGGCCTGGTGATCGGCCTCGCCTTCGCCGCGGTCGCGGTCGTGATCATCGGAGTCACGATCCGGATCACCGTGCTTCAGCGGGCCCAGGAGATCGCGATCATGCGGCTGGTCGGGGCCACCAACGGGTATATCCGGAGCCCCTTCCTCCTGGAAGGCGCCATCAAGGGGGCGCTGGGCGGCCTCCTGGCCCTCGCCATGTGCTGGGTGACGTATGTCATCTTCCGACGGACCGCGATGGACGCCGGAGGCGGCCTGGTGTTCTTCAGCGCCCCCCTGATCGCGCTGATGCTGATCTTCGGGACCACCATCGGGTTCGTGGGCAGCGCGATGAGCGTGGGGAGGCACCTGCGGCATGTCTGAGGCCGGCCCCGCGGGCCGGGGGCCGACCCCCGGCTGGACGTGGCCCCGC
>CAZFSA010000051.1:0-29094 GCA_964521535.1 uncultured Gemmatimonas sp.
GGCCCCGGGCCCGGCCGTTCTCGGCCTCCCGCACCCGGTCCCGTTCGCGCTCCCGGCCCCGGTCGGGCCTGGACGCCGCTGGCGGCGGGGCACCGGCGCCATCGACCGGGGCCACCTCGTACTGCCCGTTGTCCAGCTTGGTGAGGCGGACGAGGCCCCGGTTTCCGGCCTCGGCGACGAACTTCGAGAACCGGTTGAACCCGGCATTCCGTTCGTCGAAATTCGGATCAATCTGCTGCATCACCTGCTTCAGCCGGTCGGAGCGCATCACGTCGCCCTGCTTCTGCATCTGGACGACCGCTTCGCGTACCAGCTCCCACGCATCCCGCTGGGCGCTGGGCGCGTCCACCTCCTTGGTGAGCCCGGCCAGCTCGCTGTACGAGTAGTACTCGTCGCAATTCTGGATCAGGAGGTCGCTTGCCGATTCGCGGATCCCCACCCCGATCACGTACTTGCCGTACTCCTTGAGCTTGATCACCAGCGCCGAGAAGTCGCTGTCACCCGACAGCAGAATGAACGTCCCGATCTCGGGCCGGGTAAAGACCAGCTCGATGGCGTCGATGGCCAGCCGGATGTCGGTGGCATTCTTCTTGGTCGAGCCCACCGCCGTGGCGAAGATGAGATCGATGGAACGCTCCGACAGCGGCACGATGTACTGCGGATACCGGCGCCAGTCGGCGTAGGCCCGCTGCACGGCAACCTTGCCCCGGATGATGTCGCTGTTGAGCAGGGTCTTGAGCTCCTTGGTCAGGTCGGAGCGGATACCCAGCGTCACGTTGTCGAAGTCGATGAGGAGGGCCGCGTGGGGCACTTGAGGGAGATGGGAGGTCGGGACGGCGGCGGCCTGGCGGCCGGGCCGTAGCTGAGGACTGGTCACGTCGTGGTTGGCTCCACGGGGTCCGACCAGCCGGCTCCCGCCGCTCCTCCGCACCGCTCTTCCTGCGGTGGCGGGGACTCGGCCCGGGAGCCCGGGGGTCGGACCCCTGCATATTGGGGTTCCCTGCCGGCCGCCCCAGCGGCCGGCGGCCGGCTCCTTGCCTGGCGCCGAAAGGTAACGACGGGGACCGGTCCGTCACGAGGCCTCTCGTTCCCGGCGCCCGGGGCAGCCGGAGTCACGCAGCGCCGGCGCCATGTGTTGCGCCACCGCAACATAAGCCATGGCCGCCCGATGAGCCGGAGGGTCGCGAGCCCGGTCGGTGGGCGGCGCGTTTCATGCACCCCGCAGGTCCGTCCGGCGAGTCCGGCCCGTCGTCCCCCTTCCGCAACGGTCAGGAGTCATGAGCCAGCAACCCCACCGCATCATTCAGGAGGACATCGCCGAGATCGTGGCCGATATCGGGGACAAGGCCAGTGCCCTGGAAGGGTGCACCGTCGTCGTCACCGGCGGGTTCGGCTTCCTGGGCAGTTATTGCATCGACACGCTGGCCGCGATCAACGATGCCGGGTTGGGGCGCCCGTGCCGGGTGATCTGCCTCGACAACGCCATCGTGAACGACGACACCAACCTGACCCACCTGCATCATCGTCCCGACATTCAGTTCGTCCGGCATGACGTCTCCAGGCCCATCCGGGTGGACGGTCCGGTGGACTACATCATTCACGCGGCCAGCATCGCCTCGCCCCTGTTCTATCAGCGCTACCCGCTGGAGACCATCGCGGTGAACGTCGACGGGACCCGGAACGTGCTGGAGCTGGCCCGGGAGAAGGGGGCCCGGAGCGTGCTGTACCTCAGCACCAGCGAGGTATACGGGGACCCCGATCCGTCCAAGGTTCCGACTCCGGAGACGTACCAGGGCAACGTGTCGTGCGTCGGTCCCCGGTCGCCGTATGACGAATCGAAGCGGCTCGGCGAATCGCTGTGCGTGGTGTACGCCAAGAAGTTCGGCGTGCCGGTGAACATCACCCGGACCTTCAATTCCTACGGCCCCCGGCTTCAGCTCACCGACCCGCGCGTCGTCTCGAACTTCTTCCGGGCCGCTCTGGCGGGCGAAACGCTTGCTGTCTACGACGCGACCTCGACCCGGAGCTACTGTTACGTGAGCGACAACATCCGGGCCCAGTTCCTGGTGCTGCTCTCGGGCCTTCGGGAAGAGATCTTCAACGTCGGCAACAACGAGGAAGAGGTGACGGTTCGCGAGTTGGCCAACGCGATCAATCGGCTGTTCGGCGGTACCCTCCGGATCGCCCACAAGACGCCGAAGGATCCCGTCTACGTGATCGACAACCCGAAGCGTCGCTGCCCCGACGTCACCAAGATCCGGAACATGCTGGGCTGGCGGCACGCGATCTCGATGGAGGACGGACTCCGCCGGATGCTGGCGTGGGCCCGCGACCAGCGGAGCCCGGCCGCCGTCGGGTAATGCCGGCCGCCGAGCGGTACCTGGTCACCGGCGGCGCCGGGTTCGTCGGCGCCAACCTGGTCCGCCAGCTCCATCACCGGGGGGCCGAGGTCCACGTGCTGGTTCGTCCGGAGACCGATGCCTGGCGGCTTCGTGATCTGCCCGTGGCCCGGCACCCGACCGGCCTCGACTCCGCGGATTCGATCCGCGGCCTGCTGGTGGAGGTGCAACCCACAGTCGTCATCCACTGCGCCGCTTACGGCGCCTATCTCGGCCGCCAGACCGACGAACGGCGGATGTTCGAAACCAACGTGCTGGGCACCAGGACGCTGCTGCACGCGGCCGAGGCCATCTCGTACCGGGCGTTCCTGAACATCGGCAGCTCGTCGGAATACGGACAGAAGGCCCATCCGATGGCCGAGACCGACGTCCCGGAGCCGGTCAACACCTATGGGGTGACCAAGGTCAGCCAGACCCTCTATTGCCAGTGCTATGCCCGGCTCTCGGGCCGCCCGGTGGCGACGGTCCGTCTGTTCTCGGTGTACGGCCCGTACGAGCCCGCGGGACGGCTGTTTCCGAACCTGATTCTGGCCGGCCTGGATGGGCGGCCCATGCGGCTCGCCGGTGGGGGAACGCAGGCCCGCGATTTCATCGCGGCGGAGGACGTGGTCGAGGGACTGGTGCGCCTCAGCCAGCTGCCGGACCTGAGCGGCCAGCTGGTGAACCTGGGGACCGGACGGCTGACCACCGTGGCGCAGTTCGCGGAGCTGGCGCGGGAGCTCACCGGGGGCCGGAGCCCGATCGCCTACGACGCAGTCCCGCTCAAGGGAATCGAGAACCCGGTCTGGGTCGCCGACCTCTCCCGGCTGGAGGATCGGCTCGGGTGGCGGCCGTCGCGCCGACTGGAGGAAAGCCTGCCGCCGCTGATCGAGTGGTACCGCCGGCACCGCCATCTCTACCCGGCCGACCTGGCGTGAGGCCGGGGGCACCTGCCCTCGCCCGGCCTCAGTCGCGGTTCCGGCGAAACCGGGAGATGTCCCCAAGCATCCGCCAGGACTCCTTGACCACCTTGACGTGGGAGGCCCCCCCGGTCCGCCGGACCGAGGGCGCCTCGAGTTCCACGATCCGGTAGCCGAGGCGCCCCGCCTTGATCAGCAGCTCGGCGTCGAAAAAGTTGTTCCTGAACGACGGGCGCACCTGGGGAAAATCGGCCCGGCGCAGGATCTTCGGCGTGCCATTGTGGTCGCGGCTGTGAAAGCCGAAGATCGCGTTGAGGAGGAGGTTGTACCCCACCGAGAAGAACTTCCGGGACGGCTCGTTGGTTCGGGTCACCCGCCGGATCTTGACGATGGTCCGCTCCGGCTCCTGCAGAATCCGGCGGTAGAGCACCGGGATGGTGTCGTACGAGACCTGCTCGTCCGCCGGCACGAAGCAGTAGTAGCGGCCTCGCGCCTGGTCGAAGCCAGCCATCACCGCCCCGCCCCAGCCCTGGTTCCGGGGGCAGTCGACCAGGCGAATCGGATAGCGCGTCGCGAGCTCCCGCACGACGTCCGCGGTGCGGTCGGCCGAACCGTCGTTGACGAAGAGCAGCTCGACCGGGCAGCCCAGGGTCTGGAGGATGGAGACCAGCCGGGGTACCGCCGCGGGCAGGTTCTCCTCTTCGTTGTAGCAGGGCACGGCGACGGTCAATTCGGGCGTCGGATCGTGGTCGGTCGTCACCGGGCCAGTCCTTTCCAGTGGGTGCTGATGGTCCGGTAGAGGCCGTCCGGGTCCAGCCCGTAGGTCCGCCGCATCTCCGCCTCGGTGCCGTTGGTCCGGCAGAACTCATCGGGCACGCCGATCATCCGGAAGACCGCGCTCCGGTCCGTCTCGATGGCGCGTTCCGCCACCGCTGACCCCAGACCGCCACGCAGGTTGTGCTCTTCGACGGTGACCACCAGCCGGCTTTCGCCGAAGACCGTGTCCACCAGGGCGACGTCCATGGGCTTGACGGTGTGCAGGCTGACGACCGCGACCCGCAGTCCGTCCCGCTCCAGCCGATCCGCGGCCTCGAGGGCGTTGGTCGCGATGTCGCCGGTGGTGAGCAACGAGATGTCGGGCGCCGATCGCCGCCGGATGTGCGCCCCCTGACCGAGCACGAAGGTCGGGTCATCCCGTGGGAACTCCGGGGCGGCCCCTCTGGTGAGCCGGAGGTACAGCGGCCCCGGGTAGTCGTAGCTGGCCAGGACCGCCGCCTCGACCTCGCCCCGGTGGGTCGGTGCCACCACGGTCAGGTTGGGCAGGGCCCGGAGCGCGGCCATGTCCTCCAGGCCGTGATGCGTGGTGCCCGCCGCGCCATACGAGAAGCCCGTCCCGCAGGCGACCAGGGTCACATCCAGATTGTGATAACAGAGGTCGTTGCGGATCTGCTCGTAGGGCCGGAACGACACGAACGGGAGAATCGAGTAGACGTACGGTTTCCGTCCCGCCTTGGCCAGGCCGGCGGCCAGGCCCACCATGTGCTGCTCGGCCACCCCGGCGTTGATGAACTGGCGCGGGAACTCGCTCCGGAGGGGCTCGAACTGGTGGTAGCCGAGATCGCCGGTAATGAGCATGACCGCCGGATCCCGGCGTGCCAGCTCGGCGAAGGCCCGCACGAAGGCCCGTCTCATTCGAGCGCCGCCAGGGCCTGGCGATACTGTTCGTCGGACGGCGGGACGTAGTGAGCGTCGAGCGTGTCCTCCAGGCCCGGGATTCCCTTCCCGAGGATGGTGTGGGCGAAGACCAGGGAGGGGCGGCCGGCCTCGTATGGCGCTTCGCCAAAGGCGCGGACGATGGCCTCCAGGTCGTGACCGTCGATTTCCCGGACCGCCCACCCCGCGGTGCGCCAGAGGTCGATCAGACGTCCGGTCGGCACCAGCGCATCGGTCCGATCGAAGCACTGGAACTTGTTGCTGTCGACGATGGCCACCAGGTTGTCGAGGTGATACCTGGGCGCGAACATCGCGCCCTCCCAGACGGAGCCTTCGTTGCACTCCCCGTCGCCCAGCAGGACGTAGACCCGGTTCCGGCGACCGTCGAGCCGCGCTGCCAGCGCCAGCCCGATGGCATTGCTGAAACCGTGGCCGAGGGATCCGCAGGCGAATTCGACCCCCGGGGCTCCGACCATCGGGTGAATGCCGAGCTTGGAGCCCGCGTGACTGTAGGCCAGGAGATCCGCTTCCGCCAGCACGCCGATCTCGGCCAGGGCCGCGTAGAGCGCCATGCACCCGTGCCCCTTGCTGAGCACGAAGAAGTCGCGGTCGGGGTGGTCGAGGCCCGGGGAGAGGTTGAGGAACCGGTCGAACAGCACCGCGAGGAGATCGGCGCTGGAGAGGGCCGATCCCACATGGGAGCCGCCGGTCCGATAAGCCATCTCGATGCAGTGCCGCCGGACGTTGTTGGCCCGTCGGTGCAGGGCCTGCAACTCGGCGCCCGCAAACGGCGGCCCGCTCATCGGGCCGCCGCCCTTCGCCCGGCGTCCCCGTCGCGGCCGTAGTACATCAGGAAGGCCTTGTTCCCCTCGCGCTGGTCGGCCACCGGGGGAAAGAACGGTTTGGCTACCCCGGCGAGCAGTTGCACGTCGAACACCTGATACCCTTCCGGCCAGACCAGCCGGCCGACCTCGCGCCCCGTGGTCACGTCGAACGCCACCACCCCGCAGAGACTCGTGCCGGACTCGACGCCAGGGGCGTAGCTGTCGTACTTGGGAATGATCTTCGAGAGCCCGACGAAGCCGTGCCTTCCGTGAAACGCCAGGCCCCGGGTGAACCCCGGGACCGAGAGCACCGGCACGTACCCGGACCCGTCCAGGAACCCTACCGTGCCGTAGCCGCTGTCGCAGAGCCACGGCACTCCCTCCCACCACCGGACCGAGTGCGGACAGGTGAGGCCGCGGGCAACGACCTCGCGGCTCCTGCCCGAGAACACCACGCCCTTCCCCCGGGGCCCGTACCCCGCCTTCCAGGGCTTGGGCCCGGTCGTGTGGTCCGAGAACGCCGTGAACAGGAACCCGTCAAGCTCGGTGCCCACCGCCATTCCATTCAACTGGAAGTAGCGCTCGTCGAACGGGCGGCGACCGGCGGCCGGGTCCAGGCGGTCGAGCGCCGCCGGCCACCAGAGACGGCGCCATCCGCCCTCCGGGAGCAGCCGGCCGAGGAAGTTGTGACCGGTGGCGGTGAAGACGACGTCCCTCCCCAGCATCCCAACCTCGTGAATGTCGAGCGACCCGGGCAGGAACCAGCTTCGCACCGGCACCAGCAGCGCCCGGTCGTCGAGCGCCGGCACCTCCGGGGGGTGGAGATCGCTCGGCGGGGTATCGCGGTCGACCGTCAGGAACTCGATGATCTGGTTCGGCCACCTGGTGCTGGAGAGGTATAACGTCCGCGCCGTTGCATCCCACCACAGGCCCGAGGGATGGGGCAGCTCCAGATGACTGAGCCACGGCCCCTCGGCCCACGACATCGCCACCACCAGGTGCTCGTATTCACGCGAGACGACAACCCCGAGGCCGGTCTCTGCCAGGACCTCCCACCACCCCTCATCGGCCTCGTATGCCAGCACGGAGGAAGAGACCGATCCGCTCTCGGGGAGAACGAGGTTGCGGGTTGGCTCGAGGTATTGACGGTTCAGACGCGGATCCCTGGATTCGATTGGCCGCCCGCCGGGGTGCAGGATCGGGGCCACTGAGATCAGTGGGCCCGGGCCGCAACGGCCGCCCGATCGGTGGCGGTCGGACCACCCAGCCCACACCAGCCGCATCGGACTGGAAGGCTCGCCAAGTGCATGATGTTGCACGTTTGCATCAGAATATCGCCTCTGCCCCACATACGGAAAGGGTCTCATATTGCGTTGATGCAATGACCGTGGCATGGATGTTACGACTTGACGCCCGGAGGCACCGAACTTGCGCCCCGCTGCCTCTCCCCGCCTCCCCTTCGTGCGGAGCCAACCCGGCATGACGTTGATCATGGTGTCGGCCATGTTCGAGAACGGCGGAAATACCCTCCACCGGCTGCTGGATGGCCACCCCGAGCTCTTGGTGTACCCGTTCGAGTCGCAGCTGGGCACCGGCCTGGCGCCCGACCACCTCGCGAGCCTGGTTCCTCCGCGGTACCGGTGGCCCGAGCTACCGGTGGAGGGAGTTCCCGAGACGGATTACGATCTTTTTGGTGATGAGGAGCTCAAGACCTATCTCCGGAGCCGGACCCGGAGCAAGTTCCGCGACTGCGGCCTCGAGATGGATGAGGCCGAGCGGCGCCGGGCCTTCGTGGCGGCCTGCCGCGACCGGCCCCGAAGCCGGCGGAACGTGGTCCTGGCCTACTTCCAGGCGACCTTCAGCAGTTGGCGCAACCGGGGCAGCAGCGGTCGGGAGCGACTGATCGCGGGGTTCAGTCCGGCACTGGTGCTCGACGCCGCGCGGTTCTTCGCCGACTTCCCTGATGGGCATCTGATCCACGTGGTTCGACATCCAGCGGCCGGGTTCGCCGACACGCGCCGCCGACCGTTCCCGTGGCCCCTGGATCGCTACGCCTGGACCTGGAGCTGCTGCCAGCTGGCAGCCCTGGTGGCCCAGCGCGAGTTCGCCGACCGGTTTCACCTGGTACGGTTCGAGGAGTTGGTGGCCGATCCCGAGGGTACGCTGCGGCCGCTTCTGACGCGAATGGGCCTTTCCTGGTCGGAGGCCTGCGCGGCGCCCTCGTTCAACGGCCGTCGGCTCGAGACGCTGGCGCCCTGGGGCGTGATCGAGCGTGCGACCCCCGCTGCCGACGCCGCCAGCCGACGCGCACTCTCCCCGGAGGACGACGCCCGAGTGGCGCTGCTGACCGCCCCGGTGGGGGACCTCGTCTACGGACCGGCTGGCAGGTCTCCCGGCTTCGACCGCCAGCCATGACAGCCCCGCCTTCCGGATCGGACCGGTACGGCCCGGTATCGCGACCAGCCGCCCTGGCCCTGGCCCTGATCTCCCTGGGTGCGGCAGCGCTGTTCGCCCTCTACTGGACCCCTCACGGCGCGGACGACCCCTGGATCACCTACCGCTACGCGGAAAACCTGGCCGCCGGCCGCGGGTGGGTCTACAACCTCGGCGAGCGGGTGATGGGCAACAGCACGCCGCTGTACACCCTGCTTCTGGCAGGCGCACGGCTTCTCGGCCTCTCGGTGCCGTTGGTGAGCTGGGTGATCGGCTTCCTGGGGCTGCTCGGGGCGCCGCTGCTGCTGTTCCTGCTGGTCCGCCGCCTGCACAGCGAGGCGGCCGGCGTGCTCGCCGCCGGGCTGCTGGCGAGTGCCCAACTGTTCCACCGCGTCGCCACCTACGGCATGGAGACTCCGCTCTATGTCGTGCTGATCCTGGCGGCCTTCCTCGCCTATGCCAGCGGGCGGGAACTGCTGGCGGCGGCGCTGGCCGCGGCCTGCCTGCTCACTCGGCTCGACGGAGCCGCGGTGGGGGTGTCGCTCATGGCGGCCCATCTCGCTTCCCGACGGACCTTCCCGTGGAGGGCGGCCGTCGTGTATGTCGCCATCGCCGCTCCCTGGTTTGTCTTCGCCCAGGCCTACTTCGACAGCCTGGTTCCCAACAGCATGATCGCGAAACGGCTCCACACCCAGCACACGATGCTGGGGTGGATGCCTCGCTGGCTGGCGCAGGAGCCCCGGGCGCCCTTCGCCCTGGTCGGGCTGGTCGCAGCGATCCGCGCGGGACGGGCTCGCCCCGCGACCGTGGCGGTGGGCATCTGGGGCGCTGCCTACGCTGCCGCCTACTCGCTGAGTTCGATTCAGCGTTACGACTGGTATCAGACGCCCCTGCTCGCGGGCCTGGCAGGCGGGGCGGCGATCGGGGTGGTGACGTTGGCGGGGCTGGCCCGCAGCCGGCGGGCCGCCTGGTCGGTGGCGGTGGCGCTGACGGCCGTGCTCATGCTCCCCGACGGCATCCGGACCGCGCGGCGGCTCGGCGGCGACCTGGGCCCACTCGGCGTCGAGCAGTTGCGTTTCGCCGCGGCTCACTGGCTCCGGGACAGCCTCCCTCCCGGGGAGCCGCTGGCGGTGGGGGGCATCGGCATGGTCGGCTACTTCACCGGGCGCCAGATCTACGACGCGATGGGCCTGGTGACGCCGGGCTCGATGCGGATCGAGGAGCCCATCCCCGACCCGCGGCTGGTCCCCTACCCCCGGTTTCTGCCGGCCGTCATTGCGGATCACCGGCCCAGGTACGTGTTCGACGCGTTCTGGCTTCCGCCGGGCCGGGACATGCCGGACTTCATGCAGGGACAGTACGAGATCGTCCGGGAGTGGCGCGGCAGCAACCCGAGATGGCCCCGGTTCATTCTGTACCGGCGGGCCGCCCCTCTCGATTCGATCCGCCCCGCGACGGGCCCGCGGGAGCGCTGAGCAGGGCGTCCATCACCCGTTCGCCAGCGCGGCCGTCCCACCCCTCTGGCCGTCGCGGTACGGGGCGTCCGTTGCCGGACCGATCCAGCACCTGAGCCACGGCAGCGGCGATCCCCTCTCTGGTTGACGCCACCAGGCGATTGGTGCCCTGGGTGACCGTGATCGGTCGCTCCGTGTTGGGGCGCGCGGTCAGGCAGGCGACGCCGAGGACGGTGGTCTCTTCCTGCAGGCCGCCGGAGTCCGTCAGCACCAGCGCCGAGCGTTCCACCAGGCTCAGCGTCTCGAGGTAGCCCAGCGGGTCGAGCAGCCGCACCTGAGGGTGGTGGGGAGCAAGCCCGAACTCGGCCAGGCGCTGCCGGGTGCGGGGATGGACGGCGAAGCAGACCGGCATCCGCGCTCCCAGGTCGTCCAGGGCAAGCATCAGTTCCTCCAGGGTCGCCGGATCATCGACGTTGGAGGGCCGGTGCAGGGTCACGACGGCGTAGCCACCCTCCGACAGGCCGAGACGGCCGGGCAGGTCGACGGCGCGGGCCCGCTCCTGCAGGGCGAGGAGGGTGTCGACCATCACGTTGCCCACGAACCGGATCCGGGCCGGGGGAATCCCCTCCGCCAGGAGGTTGCGGTCGGCATCGCGGCTTGGGGTGAGGAGCAGATCGCCCAGCCGGTCGGTCAGCACCCGGTTGATCTCCTCCGGCATCGACCAGTCGCGGCTCCGGAGGCCGGCCTCCACGTGAGCGACCCGGATGCCCAGCTTGGCAGCCACGAGCGCGCAGGCCACGGTGGAGTTGACGTCGCCGTAGACCACGACCCAGTCCGGGCGATGGCGGGTCAGCACCGGCTCAAACGCGAGCATGATCCTGGCCGTCTGTTCGGCGTGGGTGCCGGAACCGACGCCGAGGTGCTCATCGGGCGCTGGAAGGCCCAGATCATCGAAGAAGGCGTCGCTCATGGAGCGATCGTAGTGCTGGCCGGTGTGGACCAGCAGCTGCCTGACCTGGCGGCCCCGGCCGGCTGCGAGGACCGGAGCCGCCTTCATGAAGTTGGGCCGGGCGCCGACGACGTGGAGGAGCGTCGCCATGCGATCACTCGCCCAGCATCGCGCCCCCCTCGACCTGGGGCAGCAAGAGGGCGAAGAAGAAGCGGGTGCCGGCGGGGCCGGTCTCGACCTGGAGCTCGCCCTGCATGGCTTCGACCAGCTTCCGGCAGATCGAGAGCCCGAGCCCGGATCCCGAAAAGGCGTAGTCCCGTTCCTTCTGGCGTCGCCGGAAGGGCTCGAACAGCATGGCCATGGAGGCGTTGGGAATGCCCCGTCCGGTATCCCGGACCGAGAACTCGAGCACGGCGTCGCCGGTTTCCCTGGCGGCGACCTCGACGTAGCCCTGGTCGGTGAATTTCAGGGCGTTGGTGGTGAGGTTGAGGAGCACCCGGCTCAGCGCCACCGGATGACCGATGCGTGCCGATCGTGCCGGAGGCGCGATCCGAACCTCGAGCCCCTTTTCCTCGGCGATCGGCAGCACGATGTCGCGCACCGACTCCAGGATGTCAGTGACGGAAAACGGCAGGGGCTCGAGATCGACCAGCCGATCGCCGCCCCGGGCCAGTTCAATCACATCGCTGGCCACCGAGCTCAGGCCGAAGGCAGCGGAATAGATCAGGCCCAGCTGCCGTTCCTGGAGCGGGGTCACCGGGCCGCTCCGGCCGCGCTGGAGCGTCTCGGCGAGGAAGAGGATCGACGTCAGGGGCGAGCGGAGGTCGTGGGCCACCTCGACCACCAACTCCAGTCCGTCGGGGCCCGACAGGCGGTCCGTGAAGCGCTCGTTCCAGGCCGGCTCCAACTGCAGGGCCACCTCCTCGAACCCGCGGAGCACGGCGAGCAGGGCTGCCGGGTCGACCTCCGGCAGCTGGGCACTGGCGAGCAGGATGAACTCGTGGCGCACCAGACCCAGCACCCGCCTGGCCAGTGGGCCCCGCGCCGGAACCGTTGCCTCGCCGGGGCTCGCCACCTGGGCGGTGACGGCGCGGCCCAGCTCGGCCGCCAGGGCCCCCACCTCCTCGGGCGAGGCCGCGTCCTCGCGTACCCGCTCCCACGTCGCGGCCACCCGGCGGGTCGCCTCTCCCAGCAGTGTGAGCAGTCCGGGGGTGACCCCCGCGACGCTCATCCCTCCTCCTCGGCGCTACTCTGGCGGTGGACCCCGTGCTTGTCCATCAGCCGATAGAGAGTGGTGCGATCGACGCTGGCAATCCGCGCCGCCTTGGACATGTTGCCCCCGGCCCGGGCCACCAGACGCGTCAGGTAATCCCGCTCGAACTGCGCGATGACCCGTTCCTTCGCCGGATGGTAGGCCTCGTCGGGACCCGAGGTGAGCGGTCCCTCGCCCGTCGGCGGCCCGGCCGGGGAATCGTCGTAGGCCGGGATGTCCTCCGGCCGGAGGGCCTGGTCCGGCTCGGCCAGCACGGCCACGTGCTCGATCAGATTCTGCAGTTCGCGGACGTTCCCGCGCCAGGGGCGCGACTTGAGGTAGGCGATGCATTCCTCGCTCAGCCGCGGCACCCGCTCGACCAGACCCCGGTGCCGGCCCCAGTAGAGCGTCAGGAAGTGGTTGGCGAGGAGCGGGATGTCCTCCAGTCGTTTCCGGAGGGGCGGCAGCGCGATCGGAACCACGCGAAGCCGGTAGTACAGGTCGCCCCGCAGCGCCCCGTCGTCCACCGCCTGCTGCGGATCGCGGTTCGTGGCCGAAATGAACCGGACGTCCACCTGGGCGTCAGTGGTTTCGGAACCGACCCGCCGAACGACCCCGTCCTGGATGACCCGGAGCAGCTTGGCCTGCAGGGGAAGCGGCATCTCGGTCAGCTCATCCAGGAACAGCGTGCCGCCGTTGGCGGTTTCCAGCAGGCCGGGCTTGTCGCGATCCGCGCCGGTGAAGGCGCCCTTCCGGTGCCCGAACATCTCCGACTCGAGGAGCGGCTCCGGGAGCGCGGCACAGTTGATCGCCACCATCGGCCGGCGGGCCCGCCGGCTGTTCTGGTGGATGAACTGGGCAATGACCTCCTTGCCCGTTCCGCTCTCGCCGCTGATGAACACCGAGGCGTCGGTCGGGGCCACCTTCCGGGCGAGCTCGATGGCCTTGCGGAACACCGGAGAGATCCCGATCAGGGCGATGTTGTCGCTGTGACTCTGCTGCTGGAACAACTGCTGCCGGAGATCGCTGGCCTCCCGCGAGACCATCACCGCGTGCGACGCCCGGCCGACCAGCACCTGCAGGTGGGTGGCCGAGAAGGGCTTGGGCAGGTAGTCCCAGGCCCCCGCGCGGAGCGCCTCGATGCTGGTGGTGACGCTCGGGTTGCCAGTCATCACCACGACGATGGTGTCGCGGTTCGCGTCGAGGGCGGCTCGCAGGATCTCGAGCCCCGACACCTGCGACATGTACAAATCGACCAGCACGATGTCGAACCGGCGGTTGCGAACGTAGTCGAGAGCTTCCTCGCCCTTGCCGGCCAGCGTGACGGTGTACCCGTCCATCTGGAGGACGCTGGCGCAGCTCTCGCGGAGCGTGCGCTCGTCGTCAACCACCAGGATCCGGATGCTTTCCTTGACCTCGGCCGGGATCGACAGGGGATCCCGGGCCCCACCGGAGTCACGGCGGTTGCCCTCGGTTTTTGCCGTGCCTGCACCGCCAGGAGCAGCCATCGTCCCTGCCTGTCGCTGCGATTCAACTCGTCCGGGGATCGCGGTCGACGATTTGGCGAAAACTGTGCCGCGCCTCCCTCAGATCCGACGGTGCGGCCGCAACGGCCGAACCCCTTTGCAACCGCCGCACCGCAACAATGATGTATTGCTACTACAATGATGTTGCGTATGCGCTACAATATCAGTCCTTCCGTCTAACTGCAAGAGGAGACAAGTTATTGAGGCACGGTCGGCCGGAGTGGGCCGAGGGGGTCGACCCTCGACCCGGGCTGTCCCCTTCCGGTACCGCCCTTGCAGCTTGAGGATGGACTGCGGTGGACCGCCGGGGACCGAGACCCGAGGCGCCCCATCGCGCAGACAGGGGAATTCATGATCGAGCGACTTCCGCCCGGCGAAGCGAGCGGCCCGCCAGTCCCGGCTCCGGCGACCGCGACCGGGATCGAGCCGACCCAGGCCTACGGGGGCTTGCAGGGACCAGAGGAGGGGCCGTCGATCGCCGCGCAGATCAGCCGCGTCTTCTCGGCCCTGCTGCGGTACAAGTGGCTGGTGCTGGCGGTCTCGACGCTGGGGGTGGCGGGGAGCGTCACCGCCACGCGTTTTCTGAAGCCGGAGTACCGCGCGGCGGGAACGATCTACATCGAAGCCAACACCCGGAGCCGGGGTGGCCCGATCCAGGCGGCCGAGCTGCTCCAGGACGACTCCTGGATGCACCTGATGCGGAGCTACGCGGTCGTCGACCCCGTCGTCCGGAAGACCCGTCTGTTCCTGGTGGTGCCGCCCGCGGATTCCGCGGCGTTCGATGGCTTCGACATCGCCTCGCGCATTCGACCGGGGCAGTACCGGCTCCGGGTGGACGCCACCGGCCGCCGGTTCACCCTCCAGAGCCGCCAGGGGTTCGTAGTGGATTCCGGCATGGTGGGCGACTCGATCGGCCGCGGCCAGGGGTTCCTCTGGGCGCCAACGGCGGCGGCGCTCGGGCGGGATCGCGAGGTGGTCTTCTCGGTCCTGTCGCCCCGCGACGCCTCGAACGAGATCCTCGGCTCGCTCCGGATCTCGGCGCCCGGCAAGAACGGCGTGTTCATGAACGTGTCGCTCACCGGCACGGATCCGGAGCGGACCGCCGCCATCGTCAACGCCCTGCTCGACGAGTTTGTGGGGGTGGCGGACCGTCTCAAGAAGGAAAAACTGGTCCAGTTGATGGCTGATCTCGAGAAGCAGCTCCGCCAGGCCGACTCGACCACCCGGGTGGCCGAGACGGCGCTGGAGGATTATCGGATTCGGACCATCACCGAGCCCCGCGAGGACGCGCTGCCCCTGCCCTCCGGGCTGTCGCAGACGCAACCCACGGTCATGGGCAACTATTTCGCGAAGCGGACCCAGCTCTCGGCGATTCGGAAGGACCGCAAGGCGATCGAGGAGGTACTGGCCCGGGGACGCGAGGAGGGCGTGGTCCAGGTCGACGCCTTCCACACCATCGGCGCGGTGAAGGGGGCGCCCGGCCTGATGGGCATCCTGAGCGAAGTGGCCGTGGTGGAGAACGAGATCCGCGCCAACCGCCTCCGGTACACCGACGAGCACAAGACGGTCCGCGACTTGCTCGATCGCCTCGAGGAGCTCCGTACCAGGACGGTTCCCACCTACGCCGAGCGGCTCGTCGTCCAGCTCAAGAACCAGGAAGCCGAGCTGGAGCGGGACCTTGAGGCCGAAACCGAAGAGCTTCGGAAGATTCCGGTGCGATCGCTCACCGAGGACCGGTTCCGGCGGGAGGCGGCCTCGGCGGTGGGACTCACGCAGACGCTCCAGAACCGGCTGGCCGACGCCAGACTGGCCGCCCTCAGCGCCACGCCCGACGTGAGCATTCTCGACCGGGCGGCGGTGCCGACCCGGCCTTCATCGAACACCGCCCCCCGGATCATCCTGATGGGGGTGGCTGGCAGCATCGGGTTCGCTCTCGCTCTCGCCGTGCTGCTCGATCGGATTGACCGGCGGTTCCGCTACCCGGAGCAGGCAACCCACGAGCTCGGGCTCACGATTCTGGGGGCCGTGCCGGTGATCCGGCGAGAAACCCGGGGCCTTCGCTCCCCGGCGGAGACCGCCCAGATCGTCGAGGCGTTCCGTTCGATTCGCCTCAACCTGAGCCATTCCTTCCCCGGGAGCGAACCGATCACGGTCACGATCACCAGTCCGAGCCCTGGCGACGGGAAGTCGCTGATCGCGGCAAACCTGGCAATTTCCTTCGCCGACGCGGGGTACGAGACGCTGTTGATCGATGGGGACATCCGGCGGGGCGAGCAGTACAAGACCTTCCAGGTCGCTCGCCGACCCGGGCTGCTGGACCACCTGGACCTCGGTCTGGATCCGGAGAGCGTCCTCTACCCGACGCAGCATGAACGGCTCACCCTGCTGCCGAGCGGGAGCCGGATGGCGAGGGGTCCGGAGCTGCTGGGATCGGCCCGGATGACCGAGCTGATGACATTGCTGCGCCGCCGCTTCGCGGTGATCCTGGTCGATAGCCCGCCGCTCGGCGCCGGCGTCGACCCGTTTGTGCTCGCCACGGCTACCGGCGCGGTCGCCGTGGTATTGCGCGCTGGCGAGACCGACCGGCAGTTGGCCGAGGCGAAGCTGGCGCTCATGGAACGCCTGCCGACCCGGATGGTAGGCGCGATCCTCAACCACATCGACGTCGGTCACGGCGCCTACAAGTACTACGCCTACGAGTACGCCCCGGAAATGGAGTCGGTCGTCGAGGAGCCGGTCGGGCAGGAGAGCCCGCCGCTTCCAGCCTCGCGATAAGAGGGAGCCTGCAGTGCGGGCCCCCGGTGGCGGCCGCGCCGCCACCGGGGGCCCGCTCGTTCGTCGATCCTACCGGCCGGAGCTGACGATCAGCGCCTCCCCGTCCAGGTCCCGGACGGCCCGCTCCGCCTGGTCGATGAGTTCGGTCGGGTCCACCCGAGGCTCCGCTGCGTTCTCCACGGCGGACACCGCTGCCCGGAACACCGACCCCGACTCACCGACCACCGACCGGAGTGAGGAGGCCGCCGCCACTTCGTTGAGCCGTCGCACCAGGTGACGGATCTCACCCGGTCCCGTGCCGGACGCGATCACGGCGAACTCAAGCATGCCGAGGCGCCCGATCGCATCCGCCGAGCGGCCTGCCGATCGGAGGACCGCGGCCACGTTGCGGGCCACTTCCTCGGCGGTGGCCAGCGCGGCCTCGAGGTCGGGCAGCGCGGGCCGCAGGGCCAGACAGGCGAGCGGCTGGCGCCGCCGAGCCGCGACCGAAGCGAGTTCCCGCCCGCGCACCGTCAGGCCCATCCGATTGTACAGGCCGGTCCGGGAATCGATCAGGTTTCCGTCCCGAAGACCGTCTGCGACCGACTTCGCCTCGAGGAAGACAGCCAGCTTGAGCAGCAGGGCCTCTCCGTCCAGGGGCTGGCCGAAGAACTCCCAGGCACCCGCCCGATAGGCCGCGAGGCGTTCCTGCCGGCCCGACGGACCAGCGGTGGTCAGCAGCACCGGGATGGCCGGACCCAGGCAGGGCTCGTTGCGGATTGCCCGGCAGAGGCTCATGCCGTCCTGGTCCGGTAACTGAACATCGAGCACGAACGCGTCCGGCCTGACCGCGGTGGCACGCTCCAGGGCCTGTGCGGCGGTGAAGGCGCGAACGACCGAGTATCCCTCGGCTCCCAGAATGGTGTCGAGTGACCTCGCGGTCCACTCGTGGTCGTTGGCCACGAGGATCGTGCGACCAGGCTCACCGGCCGGGTGGATCATGTTCGTCGGTCCGGAGGGCCTGCCAAGTATCGCCTCAGGCCGGTTGCACTGGCCGCACACGTGAGACAGGCGACTGTTGCGCGCCCGCAACGATCGCGATGCCTTTCTCTGTGCCTGGGCGGCGCGCCGGAGGCGAGGAATTGCTCTAACGCGAGCGTCATCAAGGTCATCCAACCAGAGCCCTGCATTCGGGAGAGTCCCTGGAAGCCGTCAGGCCAACCGGCGCATTGCAAGGATCTCGCCGTCTAGGTTGGTGCCCGGCCGTCGCTTAAGGGACCGGCCCGGCAGGCAGCGGCCAGGGCGGTCCGGGGCCGGAATGGCTCCTGGTGCTGGAAACTGCACGCGCTGACCGGTCCCCATCGGTCCCGGGCGGCCCGCCCGTACCCTCGGCTCGGAACGTGCGTTTCGCGGAACGCCGATCAGCGGGCTGCGTGGCGAGCCGGTCGGGGGTGACGGCGAGCCGGCGACAACGACGAGGAGTTCGGCCCGGCGGCGGGGTGGGTTGTTCACGCCGACCGATTCGACGATGTTCGAGACCGACGACTTCGAGGGGGAGTTCAAGGTGAAGACGAGTCCAGCCCTCACGGCCTGGTGGCTCGCGGCGGGGCTTCTGGCTGGATGGATGTACCCGATGGCGGCTCAGGAGCCGGGCCTGGACGCCCGGCGGGCTCAGGCATCCCGGGCCGAGCTGGAGGCCGCGCTGGTCGATCTGGAGCAGGCGATCGCGTCGCCGGGGTACAGCAAGGCGTTCCGCAAGGCCCGGGAAGCCGAGGCCTCCCTGGTCAAGCAGCGGTTGGCCGAAGGCGACTTCCAGGTGGGCGACCAGATCACCATCGCCGTGGTGGGCGAAGCGTCGTTGACCGGCACCTTTCCGGTGCTTCCCGGCCGGGTGCTGAGCCTGCCTCAGCTCCCGCCGATTTCGCTGGCTGGCGTCCTCCGATCCGAGCTGGGACCGCACCTGACCGGAGTGATCAGCAAGTACATCAAGGACCCGCAGGTGACGGTCCAGGGATCCGTCATTCGGCTCGCCATCATGGGAGCGGTCGGCCGGCCCGGCTACTACACCCTCCCGGCCGACGCGCTGATCACCGATGCGATCATGCAGGCCGGTGGGCCCGGCGGCAACGTCAAGATGGAGAAGTCGGCTGTCCGCCGGCAGGGGCAGGAGGTGATCGCGGGCACCGAGATCCAACGGGCGATCGAGGGGGGCCTGTCGCTCGATCAGCTCAACCTGCATGGGGGCGACGAGCTGGTGCTTGGCAGCTCGGGAAGCGGCGTTCGGAATCCGGGCGGGTCGGGAATGTCGGTGCGCAACTGGCTCTGGCCGCTCCAAACCGTGGTGAGCGTCACGTATCTGCTGATCCGGATCTTCTGAGCGGCCCACACTGCATCCCATGACCGTGACGGCACAGCCGACGCCTTCGTTGCCCTCCCCGACCGACCTGCCCGCGGCCGGGGAGGCGACGGTCATTGAAGGGCTGGGCGTGGTCCGGCCGGAGGGACCCCGGCGATGGCTCAACGTCGCCGTGGCGACGGCGATGCTGCTCGTCGCCCTGCCGGCGATGATCGTGATCGCTGTGCTGATCAAGCTCACCTCGCCGGGGCCGGTTCTCTACACCCAGACGCGGATCGGCGTGAACCGGCGATCCCCGCGGGACAATCCCCTGCGCCGCAGTCGCAAGCGGGTCTGCGACCTCGGAGGACAGCCCTTCATCATCTACAAGTTCCGGACGATGCGGGCCAACGCCGAGCGGGGAAGCGGCGCCGTCTGGGCGGCCCGGAACGATCCCCGGGTGACCTGGATTGGCCGGGTGCTGCGCCAGACCAGGCTGGACGAGCTTCCCCAGCTGTTCAACGTCCTCAAGGGTGACATGAACATCGTCGGGCCGCGCCCGGAGCGACCCAGCATCTTCGCGCGACTGGCCGACGACCTCGAGCAGTACCCGCTCCGGCAATGGGTCCGCCCCGGCATCACCGGCCTGGCCCAGGTGAGTCAACAGTACGACACCTGCCTCGACGACGTGCGGCGCAAGCTCCAGTACGATCTGGAGTACATCCAGACGCAGGGGGTCTGGACCGATCTCAGGATCATGCTCAAGACGATCCCGGTGGTCCTGTTCCGGAAGGGCGGCTGGTAGATGGCCGGGGCCGTGGCCGTCGACGTTCCCGCGCGACCGGCCCAGCGGTGGCTGCCCCTGGTGACGGGGGCGGTGCTCTTCGGGATTCTCTTCGCCCAGCCGGCGTACGCCCTGCTCTTCGATTGGTGGAACAACCCCGACGCCGGCCACGGCCTGCTGCTCGCGCCAGTCGCCGGATGGCTGGCCTGGCGGTCGCGCGCCGCGGTGCCGGCGGTCCCGGCGCCCCGAGCGGGGCTGGTGATCCTGGCGGCCGCGGTGGCGCTCCGCTACGTGTCGGGCGTTGCGGCCGAGCTGTTCACGATGCGGGGATCGATGCTGCTGGCGGCAGTGGGCCTCATCGTGTTCGTCGCCGGATGGCGGAGGGTGCTGGCCTGGTGGCTCCCGCTGGTGCTCCTTGGGCTCTCGATTCCCCTGCCCGAGGTCCTGCTCAACAGCATCGCGATGCCGCTCCAGTTCCAGGCGTCGCGGATCGGGGCGACGCTGCTGGAGGCGCGCCACGTGCCGGTGCTGCTCGACGGCAACGTGATCTACCTTCCCGGGCACCGGCTCTTCGTGACCGAGGCCTGCAGCGGGCTCCGGTCGCTGACCGCCCTGCTCAGCCTCGGGGTGCTGGCCGGGGGCCTCTGGCTTCGGGCGCCGCTCACCCGGGTCATGCTGGTCGGCCTCGCGATCCCGCTGGCCGTGGTGCTGAACGGGATCCGGGTCTTCCTGACCGGGTTCCTGGTGTTCTTCGTCGACCCCGCCCTGGGCGAGGGATTCATGCACCTCACCGAAGGTTGGTTGCTCTTCCTGGTGGCGTTCGCCCTGCTCGGGGCCATCGCCTGGACGCTCGCGCGCGCGGAGGCCCGATGGGCGCGGCGCTGACCGGGAGGGCCGGCTGGTGGCCGTCGGTGGTGCTGGGAGCGGGTTGCCTGCTCAACCTCTCGATCCAGGCCCAGCGGGCGATGCCCCTCGTGGCGCCGCTGGACGAGCTGCCCCGGGAACTGGCGGGCCACACCGCGTCGGACCTGGCGATCGACCCGGAGGAGGCCCGGGTCGCGGGGGCGAGCGCTTCGGTGCATCGCCTGTACGTGCGGGATTCCTCGGCGTTCACCGTATACGTGGGTTACTACGACCGGCAGCGACAGGGCAAGACGATCCACTCGCCCAAGAACTGCCTCCCTGGCGGCGGCTGGGAGCCCCTCGAATCGCGGCGGGAGACGCTGGAGGGAGAGACGTCGCCGATCCGGGTCAACCGGTTCGTGATCGCCAACCGGAACCAGCAGGCCCTGGTGTACTACTGGTATCAGGGTCGGGGTCGGACCGAAGCCAACGAGTACCGGGTCAAGCTCGACCTGATCCGCGACTCGGCTCTCCGGCGCCGCTCGGAGGAGTCGCTGGTCCGGATCGTGGTTCCGCTGGCCGGGACCTCCGCCACCACGGCCGATTCGCTTGCCCGGGCGGTGGCCCGCGAACTCCACGCCGCGCTCCAGCGACTGCTGCCGGAGTGATCAGGCTCGCCGGGTGGGCTCCCAGATCGGATTGAGCTCTCCGCGGAGCGCCCGGATCCACGCCACCAGCCCCGCCACGTGGCTGCTCACCGCGAAGCCGGAGATGGCCAGCACCCGTGGGGCGCGCCGACCGGCGGGCCAGTAGTACCCCGCCGCGCCCAGCGCACCGACCGCGAGATGAATGCCCACGAGAACCCGCCCCACCGCCGTCTCGATGGCCAGGAGGGCGAGGCCAAGGGCCGCGAGCGGCAGGGCGACGAACACCATCCACCGCAGGAGCTTGTGCCCGAAGAGGAAGACGGCGAAGCGCCCGTAGCGCCAGGGGTTGAGCAGGTGACGCTTGTACCAGAGGGTCTCCAGCCCTCGGGTCATGGTCCGGACCTTTCGCCGGTATTCGGCCCGGAGCGAGCGGGTCCGGGGGACATAACAGATCGCGTCGTCCACCGACACCGAGCGGAAGCCCTGCTCGCGGGCGATGAGCGGCGAAGCGAAGTCGCGGCTCAACGCCTCGGGAAAGATCGCGTCGAACAACTCGCGGCGGATGGCGTAGAAGCAGCCACTCGCCCCGACAATCGACCCGCACCGGGTCTCCAGGCGGCGGACCCACATCTCGTAGCCGACATAGCTCGACTCGTCCCGATTATGCTCGCGAGAGACGTCGCCGACGCTGATGTCCCGGCCGGAGGCCACGCCGACGGTGGGGTCCCCAAAGGCCCGGATCAGCGCCTTGAGCCCGAAGGCCGGGATCCGGATGGTGGCGTCCAGGTTGACCACGATCGATCCGCGGAGGTGTCGACCGGCCTCGTTCTCCGCGGCCGTCTTGCCGCTCCGCCGGGGTAGCCGGACTAGCTGGACCCCCCGGGCGGCGAACCCCCTGACGATCTCGTCGGTGCCATCGGTCGAGGCATCCGAGACGACCAGGATGTGGCGGCGCTCGGCTGGATAGTCGGTGGCGAGGAGGTTCTCCAGCGTGGCGCCGATGGCGCCGGCCTCGTTGTAGACCGGCACCGAGATGGTGATCTCGGGCCATTCCGTCGGTTCCGGCCAGGTTGGCGTGGGGCGGCGGCGTGCCGCCACCCACAGCGCGAGCGGATAGACGAGGTACGCCGCGATCATCAGCGCGAGGGGGAGAAGGAAGAGCACCAGACCCGCCCAGGCGGCCGCGTTCATCCCAGGCTCCGGTAGAGTTCCTCGTGCCGGTCCAGCCAGGTCTCGAGGTCGTACTCGGCCTGGACCCGGGCGCGGGCGGCTGCCGCCCGCGCCAACGCCGCGTCCGGGTTGGCGAGACATTGCGCGATTCCAGCCGCCACGGCCTCGGGCGTCAACTCACGCACCAGGAGCACCTCACCACCGGGCGCCACATCCGGGACTCCGCCGACGGCGGTCGCCACGACCGGAACCCCGGCGGCCATTGCCTCCAGCAGGATCATGGGAGTCCCCTCAGTGCGCGAGCTCAGGACCAGGACGTCGAACGCCGCCAGCAGCCGGGCGGCCCGCGGGACCACGCCGTGCCACCGAATCCTGTCGGTCAGGCCCGCCGCGCGGGCCCGCGCGACCAGCGACGGGCGCAGCGGGCCCTCGCCAAGGACCGACGCGTTCACGTCGCTCGGCAGCCTCGTCATCGCATCGACAAACAGGTCCGGACCCTTTTCTTCGGTGAGTCGGCCAACCCAGCCCACCACCAGGCCCTCCGCCGGCAACCCGAGTTCGTCCCGCGCCACGTTCCGGGCACAGGGAGCATCGGACGAAGCCCAGGCGTTCGGGATCAGATGGATCCGCTGGCTCCGGATCCCGCGGGCGATCAGCTGCTGCCGCAGCGGCGCCGACACCGCGACGACGGCGTCGAACCGCGCCAACGCCCAGCGATCCAGTCGTTCGTAGATCCGGTTCTTCAGCCCGCCCCCGGTGAACCCGTGCACGGTCGAGACCAGGCGCCGGCGGGACCCGACCCCGGCCCGCCACCCCACCAGGTCCGCATGGTAGCCGTGACAGTGCGCCAGGCCCCCGGCCTCCCGGAGGACCCGTGCCACGGCCCCCACTTCGGCGCCGTAGCTCCTCGGTGGCAACCGGATCTCGCGCAGGTCCACCCCGCGGGCCTCCAGACCCCCGAACGCCTCGCATCGGTCCTGCGGCCCCAGCCCGAGGAGCGCCACCAGGTGGACCTCGTGGCCCCGGGCGGCGAGACCCCCGGCGACCGCCGCGACCACCGACTCGAGGCCGCCGACCGGGGCGGGCGCCGTAACGTGCGTGACGTTCAACCGTGCCACCGAGTGCGGGTCTCCCGGGCCCGTTCGTCTCCAAGAGTGGAACCGTCGTTTGCGAGAATCGGGCCTCGTCCCCTGCCGGACGAGTGCTTCTCGATCTGCAAAACCTGGCACGCCGCAGCCCGCCGCAACAGTGGGGCGGCTGCCGAGGCGCCTGCCTAACCATTACGTTGCGGGGGATCGACATGACCGGTCGGCGTCAACGCCGCCCCGGGGCGGGCCTCGACGCCAATCCGCCCCGACACGCCTGCGGCGGACACAGCTGATGGGGACACAGGCAATGACTGACGCACGGGCTGACGGAGGGGGTCTGGCTGGCAAGGCGCTCCGCACTACCGCCGTGGCGGGATTGTGGCTCGGAGGGGCCGGCGGCCTGCTCGAGGCGGGCTGGACCGCCGCCCGGCGACTCCTCGACGGGCGGCTGGTGTTCGTGCCCGAGTTCTACTGGTTGCTGGCACCGGCGGTGAATGCCCTGGTGGTGGCCGCGGCGGCACTGGCCGTGGTGGCCGTGCTTCCGGCCCGCTGGCACCGGGCCCGCCTCACGGCCTCGCTGGCCGTACCGCTCATGTTGGCGACCGCCGGGGTGCTCCTGGTCCCGGGGCGGCTGCACTGGAGCGCGATCGTGCTGCTGTCGGCCGGGATCGGCCTCCAGGGGGAGCGCTGGTTGCGACATCGGTGGGCGCCGTCCGGTCGCCTGGCGCTCGCGACCTTGCCGGTGGTGGTCGTCCTGGCCCCGATGGCCTTGTGGGCGGGGGCGCGGATTCCAAGGTCCGCGCCCTCCGCTGCCGAACCGGCGCGGACCGGGCTGCCCAACGTGCTTCTGATCGTCCTCGACACGGTGCGGGGGATCGAGCTGTCGCTGTATCGGGGCCCCGCGACCACCGCCACGCTGGACCGTCTGGGGCGGAGCGGCGTGGTCTTCGAGCACGCCATGTCGACCGCCCCCTGGACCCTCCCGGCACACGGGAGCCTCTTCACCGGGCGCTGGGCGCACGAACTGTCGACCGACTACTTCCGCCCCCTGGATCGGACCTTCCCGACCCTGGCAGAGACGCTGGCCAAGCTGGGGTACGCCACCGCCGGCTTCGTGGCCAACACCGAGTACGCCTCGCTCGAGACCGGCCTGGCCCGCGGGTTCGGCCATTTCGAAGACCATCGGCTATTGCCCGGCACGCTGGCACGTCTCACCCGCCTCTCGCGAATGGCCGACGCCGGCATCCGGTCCCTGCTCAGGATCCCGCCCGACCTGCCCAACCGCGTCCATGCGGTGGAGATCAATCGCAGGGCCCTCGGCTGGCTGCGGCGGCAGCGGGGCCGCCCCTTCTTCGCCTTCCTGAACTACTACGACGCTCACGCGCCGTACTATCCGCCGCCGGCGGAGTGGCGGCGGTTTGTTGGCGACCGGCCCAGGACCCCGTTGGGGCTGCCCCTGCGCGCCGAGGGCTGGGAGGCCGACTCGATCGAACTCCGGCACCGGGCCTACCGGGCGTCGATCGCAGGCCTGGACGCGGCCGTCGGACACCTGATCGACAGCCTTCGGGCACAAAGCATGCTTGAGAACACTCTGGTCATCGTGACCTCGGACCATGGCGAGGAATTCGACGAGCACGGAGTGATGGGCCACGGGAATTCGCTTTATCTGCCGGGCGTGCAGGTTCCCCTGGTCATGGCCTGGCCCGAACGCCTGCCGGAGGGGTGCCGGATCGCCGCGCCGGTGACGCTTCGGGAACTCCCGGCCACGATTGCCGACCTCGTTGGTGGCGAGCAGGCTTTCCCGGGGCGAAGCCTGGCCCGGTTCTGGACCGATGGGGACCAGGAGACGGAGCCATCGGTGGTCCATACCTCGGTCACCCGGGCCAGCAACCTGCCCGGGCACTACCCGGCCAGTCAGAGCGACCTGGTCGCGGCCCAATGGGGTCCGCTCCGGGTCCTTGCCCGCGTCGCGCCGGAACCACAGGTCACGCTCTTCGACCACCGAACCGACCCGATGGAACTCACGGACCTGTCCGGGGCCCCGTGGGCGGGAGAGGTGGTGGACGATCTCCTCGACTCGCTGGTAGTCGCTGGCGCGCTGCCCGAGGAAATCAGGGACGAGTTCGACGCGCCCGCCGGACCCGCTTCCGCCGGCCTCCCGCCCGCCCCCGAGGATCGCTGCCCGACGACGGATCGTTCGGGGCTCGTCCTGTCCCGCGAGCACTGATGCGGCGACGCCCCCTCGCCGCATCCCAGGCGGTCGATCTCCTGGCGCTGGCCGTGGGCGGGGCCCTGGTTGCCGGGGGACTCGACCTGGGCGCGCTCCAGCTTCGGCGGGTGGCCGTCGAGCCGCTGGTCTTCGTCGGCCATCACGTCTGGTGGACCGCGCCGGCCGCCCTGCTGGCGCTTTTCGTTCCGATCGCCGCCGGGATCGGGCTGGTCGGGCGTCTCGTGCCCCGTTTCCCGGCGTGGCTCGCGACGGCGTGGGTGTTCGCCGCGCTCGGCGTGTTCGGCGCCCTGTACACCTTTCCCCAGATTCAGCGCCTTGCCGCGCTGGTCTTGAGCGCGGGCGTGGCCACGGCCGCGAGCCGCTGGCTTGCAGGCCGCGAGCCCCTGGCGCGTCGTTGGTTCCGGCGCGCAGCACCGGCCGGGCTCGCCCTCCTGACCGCAGTCGCAGCGGTCTCGATCGGGCGCGATGTCCTCCGGGAGCGGCGGTCTCTCGCGGCGTTGCCTCCGGCTCGACCGGGAACTCCCAACGTCCTGTTGATCGTGCTGGATACGGTCCGGGCGATGAGCCTGAGTCTGCATGGGTATCACCGCGCGACCACGCCGGAGCTGGAGCGCTGGGCCGAGCGTGGCGTGACCTTCCTCCAGGCCTACTCGACGGCCCCCTGGACCCTGCCGAGTCACGCGTCTCTCCTGACCGGCCGGTGGATGCACGAGCTCTCCGCCGACTGGATGGTTCCGCTCGACGACCGGTTTCCGATGCTGAGCGAGGTCCTGGGCGCCGCGGGGTACCGGACCGGGGGGTTCGTGGCCAACACGGACTACTGCTCGGCCGAGGTGGGGCTGGACCGGGGGTTCGGGCGGTTCGAGGACTACACCCTGACAACGGGCCAGGTGCTACGGAGCGCGGCGCTCTGGCGCGCCGTGGCCCGGGTGGAGCCGCTCCGCCGGCTGATCGGCAATTACGACAACCTCGGTCGCAAGATGGCGCCGGCCATCAGCCGGGCGTTTCTTACCTGGGCCGCGGCGGACGATCGCCCGTTCTTCGCGATGCTCAACTACTATGACGCCCACCGGCCCTATCTTCCGCCCGAGCCCTGGCCCGCCCGGTTCCGGACGCCGGAAGTACCACTCAACACCCGTTATCGCAAGGAGAATGGGGCCGAGCCGAATCCGACGCCGGCCCGGATCCAGGGAGCCATCGACGCCTACGACGCCGCCATCGCCTATCTCGACCACGAGATCGGCAAGCTGCTGGACGCACTGGACAAGCAGGGTATGCTCCAGCGCACGATCGTGATCGTGACCTCGGATCATGGCGAGGAGTTCATGGAACACGGGGCCTGGGATCATGGCAATACGCTGTACCAGGCCGGGGTCCACGTGCCCCTCCTCATCATCGGGCCGGGTGTGCCGGGCGGCCTTCGGGTCGACGCCCCGGTCTCGCTCCGGGACATCCCCGCCACAGTGGCCGGCCTGCTGGACCTGTCGGACTCGCCGTTCCCGGGCCGTTCCCTCGCCCGCTGGTGGGCGGGCGGGGCGACCACGGTCGCCGACTCGGTCTTCACCGGCGTGCGCCAGGTTCCCCGCCAGCCGTTCTGGTACCCGGTCTCCCGCGGCAACCTCGCGTCGATCCGGGTCGGTCCGTTGCGCTACATTCGCAACTATGGAGACGGGGTAGAGGAGCTGTTCGACGTGGAGCGCGATCCGATGGAACGGGAGGATCTGGCTCGCGATCCGGGTCTCTCCGACGTCCTGTCCGCGCTCCGCCTCGCGACTGACACGGTGTTTCGACGCCAGCCATGAGGCGTACCCCCGGGCCGACCCTTGCGGCCGGCCCCGCTGCTCTCCTGGGCGCGGCGTTCGGCCTGGCGGCCGGGCTGGGCGAGCTCGGCTTCGGCGCCGTGCGAAAGTTCGTTCGCAAGCTGTTTCTGTTCCAGCCGGTCGACACCCTCTGGATGACGCCCGCCGTCGACGCGGCCCTGTTCGCGCTGGCCGCGCTGGCGTGGCTGATGGTCCGTGCCCTCCGGGGACGACCCACGCCGCAACGGGAGATCGTCGGGCTCGGCGCCGGGCTGGCCGCGCTCACGCTGTTCCTCCTGATCCCGCCGATTCACCAGGCGGCCTCGCTCCTGATGGCCGCGGGGATCGGCGTGCAGGCCAGCCGGATGCGATGGGCCGACCATCCTGCGATCGCCCGGGCGGCGCGGCGTCTGGTGATCGGAGCGGCCCCGGTGCTTGCGGCCCTGGCGGTGGGCCTGCCGGCGAGCCGCTGGATCGCCGAGCGACGGGCGGTCTCGGCCCTCCCGGCTCCGTCGGCCGGGCCGAACATCCTGCTCATCATCCTGGACACCGTGCGGGCGGCGAGCCTGAGCCTGTATGGTTACGAGCGGCCCACCACGCCCCAGCTGACCCGTTGGGCGGAGCGGGGAGTCCGCTTCACCATGGCCCAATCGACGGCGCCGTGGACCCTGCCGTCGCACGCGAGCCTGTTTACCGGTCGCGAGGCCCACGAGCTGCCGACGGACTGGTATGTGCCACTCGATGGCCGTTTCCCCACCCTGGCGGAGGTGCTGTCGGCGCGGGGGTACCTCACCGCCGGGTTCGTCGCCAACCTGCCGTACACCAATCGCGAGACGGGCCTGGCGCGCGGGTTTCAGCGCTACGAGGATTACCCGATCTCGCTGGGCCAGATCCTGGTGAGCAGCATGCTGGTCCGAGCGGTCACCCTGAACGAGCGCCTCCGGGACCTGATCGGAACCCGGGAGCTGGTGGTCCGCAAGAAGGCTGGCGACATCAACCACGCCTTCCTCCGGTGGCTGGACCGCCGGCCGGAGCGACCGTTCTTCGCCTTCCTCAACTACTACGACGCCCACACGCCATTCGTCCCCCCGGAGCCCTTTCGGAGCCGCTTCGCGCCGCCCGGCGAGCCCTTCCATTCCGACCTTCCCCTCCGGACGCGCGAGGACGAACCCTGGGATCCCAGGCTGATTCGCGGTGCGCAAAACGCCTACGACGGCGCGATCGCCGCGCTGGACGCCTCCCTCGGCGCCCTGTTTGACGAGCTGGACCGGCGCGGCGTGCTCGACAGCACCGTGGTCATCGTGACCTCCGATCACGGCGAGGAGTTCGCGGAGCACGGCCTCTTCGCCCACGGCAACAGTCTTTATCTCCCGGCCCTGCACGTCCCGTTGCTGCTGTGGTACCCGGGGGCACCGCGCGGGCTGGTCGTCGACACCCCGGTGTCGATTCGCGACGTCTCCGCCACGATCATCGACCTCGCCGCGGCCGAGCCGGGGGCGATTGCCGGTCGGTCATTGCGCCGGTTCTGGACAGGGGAGTCGCCGCCGGCTGCCGTGCGGGACATTCTGTACTCCGAGGTCCGGCACGCCCCGAAGCTCCCGGCCTGGTACCCGTCCACCAAGGGGGACCTGCTTGGCGTTCAGGAAGGCACCCTCCGCCTGATCCGGAACGGGGATGGCAGCTTCGAGAGCTACGATATCGGCGTGGACCCGTGGGAGCAGGACAACCTGATCGACGAGGCGGCCTTCGCCGATCGGATCGCCCGGCTGAAGGAGCTGGCCCACCGCGCCAAGCCGGCGTCGACGGGACCGGGCCGGTGACGCGAACCTGGTGGCTGCTCCCCGCCGCCGCGCTGGCGGCGCTTGCCTCCACCGGATTCGCGTGGCGGAGCCGCTGGCGGGCCAGCGTGCTGTGGGCCGGCGCGGCGCTGGTGGGATACGCCGCCTCGCTCCAGCTGGTCGACGCGGGGCCAACCGTTCGGTATCAGCATTATCT
>CAZFSA010000052.1:0-29078 GCA_964521535.1 uncultured Gemmatimonas sp.
CTGGAGCCGGGGCCTCGGGCACCGCGGCGCCCTCGGGTGCCAGCGCCGCCTGCATGGCTTCCGCGCCGTCGCCGCCGCCACAGCCCGTTAGCAGCGCGACGAGGGCGGCCGTCGGGAGGAGGAGCCTAGTGACCACTCTGACCTCCTTCTGTACCCGCCTGCCCCTTGACGTAGGTCCGGATCTGGAAGCTCGCCTCCAGCATCGCTCCGGTCGTATCACCCAGCGCCCGGGCCTGCGTCGTCTGAGCCGCCTTCACGCTCACGTCGTAGGGAACCATGATCCGGCGGAGGCTGGCGATGTCGGACAGGAACTCGCCGATCTGATCGTACCGGCCGACGACCGCCACCTTGTGGGCGTAGGTGTCGAACGGCGCCGGCCCGGCGGCCACCGGCTGCGGAATGAACTCCGAAAGATTCACACCCCGGATCTTGGCCCGGGTCGAGATGTCGTCGAGGAGATTCGGGACTTCGTTGCGCTCCGGCACCAGCTGGCGCAGGACCGCGAGTGTGCCCCGGTACGACTCGATCTTCTGCTTCAGATCCTCGATCGTCCCCCGAGCCAGATCGCGCTTGACGCTGTCGGTCTGGGCCTCGAGCGCATTGATCGAGTCCTGGATGACGACGATCCGCTCCTTTTTGAGCGGGATCCCCTCCACGCCGAGGGCACTGACCACATCGCCAGTGTAGAAGATGTACCCGACGAGGCCAGCCATCACGAGGCCCAGCAACGGGGCCGCCTTGGGATTGTCGAGCATCGCCATCGCGTCAGTCCTCCTGCCCCTGGGCCACGACCGTGGTCCCTGGCGTGCCGGTCACCTCGGGGTCGGCCCCGCGGGCCCCGGGCCGGGCCCGCTCGAACGTGGCCCGGAGCACGAAGGCGGTCACCGCCCGGGTGCCCTCGATGACCGTATTGGCCGAGACCGCGGTGACCTCAGCCAGCCAGGGGGAATCCTCCAGCTGGCGCAGCAACCGGGTGTATCCCTGGATATCGACGGTACGCCCCGTCAGCTGGATCTGGACCGGAGGCGGTGGCGCCGCCTGGGTCGAATCGACCACCGCGGGCGGCGGGGAGTTCACGAACGTGATGTCCGTCAACCAGGTGAACGGCGGCACTGCCCGGGCCACCTCGTCGAGAATGTGCGGCCAGACGTACCGGTCGCCGTCGACGTGCCGAATGGTCGCGATCTGGGCCTGAATGGAATCCCGCACCGCCTCCAGACGCCGCTTTTCCCCGAGGAACCCGCGAAACCGCTGGTTCTCGGCGCGGGCCTGCTCGAGCTTCGGTTCCAACGTGGTCAGTTCCGCCGAAGCGGTCAGATGCCCGAAGGCCACGAAACCGAGCCAGGCGGTGCCGATGACCAGGGCCCCGAGTCGGTAGGGATCCTTGATCTTCTCGCCCAGCCCCTTGACCCGCGCGAGCCCGCCGGCCAGGGGCGAGGCGCTGGTGGCGCGCTTGGCGCCAGGCTTGAGGTTGATGGTGATCATCGGCGCGTCGCTTCCTCGGGAGTCCGGCGGATCAGGCCGCCTGCCTGAGGGCGAGGCCCACCGGCAGCATCAGCAGCGGCGCCACCTCGTCCACGTCCATCGCATCGAATGCCCCCTCTGCCACCTGCACCCGCTCGATCGGGTTGGCCAGCTGCACCGGCAGCTTGAGCCGATCGGCCAGGGTCTTGGCCAGCCCAGGGATCCGGGCCCCACCGCCCGAGAGGAACAGGCGCGAGACTCCGGCCGCCGAACGGCTCGCGGACTGGAGGAACGCCGCCGCCCGCTCGATCCCCACCGCCAGCTCCTCGCCCCGACTCTGGAGGAACGGCGCCAGCACGTCGGTCGCCTCGAACCCCTGCAACAGCTTCTCGGCCTCCTCGGCCGACAGGCCCCGCTCCCGCTGGAGGTCCTCGCGAAACCGACGGGTACCGACCGGCAGGTCGCGGGTCAGGACCGGAACCCCCTCGTCGAGGATGTTCACGTTGGTCAGCTCGTGGCCGATGTTCACCAGGCCGACGATCCCCTTCATCGCGTCGGGATAGTTCACCTCGAAGGCGTTGTGCAGGGCGAAGGCATCGACGTCCACCACCGACGGCTCCACCCCGATGTCGCTGAGGAGGGCGATCTTGGTCTCGACCAGCTCGCGCTTCGCCGCCACCAGCAGCACCGACATCTGGAGCCCGTCCGCGTCGGGATCGAGGATTTGAAAGTCCAGCTCCACGTTGTCCATGTCGAACGGCACGTGCTGCTCGGCCTCCCAGCGAATCAGCTCCCGCGCTTCGGACTCCTTCATCCGGTCCATCGGGATCTTCTTGACGATCACGTCCCGGCCGCCCACCGCCGTCACCACGTTCTTCGGCTTGACCCCGGCTCGCTCGAAGAGGCCCTTGATCGCCTGCGCCACGATCCCGGGATCCATCACCTCTCCCTCGACGATGGCGTCGTCCACCACGTGGGCCAGCGCGACCTTCGACAGGACCGGCTCCCCGCTCCCGTGGTTGACCACCGCGAGCTTGATGAGGCCGCTGCCAATGTCGAGGCCAACCGTCGTCTTGTTGCGGTTGAAGAGTCCCATGCCTCGCCCGAGTGCCAAGATGTTGACGGTCACGCTAGGTACTGCGCAACCTTTTGTCAAGCAAATGACCCCATCGGGGTCACCGCATCTAAACCTTTGTTTTGCAAATACTTGCGCTTTTCGACCCGGCCCCGGGCCGAAGGCCCGCAACTCCCTTCACCCACGCTCGCCCTTACTGAAGTTCATGCAGCGGGGGCAACGCCTATGCCAAGCGTGGCATCAGTACCCGTAACCCGATTGGCCGCAACGCCTTACCACCCACGCGCCAGACGTCGAACCCCACCCCACCATGCCGCAACGCCCGGAACTTTCGCAAAAGTCCGTCAGCGAGAGGTGCACTCCCGCTACTCCGGGCGGCTGAACCAGGGTCTGGAGGTCACCAGGATCCCGAAGGTGGAGTCCGTCGGGGACCTGGCGAGCCGCACCAGCAGGCCCTGCTCGGCAAGCGCGAGCGGCTGCCCGTTGGCCCCCTGGAGCTCCGCCCGCGCCGTAACCAGCCACAGCGGCCCGGCTCCCAGCCGCCGCGCCTGACGGGTGACCCGGGCCCGGCCGTGCCAGAGCGGCGGCAGGGGCAGGACCGCTCCCGGCGATGCGCTCGCCGCCGCGCTGGCCCAGGTCCCGGTCTCGGCGTCGGCCAGTCCACCCCTGGCCGCCGCTCTGACCAGGTGCTCCCAGGCGTGCATCCGGCCCTGCCGCGCGGCGCCGAGTCCAACGGAGACGACCGACGCCGCCGCCACGCCGGCCAGCCAGAGCATGGTCACCACGGAGAGGAGCATCGACGTCCCAGGGTCAGGGTCGGTTGCGAAGCGGGACGACGACCGCAACGCTGTCGATCAGGCCAGGAGAGCGGGTTCCCAATCCGGTGGCCAGCTGGCGGTGGCTTGCCCCCTGAAGCGTGAGCTGCACCAGGCTCGCCGCCGGCCCGATCGCGACCGGGGCGCCAACCGAGTCCCGGCCGACCACGGTCAGACCGTTCGCGACCAGGCCCCCGATCAGCGGCTGGATCGTGCCCCCACCGGAGAGTGATTGCTGCCCCAGTTGCCAGCCGGACGCGCCAGCGTACGCTCGCACCGCCACCGTCTCGAATACCCGCGCGACCGTGGGCGCCGCGAGCCTGTGCCGGGCCATCAGCGAGGAATCGAGCCCCGTCACCAGGCCAAGGGCCCTCGCTCCGCCGGGGCAGCTGGTGAAGAACGTCCCGGTGATGGCGAGCGGCTCCCAGCCGTCGGCCGGGCCCAGGGTGTCGCCCGCCACGTACAGCAGCAGGCTGTCCCGGCCCGCTGCGGGCTGGCGGGCAGACCAGTCCAGGGCCGTATCGGCGTGAACCACGACCGTATCGACTGCAAGCCGGCAGACGACGCGAAGCCCGCGCTGCGCCCGGTAGACGAGGCCGGCCGGCAGGGAATCGAGATCGGGGCCGGCGATCGGGTCCGCGCCCAGAGCCTCAAGCTCGCGCTCGAGGTAGCCCACGCCGGCACGGAGCGATGCGGCCAGGCCGGCGCGCTCGCCCTCCGCGCGTTCGAGATCCAGGGCCTGCGCCGCGAGGCGAAACGCCAGGGTGCCAATCACGGCCGCCAGGGCGAGGGCCACCACCATTTCGACCAGAGAGAAGCCGCGACGGGACATCGCTACCGGCAGGCGATCCGGACCCATACCGTGTCGACCGAGCCAGGGCGCGCCGAGGCCTGGCGTGCCAGTTCCACGTCGACCGACGCTGCGGTAGCGACGACGCGCCAGGCCACCGACACGCCGCGTCCGGTCCGAACGCCGCCGGGCGGCGCCACACATGCGGGGGCCGCAAACCGGTACTGTCGTTCGAGGTCGCTGAGCGCTGAAGCGCCAAGCAGCGACGCGTCCGTCCACCTCCGCCCGTCCCGGACCGCCCGGGTCGCGCCCAGTCCGGCTTGCAGCAGGGCGAGCCCACCGAGGCTCAGCACGACCAGCGCGAGCACCGCTTCCAGCGAGGCAAAGCCGACAACCGGGGGACGCATGCCTCCAAGCTGGGGAGCCACGCCGCCGGGTAATAACCCAAGAAACCGGGTCGGTGGCGTATTTGCGCCGGTCAGGCCAGTCCGTACCGTCGCAGCTTGTAGAACAGGGTGCGAAGGCTGATGCGCAGCAATCGGGCGGCCTCGCGTCGGGTCCCGCCGCTCGCGGCCAGCGCCCGGAGGATGATTTCGCGCTCGAAGGCCTCAACCTGTGGCTTCAGGGCGTACTCGCTGGCCGCCCCGTTCGTCGGGGACCGGCCGGCCGTGACCAGGACCGGGAAGTCAGACCGGTCGAGCTTGCCGGTCTGGCTCAGCACGGCAGCGCGCTCCACCACCTGGCGCAGCTCCCGGACGTTGCCGGGCCAGCTATAGCCCTGGAGCGCCGCGAGGGCCTGGGGGGTGATGCTGATGGGGCGGCCAGTCTTGGCGGCGACCTGCTGGATGAAGTGAGTCACCAGCGCCGCCACGTCGTCGCGCCGCTCCCGGAGGGGCGGCAGGTCGAGCACGGTCATCGCCAGGCGGTCCGCCAGTTCGCGCCGGAGGCGGCCTTCGTCGACCAGACGGCCCAGGGGCGCCTCGGCCGTGGACATGAGGCGGACGTCGTTGTCCGCCACCCACGCGGGGCTCTTCCCGTTCCTCCCGTTGCCTCCCAGCCGGCTGACCAGGAAGCTCTGGCTGTCGCCGGACAGGGCCTCGACCTCCTCGAGGAGCAGGGTTCCGCGGTTGGCCGAGCGCCAGACGCTCTGGGGGTCGGTCGGCTCGACCGCCGACCCCTCTCCCGAGGTCCCGAAGAAGTCGGGGGTGGCGACGCAGTCGATGGCGACGAAGGCGCCATCGCCTCGGCGGCTGAATCGGTGCATCGCGCGGGCGAGGAGCGCCTTGCCGGTGCCCTTTTCGCCGGTGATCATCACGGCCGAATCGGAGGCAGCGGCGCGGGCGGCGACCTCGAGGAGGGATCGCATCCGGGCATCCTCGGCCACGACCATGGGCTCGAGCCCCTTGGCGCCAATCGTCGCCCGGAGGGTGGCCACTTCGCCCCGCAGCCGTTCCCGTTCGTCGGCCTGCCGGAGCGCCATCAGCACCTCCTCCGCCAGGGCCGGCGTCCGGAGATATCCGTCCGCCCCCTCCCTGAGCGCGGCCGCCGCCGTGCCCGCGGCGCCCGCGCCTCCCGTCACCAGCACCACACCGGTGCCACCGCCTGCCCGGTAGCGACGCAGGAACCCGAGCCCGCCCTCGCCCGGGAGGCCCAGATCACAGATGATCGAGCGGATCCCGCAGGCCTGGGCCTCGAGCAGAGCCGCCTCCGGATCCCGGCGGGCGACAACTTCATACCCCGCGCCTTCGAGGTGCGGGGCAACGGCCTGCCGCAGGGTATCGTCGGCGTCGAGAACGAGGATTCTCATCGACAGCTCACGCGAGCGGCCGCGCGGGCGGGCGGCCCGGCGGCCTGGTCCCGTCCTGCAGGCCAGCCCTGAGGACGATCACGAGCAGATGATCTGGCCATCGAGGGTGCTCGCCACCCCGCCGCCGACCTGGACCTGGCACTCGTCGATGGCGGAGGTGATCGTGCTGTTGGTGATCGTGGCGGTGTAGCCCGTCGCCGTGGCAGTGATCGATCCGACGTTCGCCCCCGACAGCGTGAAGTTGGTCGCCGCCTGGAGCTGGGCCAGGGTGGCGAAGGTGGTGAAATCAGCCCAGTAGGCCTCCTGCGCAGTCATGATGTTCCGGAGATCGGACCGGACCGAACCCAGCTTCGCCTTGTCCTTGGTCGCGGCGAACTTCGGGATGGCGATCGTGGCAAGGATGCCGATAATCACCACCACGATCAGCAGTTCGATCAGCGTGAAGCCGGCCTGCCTCATCCGCCGCATACCAGGTTCCTCGTGTTCCTCGCCCGGGCCGCGCCGACGGCGGAGCCGCGAGCTGCTGGTGTTGGGGGGGCAGGCGGAACCCGTGGACCGGGACCGCCCGCCATCGCCCCGTCGAAGTCCTCGACCCTTACGAGCAGTAGATCACGCCGTCCGCGGTCGACGCCGCGCCAGCGCCCACCTGCACGGTGCACTGGTCGATCGCCGAGGTGATGCTGCTGTTGGTGATGGTCGCGGTGTACCCGCTGGCCACCGCCGTCACCGCCGCGGTGTTGCCCGACGACAGCGAGAAGTTGCTCGCCGTCTGGAGCTGCGCGAACGTGCCGTAGGTCGCGTAGTCGGAGAAGTAGGCCTCCTGCGCCGTCATCAGGTTCCGCACGTCGGTCTTCACCGACGCCAGCTTGGCCTTGTCCTTCGTCGCCGCGAACTTCGGAATCGCGATCGCCGCCAGAATGCCGATGATCACGACCACGATCAACAGCTCGATCAGGGTGAAGCCCTTCCGATTGCTCATACACTCGCCTCCAGGGTGGAACCGGTTGTGGTTGCGTCCAGCTGCCAACGCCGCTCGTCCAGGCCGGACATCGAGCAACGTTGGTGCCACCCCTGGTGGGACACTTCATCTGTTTGTGACACAACGGGTTGGGACGGTTGACCGCAGCCACCTGCCCACCCTGGCCGGGACCGCATCGGGGAAATTGCAACCCCTCGCCGGGCCGGCCGGTGGGACCCTGCCGACGCCACGGGGCGACCCGTCGGGGACGGGGGAAAGCCAAGGGGCGGGCCCCGTCTCCGGGACCCGCCCCCTCTGGTGTGACGCCGCCCGGCTTACGAGCAGTAGATCACGCCGTCCGCGGTCGACGCCGCGCCAGCGCCCACCTGCACGGTGCACTGGTCGATCGCCGAGGTGATGCTGCTGTTGGTGATGGTCGCGGTGTACCCGCTGGCCACCGCCGTCACCGCCGCGGTGTTGCCCGACGACAGCGAGAAGTTGCTCGCCGTCTGGAGCTGCGCGAACGTGCCGTAGGTCGCGTAGTCGGAGAAGTAGGCCTCCTGCGCCGTCATCAGGTTCCGCACGTCGGTCTTCACCGACGCCAGCTTGGCCTTGTCCTTCGTCGCCGCGAACTTCGGAATCGCGATCGCCGCCAGAATGCCGATGATCACGACCACGATCAACAGCTCGATCAGGGTGAAGCCCTTCCGGTTCATCATGCCTGCCTCCAGAGTGGTGGTGGGGACTCCGTTCCGGTCACCGGAATCCCCGGCGGCCGATCGCCTTCGGCCAACGTAGTTAGCAACGACGGTGCCACCTGTACCCAATCTACGTATCACGTTACCATCCAACGCGTTGTCCGTCCATTCCGGTCCGGGGCACGGTCCGCTGACGGCCCGATGCCTTGGACTCTGCAACCAGCACCTTCCGGCCGGTCTGCACCCTGTGGCACACGCGCTGCATGGGCCTGCGCCATGCCCTCGCTCACGCCCGGTCGCCCGATGACCTCGCGCCGCTGGATCGCCACCGGATCGCTGGTGGTCCTGGGCCTCGCGTCGACCGTCACGAACCTGGGGAACCGGTTTTCCCAGGACGACATGCCGGTGATCGAGAAGAACCCGGTCGTGCATACGTTGGCCCGCCCCTGGACGTTCTTCACCCAGAGTTACTGGCCCAAGCCCTTCCCCCCGGCGCTCTACCGCCCCCTCGCCACCACCGGCTTCGCCCTCCAGTGGCAGATCGGCGGAGGCCGTCCCTGGGTCTTCAGGCTCACCAGTATCGCCTTGTATCTCGCGGCAGGCCTTGCGCTTCATCGCCTGGCCCTGCTCCTGCTCCCACCCCTGGCGGCGTGGCTGGCGGCGGCGTTCTTCCTGATCCATCCGGTGCACGTGGAGGCCGTGGCGGTCGCCGTGAACCAGTCCGAGATCATGGTCGGTCTCCTCGGCATCCTCGTGGTGCTGCTCTATCTCAGGCTTCGCCAGACCGACCGGTTCGGCGTCCGGGAGGGGGCCGCCCTGTTCGGGCTCTACCTCGCCGCCACCCTGTTCAAGGAAAGCGGCCTGATGCTGATCGGCCTCATCGTGGCGGCCGAACTGACTGTGGTCCGCGACCCCCGGGCGCTCTGGCCCCGGATCACCCGGATTCGTCCCCTGCTGCTGGCCATGCTCCTCGGCGCCACCACGTTCTTTGCCATCCGAACGCTGGCCCTGGAGGGCGACCCGGTCGGGACCTTCACGGCCGAGGCCCTCGACGGCCTCACCCTGGGTCAGCGAGCCCTCACCATGTTAGGGGTAGTCCCGCACTGGTTCCGGCTCCTGGTGTGGCCGGCCCACCTCCGGGGCGACTACTCCCCCCGTGAAATCGAGGCCGCCACCGCCTGGGGACTGCCCCAGACCACCGGCGCCCTGCTCCTGGTGCTGGCGGTCCTGGTGACGGTGGCCACGTGGCGCCGGCATCCCGTGGTCGCCTTCGGCCTGCTCTGGGTGGCGGTCGGGATCTTCCCGGTGAGCAATGTCCTGGTCCCGACCGGCATCGTGCTCGCCGAACGCACGCTCTTCCTGCCGAGCGTCGGAATGATGCTCGCCGTCGGCGGCCTGGCCGCGCCCCTGGCGGATCGGCTTCGCGGAGCGCCGCGCCCGGCGCAGTGGGCAGCCGCGGGGGCGGTGGTGGCCGTGCTGGCGATGGGCACCACCCGGAGCGCCAGCCGCCAGCGGGTCTGGCAGGACCAGTTCACCTTCTGGCACCAGACCACGATCGATGCCCCGCTCTCCTACCGGGCCCACCACGCCCTGGCGCAGTTGCTGTTCCAGGTCGGCGCCCGGGAATGGGCGGAGCGGGAGTACCGCATGGCCATCGCCCTGTACCCGAAGCAATGGGGCGCCTACTTCGACCTGGCGAACAAGCTCCGGCTCAACGGGATGTGCGAGCAGGCGATCCGCTACTACCGCCAGACCCTGCTGATCGAACCGGAGCAGGAAGCAGCCCGGACCAGCCTGATCGCCTGCCTGCTCCACCTGGGCCGCTACGCCGATGCCCGCGCCGAAGCGCGGGAGGGGATGAGCTACGCCACCCGGCCGGCTCGTTTGAAGGTCTTTCAGAAGCTGTTCCTGGTGGCCGACAGCGCGCAGACCGCCCGGGCCGAGCCGGGGACGGTGCGGCTCACCATCACCGCCCAGGATACGCTGCCGTGATTCGCGGGCGGCCCCGGGCAGTGCTGCTCCTGCTCGCGCTGGTACTCCTTTCGACGGCCCGATCGCTCGGCAACGGCTTCGCCTTCGACGATATCCCCATCGTGGTCGAGAACACCCAGGTGCATCGGCTGGCACCGCCTTGGGACTATGCCCGCCAGAGCTACTGGCCGCCCCGCGATCTGGGCGACGCCTACCGTCCCTGGACGGTCTGGATGCTGGCGGTTCAGTACGCCCTGGCCGGGCCGACGCCCTGGGCCTTCCATCTGGTCAACCTGCTGCTTACCGCGGTACTGACGCAGCTCGTGTTCGCCCTTCTCCTCCTGGTGGCGCCCACCGGCGCTGCTCTCGCCGGCGCTGCGCTGTTCGCCGTTCATCCGGTGCACGTCGAGGCCACCGCCAACGTGGTGGGCCAGGGCGAGCTCTGGATGGCGCTCTTCGTCACCGCCGGGGTGCTCGTCTACGGGCGGGCCCGCCGCCGGGACTTCCCGGGACCGGGCGAACGGCTCGGTCTGGCGCTGCTCTACCTGCTCGCGGCCGCCGCCAAGGAACAGGGCATCGTGCTCCCGGCCCTCCTCCTGGCCTGGGAAGCGGTCGCGGTCCCCGCAGCCGGCGGCGAACGGCTGCGGGGCCGGCTTCGCCGGCTGGCCCCGACCTACCTGCTGCTGGCCCTGGTCGGCACCACCTTCCTCGCGGGGCGATACCTGGTCCTGGGAGACCTGGGCGGGGGCCCGCCAGCCGCCGGGCTGGAGGGCCTGGATCTGGGGGGCCGGCTGGCGGTGATGCTTCCCCTGGTCGGAGCATGGGTCCGACTGCTGGTCTGGCCACGGCACCTGCTGGCCCAATACAGTCCGCCGGCCTACGGCGCCACCGCGACCTGGACCGCAGCGGCCTGGCTCGGCCTGGTACTGATCGGCTCGGCGCTGGCGGTCGCCTGGTCGGCCCGCCGGCGGGGCCCGGCCATCTCGTTAGGCATCCTCTGGGCCGGCATCGCGATCCTCCCGGTCAGCAATATCCCCTTTCCCACCGGGATCCTCGTGGCCGAGCGCACCCTGCTGCTGGCCAGCGTTGGCCCGGCCCTGGTCGCGGCCGGACTGGTGACCCTGGCCCTGGGTTGGGCTCCGAAACCGGCCCCGGCCACGCCGGCCGGAACCGCGCCGGCAGGATCGCTGCCGGCGCTGGTCGTTGGCGGGGCCGTGTTCCTTCTGGTGGCCGCGGGGGCGGCGCGAAGCTGGCACCGCCAGGCCGTCTGGAAGGACAACGACACGCTGTTTCGCCAGACCATTGCCGACAACCCGCGGAGCTACCGGGCCTGGTTCGTGTACGGCCGGGACCTGATGCGGCGCGGTGAATCCGCTGCCGCCAAGCCGATGCTGGCCCGGGCGGGCGAGCTCTACCCCCGCGACCGCCGGAGCTTCGAGGATCTGGGATTCATTCTCCGCGCCGAGGGACGCTGCGACCTCGCGGTACCGGTGCTGGAGCGAGGGGTGGCGGCGGAGCCCACCGAGACCCTGGCCCGGAGCCGGCTCTTCGAGTGTCTGATGACGCTGGGCAGATATCAGGACGCCCTGGCGGTGGCCGAGGCGGGACTCATGCTCGGCAGCGCCGAGTTCGAAGTGGCCGCCGCTCGGGCGCGGGCCCACATGACCGGGACGATGCCCCGATCCTGACCACCCTGATGGCGCGACCTCAGCGCCCCGACGCCAGGATCGAATCGCGGCTGAGCGGCACGAACTCCGGCGCCGACGCGCCGGTCCGCTGGGTCAGGAGGAAGACCGCCTTGCCGGGATGGCGGGCGAGCAGGCCGGCGTTCCGCTGGTGCAGGTTCCGCACGAACAGCAGGTCCGGACGACGGCTGAGCAGGTGGGGAGCGAGCAGGGTCATCCCGGCCTGATCCTCCCGAAACCGCTGGACGCAGACCCGCCCATAGGTGGCGCCCGGCAGCATCCGCTCGGTGCGATCGGGCGAGAGGGTGCTGGGAACCAGCCGGGCAGAGTCGGCCAGCAGGGGTTCGAGCCGCTCGACCGCCGCCAGGCCTCGCACCGACTCGGCCTCGAGCCCGGTCACCGCTTCTTCGAGGCGGCAGGTATCCAGGTTGCGATAGACCCGCTCCGCGGCCGGGGCCGGGACCCCCAGGGCCAGCAGCCGCGCCAGCAGCTGCGCCCCCCAGCTCTCCTGAACGAACACCACTGCGTTTCGCACCCCCGCCTGGTCGGCCGCTTCGTCCGCGTCCCAGCGGAGCGGGGCCAGGCCCCTGGCATGCTGCCGGGCCCGCTCCGGAATCCCGATGGCGACCGCGGTCGCGACGGCCGCGATCCCGGCGAAGGCGAGGGTCCGTCTCCAAACCCCACCGGTCGCTCGGGACAGCCCGAGCCGCGACGGGAGTCTGGCGGTCCACAAGGCGGCCACCGGCACCAGCCCGTACACGAACCGGGGCCCCAGGTAGAACCCGTCGTGCCAGTACGCGAAGTAGACCCCGAGCAGGAGACCGGCCGCCCCGAGCAGGAGTCCGTCACCCCGTTCGAGACGGCGCGAGAACGCGAGGGCGGCCAAGGCCGGGACGAGCCCGGGCACCGGAGCCTCGAAGAGATAGACGTTGAGGCGAAGGAGGTAGAGGTTCAGCAGCTCCAGGCCTCTCAGCGGCGTATGTCCCGGCCCCCACGGCGTGTCGTGGAACCCGAGGCCCACGCCGGGACCCCAGGCAAGCTCATAGGCGAACCGTAACGGCGCGCCCGTTGTCGCCGCATTGACGGCCAGGACGCCGGCGATGGGCACGGCCAACCCCACCAGGCCACCCAGCGCCAGTCGGGGGGACAGCGCCCGCCGGGAGAGCAGCCAGAGACCGGCGGCGCCGGCCCAGGCCAGCGCATCAGGCGGCCTGGTGGCGGCCGCCATGCCAAAGGCCAGGCCCCCCGCCACACCCAGAACCCACTGGCCTGGGGCAGGCGCCCCGTCCGGGGGCGCGCCTGGCCCGGCCCTGAGAGTCGCGGCCACCCCGAACAGCGCCCACATCAGGGCCGGCGCATGGTTCATGTGCGATCCGGCCATGAAGAGCACAAAGGGCGCGAACGCGAAGAGGAGAAGTGCCGCCCCACGGATCGCGGGCGTGGGCTCCACCACTCGGAGCACCAGGCCGAACGCCACCACCGCCAGGGCACCCGCCAGCGGGCCCGCGAGCCACGGCAGGTGGATCAGTTCGCCGAGGGCGAGCCAGGCAGGCCCCCCTGGCGGGAAGTGACCGAATACCCGGCCCTCGCGCTCTACGAGGTGCATGATCGTCCGGAACGCCGGGTCGAGATCGGCGCGCTCGGCCACCCGCCCGGCGGCATAGCTCCTGGCGGACAGGAGCTGAACGATCTCGTCGATGTGGAGGGCACGGCCGTCGAACACCAGGAGAGCCACCGCCAGGTAGGCGAGCCCCGCGACCGCGGCCACGGTGCCGAGGGTCGCCAGCGAGGCGGGGTCGGCGAACACTGCGATTCTGGCCCCAGCCCCCTCCCGCCAAAGCCCGGGCACCCTGCGGGAGAGAACGGCCAGGCCCAGCCCGATGGCCGCCACCAGTGTCGAGAGGACCAGCCAGGAGCGGACCGTGGCCGCGTACCACGGAGCCGCCAGATCGTCGGGGATCAGGTTGACCAGCGGAATCAGGCTGAGCGCGGCGATCGCCGCCGCCGCACCTGCCAGGAGCAGGCGCCCGGACCGGGTCACTCGGCCGGCCGACGGGTGGGCCGGAAGAGGTTGAAGCGCACGATGTGGAAGAAGGCGGCCACCCCGTCCTTCCAGCCGATCTTCTTGCCCTCCTCGTAGGTCCGGCCCGAGTAGGAGATCGGAATCTCCCAGATCCGCGCCCGCGCCTGGGCCAGCCGCGCCGTGAGCTCGGGTTCGAAGCCGAACCGGTCGGTGGTGAGCACCAGCGATTTCATCAACGGGGCTCGGACCATCTTGTAGCAGGTCTCCATGTCCGTCAGGTTGATGTTGGTGAACATGTTGGAGACCAGCGTCAGGAGCTTGTTCCCCACCGAGTGCCAGAAGTAGAGCACCCGGTGATCGCCGCCCAGGAACCGCGAGCCGAACACCGCGTCGGCCTTGTCCTCCAGGATCGGGCTCAGCAGCCGTCCGTATTCCTGCGGGTCGTACTCCAGGTCGGCGTCCTGGATGATGATTACGTCGCCGGTGGCGTGGGCGATCCCCGCCCGGATGGCGGCCCCCTTGCCGCGGTTGACCGGTTGGTGAATCACCACATCGACCAGGCCCTCGGCCTTCAGCTGGTCGAGAATCTCGCCGCTGCCGTCGGTGGATCGATCGTTGATGGCGATGATCTCCATCGGGAGCGGCACCGCGTGGAGCCGGTCCATGACCTTGCGGAGGGTGTTCCGCTCGTTGTAGACCGGGACGATGACGCTCAGCTTGGGGAGCTCGATCATGCCGGGGATCCGACCGCCACCAGGGACTGGCCGAAGGGCAGTGGCAGCAACCGCTCCCAGCGCAGCACCGGCACGAGCGCGTCGAACGCCCGCAGCTGGTCGACCGGGATCCGCCGGGTCCGGCGGACCCGGCCGTTGAACCACCATCCCGGCACCCCGGCCCGATTGAACCAGAACATCCGGTCCACCCGGAACCCGGCCCGGTCGAAGAGCCCCGCCAGGGTCCGCCGGGTGTACCGCCGCACGTGGCCCAGCTCCCGGTCCAGCTCCCCGTACAGCGCCTCCAGCGCCGGCACCAGGATCACGATCCGCCCGTCGCCTGCCACGATCTCCCGCATGGTCCCCAGGGCGCCGGTATCGTCCTCGATGTGTTCGACCACGTTGAGGGCGATGATGGTGTCGATCCGGTCGTCCGCGAACCGGGCGGCCGCCATCGGATCGGGCAGCATCAGCTCGTCCACCCGGACGCCCGCACGCCCCGCGAAGCGGTCGGCCAGGCGTTCGCGATACCACGCGTCCATGTCGGTCAGCACCACCGCCTCGGGGCCGGCCGCCAGGATGTGCTCCGACATCGTCCCGATCCCCGAACCGACCTCCAGAACCCGGCGGCCCACGAAGGGGGCAATGACCTCGTACATCCACGCGTTGAAGCGCGGCGCGGCCGACATGATGTCGAGGGTCTCGGCGCCCGCGACGTCGCCCGGCGCCAGGCCCTCAGGCATGCGCCGCCTGCTCCTCGTACCGGGAGAGCTTGCGATAGAGCGTGGACGGATCGATCCCCAGCACCTCGGCGGCCCGGGTCTTGTTGCCGCCCTCCGCCTGCAGGACCCACATGATGTAGGCCCGCTCGATTACCTCCAGCGACGGGTTGGGCGATGACCGTTCCGCGACCAGCGGCTCCTTCCGCCGCCGGGTGATCCGCTCCGGCAGCGCCTGCGGCTCGATCACCTCGCCCTTGCTGAGCACCACGGCGTGTTCGAGGGCGTTCTGGAGCTCCCGGACGTTCCCCGGCCAGTCGTAGACCATCACCGCGTCCAGCGCCTCGGCCGAGAGGGCCTTGGGGGCCGCCCCGACCTCGGCCGCCAGATCCTGGAGAAAGGCGTCGATCAGCAGCACCAGGTCGTCCCGCCGGTCGCGCAGCGCCGGCAGGTCCAGGGCGATCACATTGAGCCGGTAGAACAGGTCGGAACGGAAATGACCCCGCCGGACCTCCTCCTCCAGGTCGCGGTTCGTGGCCGCGATGATCCGGACGTCCACCGGAATCGACTCGGTGGCCCCGACCGGGATCACTTCCCGCTCCTGGAGGACCCGGAGCAGCTTGATCTGGAGCGACGGCGGCATCTCCCCGACCTCGTCCAGGAAGAAGGTTCCGCCGCGGGCGGCGGCGAACAGGCCCTGCTTGTCGCGCACCGCACCCGTAAACGAGCCCTTCACGTGCCCGAACAGCTCGCTCTCCAGCAGGTTCTCCGGCAGGGCGCCGCAATTGATGGAGAGGAACGGCCCGTCCGACCGGTTGGACATGTTATGGATGAACCGGGCGATGACCTCCTTGCCGGTCCCGCTTTCGCCCTGGATCAGGACCGTCGAGTCCGTCGGCGAGACCACTTCCGCCAGCTTGAGCGTCTCCACGAACCGGCGCGACTTCCCGATGGGCCTCGAGACCGACGGCCGATCACCCCGGCGGCGGATGTCCTGCTTGAGCAGCCGGTTCTCCACCCGGATCTGGCGGTACTCGCAGGCCCGGCGGAGAATGGCCAGCAGCTCGTCGTTCGAAAAGGGCTTCTGCACGTAATAGAAGGCCCCCGCGTTCACCGCCGCCACCGCGGTCTGGAGCGAGGCCTGCGCCGTCATCAGGATCACCGGCGTCATGGGATCCTGCTCCTTGGCGGCCTGGAGGATGTCCAGTCCGCTGACCTGCGGCATCCGGACATCGGTCAGCACGATGTCGTGGGCCCCGGAACGGATCTGTTCCAGCCCGGCCTTGCCGCCCTGCGCGGTCGCCACCTCGAATCCCTCCTTGCGCAGCAGGATTCGCAGGGTATCGAGGATCCCCGACTCGTCGTCCACGATCAGAATCGTGGGTTGCTGGCTCATGCTGCTTCCTCCGTCGGAGCCTTGGCGTGCAGCAGAATGGTAAACGTGGTGCCCTGCCCGGGGGCAGAGTCCACCAGCACCAGTCCGCGATGGGCCTCCACCGCGCGCTGGACGATTGCAAGGCCCAGGCCGCTGCCGCCCGGGCGGCCGGAAACGAACGGCTGAAACAGGCGTTCCCGGACCTCCGGATCGATCCCGGGTCCGTCGTCATGGACCCGGAGCCGGACTGCCTGCTCGATGGCGCTGCCCCGAGGGACCTCGTCGGCGGCGGGGTGGTCGACGGTCACCTCGATCCGACCGGCCCCGCGAACCGCCTGGACCGCGTTGAGAATCAGGTTCCAGACCACGCGGTGGAGCAGGTCCTCGTCACCCTGGAGCTGGACCTGGTCGCCGCGGATGGCGATCTCGACCCCCGACCCGCAGTCGGGGTGCTCCTTCACCAGGCGGGCCGCGTCCTGGGCGATACCCAGGAGGCTCACCGTCCGGAATCGGCTGGCGCGGACCCGGGAGAAGTCCAGGAACTCCCCGAGCAGCCGGCTCAGCCGATCGCTCTCGCGGAGGATCAGGTCCCCCAGGAACCGCTCGTCGGGATCGTCTCGCGGGGCCCGGGCGAGCTGCTCCACCGCGCTCCGGATCGACGCCAGCGGGTTGCGAATCTCATGGGCCAGGGAGGCGCCGAGGGCCGCCACCGCCTCGAGGCGTTCGGTCCGCACGTGAAGGGCTTCGAGATACTGGAGGTCGGAGATGTCGGTGAAGATCGCCGTGGCGGAGGGGATCGACTCGGATTCGCGCTCGATCGTCGTGGTGCTGAGACCGATCGGAAAGCTGCTCCCGTCCGGGCGCCGCACCGTTCCCTCGGCCCGCTCCACCCGGCGACCCCGTTCGATCCCCGCGACGATCGCCTCGTACAGCTCGGGGGCCCTTGTCTCCAGCACCGAGAGCACCGGCCTGCCGAGATTCGTCGCTGCCGGAAGGTTGAGCATTCCTTCGGCCGTCGGATTGATGAAGGCCAGCAGGCCCCGGCCGTCGACCGTGAGTACCCCGGACCGGATGTTGCGAAGAATCGCCTCGGCCTCAAGCCGCACCCGCTCCAGCTCGGTCTCCAGCTGCGTCTGTTCCAGCGCGGCAGTTCGAAGCCGTTGTCCCACCGATGCGACCACCGCGAAGACCACGATGAACACCGCTACCTGGCCCCAGAGCCCGGGTTCGGCCGTCCCCGGGGGCTGCGCGAAGTAGGCGTCGGCCAGGAACACCCCCGCGCCGAAGACCGCCGTCGCCGCCCCGGCGCGGAGCGGCATGATCAGGCCGTAGATGGCGATCACCAGGACGTAGAGCGCCACCCATCCAGTCTGGAACGCCCCGGCGAAGTGCACCAGCGCGGTGACCAGCAGGAGGTCCATCACGGCCTGCAGTTGCAGGAAGCCGAGGGGTGGTCGCTCCCTCCGGACCAGGCCGACGTAGGCACCGTACCCGGTCACGGTCAGCGCCAGGGCCACGATCACCGCCGCCGCCAGCGCGTAGGTCGGCGAGTCATCCCGGGCCACCCAGGCCTGAATCAGCGTGGAGCCCGCCAGCAGGATCCGCCCGACCAGCAGCCAGCGCAGCAGCGTCGGCGAGTTGACCAGCCTGAGGCGTCGGTCGAGGGCCGGCGGAGGGACAGCGTGACCCGCAGGCGCGGCAGGGGGTTCCAGCGCGACGGGCTCGGTCATCGAACCTGGGGAGAAGTGGCTTGAAGGATCCTCGGCAACTTAATATCCCGTCGACGCGCCAAACCACCGGGAGGCTGGATGACCGCCTTCGCCGGCTTCGGCCCGGAGGCGTTCCGCTTCCTCCGCGGCCTGGCCCGCAACAACCGCAAGCCCTGGTTCGAGGCTCACCGCGCCAGCTACGAGGCCGAGCTTCGGGCGCCGATGCGGGCCCTCGTCGACGCGCTGGACGTCCGCCTGGCCCGGGTGGCCCCGGAGATCGTCGGCGACCCCCGACGCTCGCTCTTTCGGATCCATCGCGACATCCGCTTTTCGCGGGACAAGTCGCCCTACAAGACCAACGCCGGGTGCTGGCTCTACCATCGGGATGCCGGCCGGGCCGTGGGCCAGGAGGCGGCGGAGGGCAGCGCCGGGTTCTACTTCCATTTCGAGCCCGGCAACTGCTTCGTCGCCGGCGGCCTCTGGAGACCGCCCCGCACCTCGCTCGCCCGGATTCGCGACGCCATCGCCCAGGACCCGTCCGCTCTGGCTGACCTGGAATCGGCCCCGCGATTCCGCCGGCGGTTCGGCCGGCTCGACCGCGAGGCCAGCCTCTCCCGGGTTCCCCGGGGCTTCGACCCTGCCCACCAGGCCGCGGAGTGGCTCAGGCTCCAGTCGTTCACCGCCGGGGCCGCGATCGACGACGCGGTCGCAGGATCCCGTCGGCTGGTGGACCAACTGACCCGCGACTTCGAGCGGCTGGTCCCTCTGGTCCGCTGGCTCAACGGCGCGCTGGGGTACGCCCCGGCCCGCTCGCGTCTCTGACCGATCCTGCGGCGCCGATGTCCGAGCGAGTCCGACTCGACAGCTGGCTCTGGGCGGCCCGGTTCTTCAAGACCCGGTCGCTTGCCGCAGCCGCGGTGGACGGCGGGCGGGTAGACGTCAACGGCGAGCCCGCCAGGCGAAGCCGCCCCGTCCGCCCCGGGGACCGGGTCGAGTTCCGGATCGGCCCTCATCACTACCGGGTGACGGTGCTGGCGCTGGCCGATCGCCGGGGCCCGGCGTCGGCGGCGGCCCTGCTCTACGAGGAAGATCCCGCCGCCCGGGCGGCCCGCGAGGCCCGGGCCGCCCAGATCCGCCGGGCGGCGCCGACGTTCTTCGACGGCGCGGGCCGCCCGACCAAGAAGCAGCGGCGGGAGATCGACCGGTGGAAGGGCCGGCGCTGAGCTAGGCTCAGGTGCGCATGTAGGCGAGGCCGGCGTGCTGCGCCTTCTCCACCGCGATCACCATCGCCGGCACCACGACCACGCCCGGAATCAGATTGGCCAGGATCTCCCGCCGGATCGGCTCGGGGTCGCCGCCCTTCGCCAACCGCATCGTCCAGAGATTGAAGGCATTCCGGCACATCAGGAACACGGCCCCGCGGCGCACCTGGCTGGCGATGTTGGCGTCCGCGAGGAGCCCGTCGAAGAAGACCGGATCGCCCTGCTTCGGCGTGTTGAACCAGTTCCGGATCAACGGCGCCCCGGTCGAGGGGTCCTGGATCCCCAGGGCCGCGCCAATGGCGTACTTCTCCCACATCCCGTCGTTCCACGCCAGCGGCGTGGTGCCGCCATAGAAGGTCCCCACCACGTTCACCTCGTTCGGCTTGGCCCCGTACGCCGACTTGTAGGTCTCGATGTAATTGTGCATGTGGATCAGCGGCAGACCGTCGCCATGGGCGTTGAAATCGAAGATCTGGCGATGCTTGCCGGTGAGCTTCTCGAGCCACCGATCGTGCTCCGAGGCCTGGGCGTACGCCGCCGGAGCAGTCGCGCCGAGGCCGCCTAACGCCGCTCCGGCGGCGGCCAAGCGAGTGAGGAAGCGGCGGCGGGGTGGGTGATCGCTGGGCATGGGTTCTCCTGGGAAGGGTTGGGGGGCCGCCGGGCCCGGACCGGGCTAGGGCGCCCGGTTCCCGACCACCGGCGGCGGCAAGAGCGGCACGATTGCTCCCCGGTCGGGAGCGGCACGGGTGCGATACGCGACGTCGGCCGGCGGGTCGCCCAGGGGCCAGTCGTCCACCTTGGCCGGGAAGTCGGGGCGCGGTCGCGACGTCATGTAGGCGGCGACGTCGAAGGCCTCCTGCTCGCTCAGCGAGCCCGGGCGGTCGAACGGCATGTTGGCGTGGATGAACGCCGCCGCTGTCCGAACCCGGGCCATTCCGGCCCCGATGGTGAACGACCGGGGGCCCCAGAGGGGCGGATAATAGCCAGGGTCGCCGGCGGGATCGGGGTTCGCCATCCCCTCGCCCTGACCGCCGTGGCACCGCGCGCACTGGGCCAGGTACACCCGGGCGCCCCGGACCGTATCCCCGGCCATCGGCTGGAGCGTCTGGAACCCCTGCCCTGGCACCTCCCCGGGCGGCGCGACCCCGCGGGAGAGAAAGGCCAGATACGCGATCATGTCGGCCATGTCGCGCCCGCCCTCCGGCAGGGGCCGCCCGCCCAGGCTGCGCTGGATGCAATCGTTGATCCGGTCCTGCACCACGTTCACCTTGGCGTTCCGGGACCGGTACTGCGGGAACCGGCTGTAGACGCCCACCCAGGGAGCCGCATACGGCCGGGTCCCGTCGTCCAGGTGGCAGCTGGTGCAGCGAAGGTCGTTGCCGACATGGTCGGGCAGGCTGTCGCGGGTTGCCGCGAAGAGCGCCCGCCCCCGGCGAATCGACGCCCCCATCGGCCCGGCCGGGATCTCTCCATCGGGCGGTACCCTGAACGAAGTCGGGCCGGGCACCGGGTCGCCCCCGGCGGGGCGTTGCTGCGGCCCCGGAGCCGGTGTGCATGCCAGCGCGGATACCAGCCCCGTCACCGGCAACCAGAGGATCGGCCGCATGGGAACAACATAGAGATGCGCCTCCCTCCCGGCAAACGCCGGCCCCGCACGCCAATGGCCCCACCCCTGGCCCGGCCCGCTACCTTTCCCGCCATGCGATTCAGCCATCTCCCGCTGCTCCTTCTGCTGCTCGGCGCCGGGACCCCCACGCTCGCGCCGGCCCAGGTCGAGATTCAACTGTTCACGGGCTCGGCACTCAGCCTGCCGCTGCCGATGACGGTGTCGCAGGACGGCTACCCCGACGTCCGCTTCACCGCCCGGTGGGCGACCCGCCCCAGCCGCCCGACGTGGTACTACGCCTGGCGGGTGGCCGTGTGGAAGCGGGATCGGGGCTGGCGCCTGGATCACACCCACCACAAGATCTACCTGCTCAACAACCCGGCCGAGGTCGATACCTTCCGGATCACGAACGGGTTCAACATCGTCACCGTGAGCCGCGCCTTCCGCCACCGCAACCTCACGGCCTCGATCGGCGCCGGCCCCGTTGTTACCTACCCCATCAGTACCGTGCGCGGAAAGCAATTCGATCACGACAACGGCTTGCAGGGATATCATCTGAGCGGCGGAAGCCTGATGCTGATGGCCAGCCGGGAGTTCCCGCTGGTCGAAGGGTTGGGATTGAGTCTCGACGCCCGGGGCTCCCTCTCCTATGTGAGCGTCCCCATCGTCGACGGACATGCCCGGGTGCCCAACGCGGCTCTCCACCTGCATGCCGGCCTCGGGTACGTCTTCGGGCGCTGAGCCCGCCGGGCCGGCATCGCCGCCTACTCCTCCACCTTCCGGGGGTCTGGCCCGCGCAGGGCGCCTGTTTCTCCGCGCCCTCATGCTCCGGTGCCCAAACTGCGGACACCCGGACATCTTCCGGCGGTGGTTTACCATGCTCCGCCGGTGCCCGGGATGCGATCTCGAGTTCGAGCGGCGGGAGCACGGGTATCTCGTCGGCGCCTACATGGTGAACATCGTGGTGGCCGAACTGATCTGGGTGGCCGCCGCGGTCGCGATTGCCGCGGCGACCTGGCCCGACCCGCCGTGGAACCTCCTGATGTACGGCGGCGCCGCGCTGCTGGTGATCACGCCGGTCGTCCTCTACCCCTTCTCCAAGACGATCTTCCTCGCCATGGACCTTGCCGTCCGACCCAAGGGCAGCGAGTAGGTGGCGTCGCAGGCTGAAACCGGGCGGAAACGCGGCGCGTACGAGACAGGCACACAGCTCCGGGGGTCCGGTGAATCGCTACTGGCTCAAGATCGCGGCCGGCTCGCTCCTGGTGTTCGGGGTGGGCATGGCTGGTATCTCGTTGGGGAGAAAAAGCTTACACGAACTGAAGACCGCGGTCGGCGTCCCGGTGGCGCAGGCCCTCCAGAGCCCCGCCAACGCGCTTCGATTCCGCCTCGACGGCCGGCAGGTGGGCCGGATCGAGGCGATCGAGGTACAGAGCGACGGCCGGTGGGCCGAGCGGGCCGTCCAGCTTCGGGTCCGGCTCGACGATCCGGCCAGCGCCGGCCAACTCGGTGGCTGCGGCATCGCCGGCCAGCGTCATCGCGGCGGGGCAGACAACCCGAGCTTCCGTTGCGTCACCGAGGAGGCGGCGGGCCGCGAGGGGCTGGTGCAGGTCGGCGAGGTCGCCTTCGAGCCTGCCGGGGTCACGCGGCCGCTCTACCTCACCGAGCGCGACCGCCGGAGCCTGGAGCGATCAGAGATCCGCGGCCTTCGCGGCACCCTCCGGTCGGCCGATGGGCAAACCATCGATGGGCAGGCCTCGTTCGACGTTCAGGATCGGAGCGGCGCGCGGGAGCGCGGCGTGGTCCGGATTCAGGCGGGCCAGGGCAAGGCCCTGATCGACATCCGCGACGAGTCTGGCAAGGAGCTTTTTCGCCTCGATGCCGGGGACCACGGGGTCTCCTTGAACGCGCGGGACCGCCGGGGCCGGAACCTGGTCCGCCTGCTGGCGGGACAGGCAGGCCTTGACCTGCTGGTGGACCAACCCTGATGCCGGCCTAGCGCCCGCTGCGATAGATCAGGTCGAGCAGTTCCTCGTACATCGCCTCCGCCTCGGCGCCATCCGCCCGGATCGCGGCGGCCGCGCAGTGGCGGAGGTGATTCCGCATCAGCTCCCGACCCACCCCCCGGAGCGCCTCCTGAACCGAGGCGATCTGGGTCATGATGTCGGCGCAGTAACGCTCCTCCTCCACCATGCGCGACAGCCCGCGGATCTGTCCCTCGATCCGGCGGAGGCGCTTGAGGTTGCGGGCCTTGAGCTCGGCATCGACCGCCACCGCGCGCCGCCCGCCCACCGCGCAGGCACAGGATACCGCCTTTCCCTGAGTCACGGCTCACCGCGCCTTTCTTGGGCCACCGACGAGTCCCTCAGCGGCCGGGGTGCCATCGTCGGAGGCGGAGGGAGTTGGTCACTACGCTCACCGAGCTGGCCGCCATGGCCGCGCTGGCGATGACCGGGCTGAGCTGAATGCCGAAGGCCGGGTACAGGACCCCAGCGGCGATCGGAATGCCGATGATGTTGTAGATGAAGGCCCAGAACAGGTTCTGCCACATGACCCGGACCGTCCGGCGGCTCAGGCCCACCGCGTCGGCAACCGCATTCAGGTCGGGGCGCATCAGCGTGATGTCGCCAGCTTCCATGGCGATGTCGGTGCCGGATCCCATCGCCAGCCCGAGGTCCGCCCGGGCGAGCGCCGGCGCGTCGTTGATGCCGTCGCCCACCATGGCCACCACCTCGCCGGCTCGCTGACGCCGTTCGATCTCGGCCAGCTTGCCCTCGGGACGGAGCCCCGCGATCACCCGCTCGATCCCCACCTGGGCGGCTACGGCGCGAGCGGTCCGCTCCTGGTCTCCCGTGACCATGACGACATCCAGGCCGAGCGCCCGGAGTCGCTGGATCGCCGCCCGGGAGCTCGATCGGGGTGGATCGGTCACCGCCAGCAGGCCTGCCAGTCTCCCGTCCGCCCCGGCGTAGACCACCGTGCCACCGCCATCGGCCACCGCGGCAGCCTGTTCGGTCACGGACTCCACTGCGATTCCGTACTCCTCCATCAGGCGACCGTTGCCCACCACGACCACGACCCCCTCGACGACGCCGGTCGCACCCAGGCCGGGCAGCGCCTCGAAGGAGCCCACCGACCCGAGTTCGATTCCCCGGTCGGCCGCGGCCCGCACGATCGCCTCGGCCAGAGGATGCTCCGAGGCCCGCTCCAGGGAGGCCGCCAGCCTGAGGAGCCGCGCCTCGTCGAATCCCTCCGCCGGAACCAGCTCCGTGACCACCGGGCGCCCCTCGGTCACCGTCCCGGTCTTGTCGAGGAGCACCGTCGTGAGGGAGCGCACCCGCTCCAGGGCTTCCCCCCCCTTGATCAGGACGCCGAGCTCCGCACCGCGGCCCGTCGCGACCATCACGGCCGTCGGGACCGCCAGCCCCATCGCGCAGGGGCAGGCAATGATCAGCACCGCGATCGCGGCGGTGAGGGCCCGGGCGAAGGCGTTGGCCTCGACCGTGAGATACCAGACGCCGAAGGTGACCACCGCAATGAGCACCACCGTCGGCACGAAAACGGCGCTGATCCGGTCGGCCAGGCGCTGGATCGGGGCCCGCGTGGCCTGGGCCTCCCGCATCAGCTTGACGATCCGGGCCAGCACCGTGGCCGACCCCACCGCGGTGGCCCGGAACTCGAAGGCGCCGGTGCGGTTGACCGTGCCACCAATCACCCGGTCGCCCGGGCCCCGTTCCACCGGCAGGGGCTCGCCGGTCACCATCGACTCGTCGACCGCACTCCGGCCGGAGACGATCTGGCCGTCGACGGCCACGGTTTCGCCAGGGCGGACCAGTACCAGGTCGCCCACCGCCACCTGCTCGATGGGCAGCGTGAGGTCCAGGTCGCCGCGCCGAACCCGCGCCTGCCGGGGCGCGAGGTCGATCAGCCTTCGGATCGCGTCGCCGGTCTGGCGCTTGGCCCGGGCCTCCAGCGCGTGGCCCAGGAGCAGCAGGCCCAGAATCAGGATCACCGCCTCGTAGTAGACGTCGGCCGCGATCCCGCGAGCGAGAAACCAGCCGGGCGCCACCGTCACCGCTGCGCTCAGCAGGAACGCGGCCCCGGTACCCAGCGAGACCAGCGTGTTCATGTTGCTGGTGCCGTGGCGGAGCGCTGCCCAGGCCCGGGTGTAGAAATGCCGGCCGGGCCCCAGCATCACCGCCAGCGACGTTGCGAGCAAGGCCCAGCGAATCGTGGTCAGGTGCGATACCGGCATGGCCGCCATCGCCAGGGCGCCGGCGACCATGGTGCCGATCGCCCCCCGGAGCGCCACCCGGTACTCCTCGCGCTGACTCCGCTCCAGTTCGGTGTGTTCCTCGATCGCCGACCGCTCCGGCAGGGGCAGGCTCGCCTCGTAGCCCGACTCCCGCACCACGCCCACCAGCCGCTCCGGCGTCACGAGCGCATCGTCGAAGGTGACGGTCGCGTTCTGCAGCATCAGGTTCACGGACGCGGTGGTCACGCCCGGAGCGGCTTCCAGGGCCCGTTGCACCCGGGCCTGGCAGGCCGCGCACGTCATGCCCTGGACCGGCAGGGTCACGGTGGTCATGGCGTTCAGTATATACCCCAGGGGGGTATATATCAACCAGCGGCTGCAACGCAGCGGGGGCGGTCCCGTCGGGACCGCCCCCGCTTCAAGCCAAGACTTGCGAAGGTCAGAAGCCGATCGACAGCCCGGCGCTGAGCAGGAGATCCTGGGTGGTCTTCTTGCCCAACCCGAAGTCTGCCCGGTAGATGAAGTCCTCGGCATCGCCCCGGATGGCGACCCGGGTGCCAACCGGCAGCCGGAGCGTAAGACCCACGACCCCTCCGACGTGGGTCTCCGCTTCATCCGGGTCGGCGACCGTCTTGCCGTAGCGAAGGGCCGCCGCGCCGCCCGAGATCATGATCCCGAGACCCCGACTGCCCGGCGTCAGGTTGAGGGCCAGCTTCCCCGCGCCGAGGAAGAGGTCGGTGCTCCGCTTGAAGGTGCCGGCGGTGGCCTGCTGCCGGACGTCCGCGGGGGAGAACGCGCCCACGAGCTCGATCCCGAGCGAGCTCGAGGCCCGGAAGGTCAGGCGGCCGCCTCCGGTCAGCGAGCCGCGGCGGGTCACGTCGCGGACCGCGTCCTGGAGCCCCTTGTCCTCGGTGGGCACGAGGCCGCCACCGAAGAGCGTGAGCTCCACCTTGGAGTCCTGCGCCCGGGCTATGCCTGGCAGCGCCAGGACCGTCAGCAGGAACGCGACCCGACCGAGTTTGCTCCACTTCGTCGACGTCATGCACGCTCTCCCTTGGTGAACGATGACCGGGTGACGACGTCGCAAGATAAGCGCCCCGGACCGCCCGGCTACATCCTCCACCCCAACAGGTTCCAGGTGTTGAGCGACCAGGCGTAGAGGAACCCGACGATCACCGTGCTGGTGAGCCGGAGCCGGTCCCAGGCCGAGCCGGCCGACTGGCGCCAGGCCTGCCAGGTGAACCAGGCCGCCGCCAGGGTCAGCGCCAGGCCCAGCACCGGCATCAGGAGTGCGACCTGCAATCCCCGCGGCGAATCCGACATCAGCGCCTGGCTGTTGCCGACGGCGAGGGCCACGAACAGGACCACGAACAGCAGGTTCGCCAGCGCCGCCAGGGCCATGACCCGCCGGCCGGTGGCGAGGGGCGCCGCCGGAATCGGGCCCTCGCCCCGTCGCCGGCGGAACCACCGGGAGACGGCGGCCACCAGGAACCCGGCGAACACCACCAGCGATCCACCCAGGACCGCCCGGTGGAGGTAGGGCGACCGGAGGCCGGACCACCGCTCCAGGGCCATCATCGGAGCCGGACCCAGGAACCCATGGGTGACCGCCCCGCGGCCATCGGTCCGGAAGGCCAGCTGCCATCCCCCGTTGACGTCCTCGAACAGCAGCGAGTCCACCTCCACGAAGCGGACGGCCCCGAAGGGGGTCGACGCCACCAGCGTCGAATCGGGCCCCACCCCGATGGCGATCGGGCTTGCCAGGCCCAGGGCCTTCTGGAAGGTGGTGTACGACATCCGGTTGAACAGGTAGGTGCCGGCGAACCGTTCCACCCCGGCCCGTCGGATGCCGTTCGGCGGCGGCGTGGGATAGTAGTGGTCCAGAAACGCGGTGAGGAACGGGCCGAAGCTCAGGGCGCCGCCGGTGTTGGTGTTGTAGGAGACGAACAGGCCGATGCCCTCGCTCGGGATCAGGGCCAGGTCGCTGTGGAACCACTGGGTGTCGCCGCCGTGGCCGATGATCCGGAGGCCGTGACTCGACTTCTCGTAGAAGCCCAGCCCGAAGCCGTTGATCCGCGGGTCGTGGGTGAAGGCACGCGCGTGCATGGCCGCGGTACCCGCGGCGGACAGAATCCGCTGGCCGTCGATCTCGCCCCCGTTGAGATGCACGAGCATCCAGCGGGCCATGGCCGTGGCGCTGGCGCTCATTGAGCCGGCGGGCGCCGCGCCAGTGATGATCTCCCACGGCTTCGCCACCCAGGCGCCCTGCTCCCACGCGAAGCTGCCGGACATGTCCGCCGCCAGGGCCTCCGGCAGCGGCTGGCGGGCGGTGGCCTGCTTCATCCCGGCCGGGCCCAGGATCCGCTGTTCCAGGTAATCGTCGAAGTCCATCCCCGAGACCCGCTGCACGATGTATCCGGCCGTGGCCGTGCCCCAGTTGGAGTACGACGAGAACTGTCCCGGCGGCCGGACCCGCGCCGGCATGTGCGCCGGGAGCCACTCACCCATCGGCCGGAGCCGGGCCGGGTCTTCAGTGAAGAGATCGCGCCCGTCTTCCTCCAGTCCCGGCGTGTGGGTGAGGAGGTGCCGAAGGGTGATCGGTTCCGGATAGGTCGCCGGAATCCTGAAGTCGAGGTAGGTGTTGATGTCGGTGTCGAGATCGAGCTTCCCCTCCTCGACCAGCTGCATCACCGCGGTCCAGGTGAAGAGCTTGCTGATCGAGCCGATCCGGAACAGGGTCCGCTCCGGGTCCACCGGCTTCCGGCCGGCCACGTCGGCGTAGCCGTAGCCCTTGGCGAGGAGGAGCCTGCCGTCCCGCACCACCGACACGGTGGCGCCGGCGACGTGCTTGTCGGCCAGGCTGGCCGCCATTACACCATCGAGGAAGGCCTCCAGCTCAACCGGGTCGGTGGGCCCCCGCCGCGGACCGGCAGGCTGCCCCGCCCCGCCGCCCTGAGCGATGGCCGAAGAAGCCGGGAGGAGAACAGCCAGCAGGAGCCCGAAAACGGGCGGGTACCGGGTGGGGGAGCGGCCGCGCATCGAGGTCTCCTCGGCGGACTGGCAGAAGCCGGGCTGGGGGCTGGGATCGGGATCGTATCCAAAATCGTACGCAAATATCGCCCGGCGGCGGCCCGCCGCAATGCGGGCCGCCGGCGCCTCGACGCGAGGGCACGGAGCGCTCCGTCGCAGACCAGGAACACGGCGCCCCTGGCCTGGAGCTCCTCGATCCCCGCGCCGGATCGGGGCACGCCCCGGATCACCGGGGCTACGCGCCAGGGGTTGCTGCCAGCCGGGCTTCCGGCGGCCGGATCCTCGATCTCCAGCAGCTGGCCCAGGGCGAAGGCCTGCCAGAGGGCGTCGGAGAGGGCGAAGGCCGTGGTGCCGGCGTAGAGTGCGCCCACCGGAACCGCCTCGCCGTCGCGAACGCCGTAGGCGCGCGCAGAGGTGTCGAGGTAGTCGAGCATCCGGAAAAGGACGGCCCCTCCCTTTGGCTCCGGAGCGTCGAAGCTCTGCCGGTGCCTGCCCGCAGTCTGGTCAAGCCAGGCGTCGGGGTTGGGGCCGCCAAGCCGGATCGGGATGGCGCCGAGCCGGGGGGCGTGCGGGGTCAGAGCAACGGCCGCGGTTCCTGCCAGGAAGCGCCGGCGGCCGGGGAGCGGGTTGAGTCTCGCATCGGGTCCTCGAGTGACGGAGCCTGGTGACCCACGACGAACGATCACCTGCTCCCTGATGGGCGACCGCCGCCCGTTACCCGACAGACGGTGCCACGACCGTCGGGTCACAGTTCCGCGTTCCAGCCTCACCAGAAAGTCCACGGCTCTTGACAGCCTCGGCGCCGGCCCTTACTCTGCGCGCCCTTCGAGGGACCTGGGCCGCGCCGACTGGCTGTGAGCCGGGTCACATCATCGGGGAAGGTGACGTGAGCATGGAGATGACCAACTCGATCGCCGATCGGCGCCCGCAGGCGACGCAGGGTGGGTGGCGGGTGCCACCCGATGACCGCGGCCGCCGTCGGCGCGGCGCGACCGGCCATGCGGCCGACGGGGGTGTCTGGACGGATCGACGCGAGTGACCGCGCGTGCCTGCGCGCGCCTCCGTCAGCACAAGCGACAAAAAAATGAAAAAAAAAAAAAAATCGAAAAAAAATCTTTTTTTC
>CAZFSA010000053.1:0-28324 GCA_964521535.1 uncultured Gemmatimonas sp.
GGTCGCGCTTCCGGCGGCTCGGTTGGATCGTGGCGGCCGCGGCGGCGGCCGTTCTCACGGCCCTTGCCATCGTGCGCCCGCGCGCCGTGCCACCCGTCGGCGCCAACCCGAGACAGGCGTTCCTCATCCTCCCGTTCGACAACCTCCGTCAGGACGAGAGCCTCGACTGGCTCCGCGACGGAAGTGTCAGCCTGCTCACGCTGGCGCTTTCCCAGTGGCGCGATCTCTCGGTAGTTGACCAGCGCCGAGTGCATGACCTCATGCGGACCCGGCAGCCGGAGGGCAGGGGCCCCATCGGGCTGGACCGGGCCCGGCGCCTGGCCAGGGCCAGCGGGGCCTCGACCGTCGTCCTCGGGGACTTCAGCCAGATCGGGGATTCGCTGGTCGTCGTGGGCCGGACCTACGATGTGGCTTCGGGCCGCCGACTCGACATCATCACGGTCCAGGGCCCGGCTCGCGACGACGTCAGGCGGCTGTTCGACCAGCTCGCTGCCCGCCTGCTGGACTTGTCAGGGGCGCCGGCGGACGGACGGGCGCCCCTCGCGACCGTCACCACGGAATCCCTGGCCGCCTATCGGGCGTACCTCAGGGGCCTCGAGGCCCTCGGCCACTGGCGGCTCGCCGAAGCCAGCGACCGGTTCGAGGAGGCTGTCCGTCTCGATTCGAGTTTCGCTCTGGCCCACTATCGACTCGCCGTGACGCGAGGCTGGTTGAGCCCGGCTGATACCGTGGGGCTCCAGGCCATTCGCCGGGCCTCCCGCGGTTCCGAGCGCCTTCCGGACCGCGAGCGGCGGCTGATCGAGGCCTACCGCAGCTTCGTCGACGGCGACCTCGATGGCAGCCTCGCCACCTATACCGCCCTGGTGGGCCGCGATTCCAATGACGTCGACGCCTGGTATGGACTCGCGGACGCATTGTTCCACGCGGCCTACCCGAAGCGCGATGTAGGACACCTTCAGCGTTCGCTCCGGGCCTTCCGGCGGGTCGTCGCCCTCGACTCGGGCTTTGCGCTGGCGTACGAACACCTGGGCCAGGTGTTGACCGACGCGGCCGCCCCCACCGCCTGGTTCGGCCTGATCGGGGCCGACTCGCTCGCTGCCACACTCGCCCTCGACAGCCCCGCCACCGGCTCCCTCCGGCGGCATGCGACCACAGAGGCCATCGCCCTGGCCCGGACCTGGATCCGGGCCCAGCCGGGCACCCCACGGGCGTACTATCACCTCTATCAGGCCCTGCTCGCCGGGCGCCGCATCGCGGAGGCCCGGGAGGTGGTCGCCGAGCTCCGCTCCATGTACCCCGATTCCGTCCAGGCGGCATTCGGCTTCCTCGATGCTCGTGCCCAACTGGTGGGTGGCGATCTCCAGGGCGCAGCGCGGGTCGTGCGGCAGGCCATCGGACGGGCTCGGCCAGGGGCGTTCACCGGCCTCGACTTCGCCCGTCAGACCCGATCCGAAGTCATGGCGGGAGTCAGCCCCCTCGCCTACTTCGGCGACGTCGACGGCGCCGCCGACGTGATCCGCCTCGGTCGCCAGATCGACCTCGCGCTCGATCAAGCCGTCGACGCCGCTCACCTGGCCGCCGAGGCGGAGGCCTCGGAGCTGAGTCGGCTGGCCCAGTTGTTCAACGGTATTGGGGCATCACCCAGCCGGATGCGCGCGGTCTGGTACCGGGGCGCGGCACTCGCCCGGTCAGCCCGGGCCGAGGAGCGCGTCTCCCGCGCCACTGCCGTCGCCAGTGCTGCGCTCGGGGTCCTGATCGCCGCCGACGCCGACACCACCCTCCTCCACGAACTCCGGGTCATCACGAACCGCCCGTTGCCGCCCCCGGTGGAGGGCCTGGTGGCCCTCCGCCGGGGGGATTCGGCCACCGCTCGACGCCTCCTGGCACGCTCCGAGGCAGATGGCCAGAGAGGAGCGGGGGTCGACAAGGATCCGTTCGCCGGCGGCCACGGCTGGGGCGACCTCAGGCCGATCGCCGCCGAGGGCTACCTGCAGCTCGGAGAGTACGGGAAGGTGCTGGAGCTACTCCGCAGCTTCGAGCCCGAACGGCTCGGCACCAGCGGCTTCGACCCGAGGTGGGCGGTCCTGCCGCGGGTGAGACTCCTACGGGGCGCGGCACTGGAGCACCTGGGAGAGCCGACACTGGCAGCGGCTGAGTACCGGGCCGTGGTGGAGCAGTGGGGCGATGCTGACGCCGAGCTGGCGGGGCTCGTCCAGCGAGCGAGGGCCGGGCTGGCCCGGCTGCACGGGGCTCCGGGCTAGCGGTTTGGCGGTGTACCCGGCCGGAATTAGCTTTGGGAGCGGGGTCGGGCGCGGTGGTCGCGGGTGGCGATGTCCACTCGAGGAAAGTCCGAGCTCCAGCGGGTGGACTGCCAGGTAACGCCTGGGCGCCGCAAGGCGACGGAAAGGGCCACAGAAAAGACACCGCCTCCCGGGGCTCCGGCCTCGGGCGGCAAGGGTGAAAAGGTGGGGTAAGAGCCCACCGCGCCGCTGGTAACAGCGGCGGCATGGCAACCCCCAGTCGGAGCAAGGCCAAATAGGCGGCGAGGTGTGACCCACACCGATAATCCCCTCGGGGACCAGCCGCGGGTAGGCCGCACGAGGCGGCTGGCGACAGCCGTCCCAGAGGGATGACCACCCGGCCGTTCAGGCGGCCGAACAGAACTCGGCTTACGGCCCGACCTCACCAACCCCCTCGCTCCGGCGGCACCCGAGGGGGTTGGCCTTGTTGGTGCCCCCATGGGAGGGTTAGCAGAATGCTGCGGATCGCGCTGGTCGCTCCGGTCGTGCTCTGGTCCTTCAGCGACCCCGGGCCCGCCCCGGCACCGGTGACCACGAAGTACCGGGTCGAGACCCGGGTCGACCAGGTGCAGGACCTATCCGCCTTTGGCCAGGGCGAACAGACCATCGTCCAGGAACAGGCTGCGCTGATCCGGGTGACCCTCACCGACACGGTCGGCGGGAAGGTCATGCACGTGGTGGTCGACTCGCTCTGGTCGGCCGGGCCGATGGCGCCCCCGGCCGCTGCCCTCCAGGCGCTCAAGGGCGCGTGGATTCATGGCTACCTCGACGCCCAGGGCCGGGCGCGGGTGGTGGCTTCGTCAAACGATACCAGCGACGCCCTGAGCCAGCTGCGGAGCGCGTTGCACACGTTCCACCCGCGTCTCGTTGGCCGGTTCTCCGCCGGCGATACCTGGGCCGACACCGCCGTGGTCGAATCCAAGTCCTCGTCCCAGACCAGCCGGACCAGCACCGTCACGGTCTACACCGCCCGGGGTGAGGAGAACGTCGGTGGCGTGAACGCCAGGCGGCTGGAAAGCACCTTCACCGCCTCCACCACGGGCAAGATTCAGAACCCGATGGCGGGGGAGCTTGAGCTGGAGGCGAAGGAGAGTGGTCGCGGGGTCTCGTTCGTGTCCCGGGACGGGCGCTTCCTCGGCGGATCGGCCTCCGCGACCGGCAACGCGACGGTGAGTTCGCCGATGCTGCCCGCACCGATCCCGATCAAGACGACCCGCACGAGCACGGTGACGGTGATCGATTAGGCTGGTGCGGCCGGCTCCTGTCGCACCCGGCGGGACGCACCCCCCGGTCTCCAGGCGCCGTTCGATCGGTCGCTGGCTCCTCTGGTCAGCTCTTGGCCTCGGCGCCCTGGCCGGCCTCTGGCTGGTGGCGGTCTGGCCCCCCCCGCTGTACTACCGGTGGTTCTTCCCTCGCCAGACGGCCTTCATGGCGCTGAGGGGCCGGGCCGCGGCGGACCTGGCCCGGCATCCGCAGCGGCGCACGGAGGCGCGCGACGGTCGCCTCCCCCGCCGGTACACCCCCGTCTCGCTCAAGCTGATCCACCCCGATCTCAGAACCGCCGTCCTCATCGGCGAGGACCACCGCTTCTACCAGCATGGGGGACTGGACTTCCAGGCCCTGCGCGAGGCGCTGGGGTATCGGAACGAGGACTTCAGCTGGGGGAATCCGACGGACAGGGCCGAGCTCTGGTCGGCACTGCGCCGCGCCTGGAACCGGAAGGACCGGGTACGCGGGGCGAGCACCATTTCCCAACAACTCGCCAAGAATCTCTACCTCTCGCCCTCCAGGAACCCCCTTCGGAAGCTCAAGGAGGCGGTGACGGCCTACCGCCTGGAGTGGGCGATGAGCAAGGACCGGCTGCTGGAGCTGTATCTCAACGTGGTGGAGTTCGGTCCGGAAATCTGGGGCGCCGAGGCGGCCAGCCGGTACTACTTCGGACGATCGGCCGGCGCACTCACTCGCGGCCAAGCTGCCGCGCTGGCGGCGACGCTTCCGTTCCCGCTGTCCTCCAACCCCGCCTATCGGCCGGGCCGGATGCGGTGGCGCCAGCAGCTGATCCTGCGCCGAATGCGTGGTGAAGCCGTTCCCGTGCCGCCCAACGAGGTGGAGCCCCTGCCGCCGGGCCTCATTCCGGTTCCCGATTCGATCCCGATCCCCTAGTCGAGCAGGCGGAGCGGCATCACCAGCGTGAGATAACTGGCTGGATCGTCCCAACCCACCGGCTCACAGGTCGCCGCCCGTTCCGGCGCCTTGAAGGTCATCCGGACCTCGTCCGTGGGCATCGACTTCAGGATCTCGAGCAGGTAGGAGGCATTGAACCCGATCTCCAAGGGATCCCCGTCATAGGCGACAGTAATCTCCTCCTGCGCCTCCCCGAGATCCGGTGTGGTCACCGATAGCTTGCACGACCCGCTGGAGAAGCCGAGCCGGATCCGGTGGGTCTGATCACTGGCCACAATACTCATCCGCCGAATCGCGCCGGCAAACGCACCCCGGTCTACCGTAATGATCTTGTCGTTCTCCCTCGGGATCACCTGCTCGTAGTTGGGGTACGGCCCATCGATCAGCCGGGTATAAACCTGCGTCCCGGCCGAGCGGAATCCCAGGTGGTTATCGCTCCGGGCGATCTCGATTGCCTCATCCGCTCCGAACAGGCGCCGAATCTGGTCAAGCGCTTTCGGCGGGACAATCAGGTCGGCCTGGCCCCCGCTCCCCTTGATCGGCACATCCATCCGGGCCAGGCGGTGGCCGTTCGTGGCCACCATCCTCATTCGATCAGGCCTCAGCTCCCAGAGCACTCCGTTGAGGATCGGCCGGCTCTCCTCGGTACTCGCAGCAAAGGCCACGTGAGCGATCAGCTTCTGGAGGTCCCCGGCGAGAATGTTCCACCCTCCCTCAAACTTGACAGCCGGGAAGGACGGGAACTCATCCCGCGACAGACCAAGCAGCTTGAAGCGCGCCCGTCCGCACTCGATCTGCACCCGCTGCTCCCCCGAGCTCGCCACCCGGATGCCGGCACTTGGGAGCTCCCGAACGATCTCGGCGAGCTTTCGCGCCGGAAGAGTGGTAGCGCCCTGCTGATCCACCTGGGCGGGGATCACCGTCGTGACCGCAATATCGAGATCCGTTCCCGAGAGCCGGAGGCCATCCTTGGTCGCTTCGACCAGAATGTTGGACAGGATCGGCAGGGTGGTCTTGCTGGGCACACACGCCGTGACGGCCCCCAGACCCTCGTGCAGCTTCTCTCGAGTAATGGTGAACTTCATAACATTCAGCTCCGGGGATCGCCCATTATTCTACTACCTGCAACAGAATAATAAGAACTAGTAGTAGTCGTAGAGTTACCCGCATGTGGACTGGTGCGGCAAGCCGCTGTCCGGAGATACGTTATCATGCAGGCCCGTCGTTCTCGGCGTGTGGGCGGCGGGGAGATCGTGGACAGGTCCCCGGGTTGCCCGCTCGCTCCACAAAGCCCACAACGGGGGTTTTCGTCACGGCGTGGTCAACTCCGCCCGCGCGGATTCAACTCGTTCGCGGAAGGAGCGGTCCCGGGCGAGCTGACGCTGGACCTTGTCCACACTATGAATCACGGTCGAGTGATCTCGCCCCCCGAAAGCCTGTCCGATCTCGACCAGCTGCATGTTGAGCACCTCCCGGGCCAGGTACATCGCGATCTGCCGGGGGACGGTGAGGCTCTTGATTCGGGCCTTGGAGCGGAGTCCCTCGGGGGTGACTCCCCAGCGGCGGGCCACCACATCCTGAACCTTGTCGATGGAGGGGAGGGCCCGTGGCTTCTGCACGGCGGCCTGGAGGCTCGGCCTGATCCGGTCGGCTAGCGCCTCCCGGGCGAGTTCGATAGTGATCTCGCGGTGCCGCAGCGAGGCATACAACAGGAGCTTGATGATCGATCCTTCGAGCTCGCGGACGTTGGAATAGACGTGCTCGGCCATGAAGGACAGGACCTCATCGGGGATGGTCGTCTCGAGGTGGTCCTGTTCCTGCTTCTTCCGGAGGATTGCGATTCGGTGCTCCAGATCGGGCTGGCCGATGTCCGCCACCATGCCCCATTCAAAGCGGCTGACCAACCTCGCCTCCAGGCCTGGAAGCTCCTTGGGGGGCCGATCGGAGGTCAGGACGATCTGCTTTTGCGCCTCGTACAGGGTATTGAAGGTGTGGAAGAACTCCTCCTGGGTCGCCTCCTTGCCCTCCAGGAAGTGGATGTCGTCGACGAGGAAGAGGTCCACCTCGGACCGGTACCGCCGCCGGAGCTCGGGCATGGTCCGGCCGTGGATCCCCTCGATGACCTCGTTGATGAAATGCTCGGCCCCGACGTAGACGACCCGGGTGCTCGGCTGCCTGCGGAGCACGGCGTGAGCGATCGCCTGCATCAGGTGGGTCTTGCCGAGACCGGTTCCCCCGTAGATGAACAGGGGATTGTAGGTCTTTCCGGGAGCCTCGGCGACCGCGTACGCGGCGGCTGCGGCCAGCTCGTTGGACTTGCCGATCACGAACGAGTCGAAGGTGTAGCGCTCGTTCAGCGGCAGGGGCGAGTGGGTCGGACGGGCCGGGGCCGGGGGCGGCTCCTCCGCCGGCGCGGCCACGAAGAAATCGATCTGGGGTCTCTGAAGCCGATCGTCGGAGACCCGGAACACCACGTCCACCGGGTGGCCAAGCGTCTGCTGGGCCAGCCGGGTGAGCAGGGCCGCGTGCTTGGCCTCGTTCCACTTCACCGCGAACTCGTCGGGGAGCCCCAGCACGAGGTGGCCTTCCTCCACCGCCAGGGGCTCGGCCGGTGCCAGCCAGGTACTGACAGCCTGCTCGGGCAGCTCCCGGCGCGCTTCCTCGAGGATGCGCTTCCACGTGTCTTTCGGGGAGAGCTGCATTCGACCTCGAACGGCAACGCGAAAGGTGGGGCGAAGGGGCAGCGATTCTACGGCCCGCGTGTGGAAAAGTCAACCTTGACCGCAACCCCATGTCGTGGATAGCTTTGGGGGCTAATTGCCCAGTTGGGGGACGTTTCGCCATGCAGCCGACCTACCGCCCGCGCAATCGGAAGAGAGTGAACCGACATGGTTTCCGGGCGCGGATGGCCACCCGGTGGGGCCGGGCCACGCTCTCGCGGCGACGGAAGAAGGGCCGGAAGCGCCTGACGGTGCAAATACCCTCCAAGCACGCTGGGCGCTGACGGCTCGCGAAGGACTGCCGCGTTCAGCTCGGCTGCGAGGCCAGGGCGAGTACCGGCAGGCGTTCGCGACCGGGACCCGCCGGCGGCTGCGGTTTCTCGACGTGGTGTGGGCAACGAAGGACGCGGGCCAACCGCGGCTGGGCTTGGTGGTGCCCAAGCTCCGGTCGACCGCGGCGGCCCGCAACCGCCTGCGGCGTCGGTTGCGGGAGATTTGGCGGCGGCTGGTGGCACCCGGGCTGGCACCAATGGACGTCATCATCCGGGCGCGCCCCGAGGCGTATCAGGCCTCGTTTCAGGAATTGGCCCGGGACCTCGGCGGCTGGGCCGACCGGCAGCGGGGGTCAGGGTGAGGGTAGATGCTTTCCGATTGGCGGCTGCCTCGCCGGCTGGGTGCGGGTCTGATCCGCGGCTACCAGCGTTACCTTTCCCCGGCCTTCCCCCCCCGCTGCCGGTTCGCCCCCAGTTGTTCGCAGTACAGCCTCGAGGCAATCGAGCGGTATGGGTTGTTGAAAGGCACCTGGTTGGGCCTGCGACGCCTGGCCAAGTGCCACCCGTTTCATCCCGGCGGGTACGACCCCGTCCCCTGAGTCGCTCAGCCCTCGGGTAGCCACCTTCCTATGGATCGTCGATTCGTCCTGGCCATCGTGCTGATGATGGTCGTGCTGATCGTTCCCTCGCTGTTCCTGAAGCGGCCCCCGGCGCGCCCGAGCGCCGAACCAGCGGCGCAACCTGCGGCGCCGGCGCCGGTTCTCACGACTCCGGGGGAGGTTCGGGCCCCGGCGCCGGCTGGTCAGCAGGGGCCATCGGCCGGCGCGGAACCGGCCGACACGGTGATGGTGACGTCGCCTCTTTACCGCCACACGTTCTCCACTCTGGGAGGGCGCTTTCTCTCAGCGACGCTGCTGCAGTACCGCTCGATGCGCCCGGACGAGCCCGGCCAGGCCGCGCAGATCCTCCATCCCGCGAGCGACTTGCTGGCAATGACCGTGCTGACCGGGGGCGATACCCTCCGGCTGTCGGAGTGGCGCCTCGAGCCTTCGATTCGGTCATTGCCGGTGTCCCAGGAGTCCAATACGCTCACCTTCACCGGTAGCCGGGACGGGATCTCGGTGGACCTGACCTATCACTTCCGCCCCGACGACTACCGGGTGGAGGTTGCCGGCACCATCCGCGGGCTGGGTCCCACTGGGGGCACCTTGCTCGTCGGTCTGGGGCCCGGTCTCAGGAATACCGAGTCCGACAGTGTCGAGCACGCCCGTGAGATCGGGCTGGTGACCAAGCACACCCGGTCGGAGCTGACTCATTTCGCCAAGCTGCCCGTGGGTGAGCCCCGATCCCTGAACGGCCCGTTCGAGTGGGTGGCGGTGAAATCGAAGTACTTCACGACGGCCGTGCTGGCCCTCGACACCGCCCGGGCCGGACACGGGGGCATCGGCGGCGTCTCCCTGGTGGCGACCGATCGCCGGCACAAGACGCCGGAAACGGCTGACATCTGGACCAGCCTCGCCGTGTCGGCGGCGGGCACGTTCGGGTTCTCGCTCTACGTGGGGCCGATGGAATACCCGCGCCTTCGCGCCGTAGGCCACGAGTTCGACGACATCAACCCCTATGGATGGGCCTGGCTCCGTCCGATCATCCGACCGGTCGCGATCGCGGCGCGGTGGCTTCTGGTCTGGTTCCACGAGCAGTTGGGCTTGGCGTACGGGCTCGGGCTGATGCTGTTCGGGGTCCTGATCCGGGTGGTGCTCTGGCCCCTGAACCAGAGGGCCATGCGGGCCGGGATGCAGATGCAGGCCATTCAGCCGGTCCTCAAGGAGATCCAGGAGCGGTACAAGAACGAGCCTCAGCGGCTGCAGCAGGAGATGTTCAAGGTCTACAAGGAGCACCGGGTCAACCCGTTCAGCGGCTGTTGGCCACTGCTCCTGCCCTGGCCGATTCTGATCGCCCTGTTCTTCGTGTTCCAGAACTCGATCGAGCTGCGGGGCGCGTCCTTTCTGTGGATTCCCGACCTGTCGCGGCCCGACCCGCTGTACATCATTCCGGTCCTGATGGGCGTGTCGATGTTCGCGGTGACGAAGGTGGGCCAGATCGGCTTACCGCCCAACCCGCAGATGAAGATGATGCTGTACGTGATGCCGGTGATGATGATCGTGCTGTTCTTCGGCCTCGCCTCCGGGCTCAATCTCTATTACGCGACGGTCAACATCGCCAGCATCCCACAGCAGTGGCTGGTGGCGCGGGAACGGATGAAGAGCGGGCCGCCGCCGGCCCCCCCGAAAACGTCGGCTTCCAAGCCTCCGACGGCGGAAGCAGGCGGGAAGCCGCGGCGGAAATGAATCGGCGGGTCGGAGGCTAGCGTTGCGGCGATGCTGACCGACCCGATCTGCGCGCTGGCGACCCCTCCCGGCCGGTCAGCGCTGGCCCTGGTTCGGCTGGCGGGGCGGGGGGTCTTCGAGATTGCCCGCGGGGTGCTGAGGCTTCCCCCCGGCGCGTCCCTGCCGGTCCCCCGCCGGGCCACGCTCGCGGTTCTGCACGATCGCAACGGCGCCCCTATCGACCGCGCCCTCGTGACGCTCTACCCCGCACCAGCCAGCTACACCGGCGAGGACGCGGTGGAGTTCTCCTGTCATGGCGGGTTGCTGGTGCCGGCCCAGCTGCTGGCCGCGCTATTCGGCTTCGGTGCCCGGTTGGCCCAGCCGGGTGAGTTCACCCGGCGCGCCTTGCAGAACGGGAAACTCGACCTGCTTCAGGCCGAGGCGGTGGGAGACCTGGTGGATGCGACAGCGCCGGCTCAGGGGCGGGCGGCCCTGAGCCAGCTGGACGGCGGTCTTTCCGGCCGGATCCAGGCCCTGCGGGCTCAGCTGGTCGATGCGCTCGCCCTCCTCAGCTACGATATCGACTTTCCGGACGAGGACGATGGTCCGCTCGAGGCCGACGAAGTGCCGGGGGCGCTCGACCGGGTGGCCCGGTCGGTGCAGGCGCTGCTCGCAACCGCGCCGCTCGGTGAGCGGCTCCGCGCAGGGGCGCTCGTGGTCCTGGCCGGGCGTCCCAATGCCGGCAAGAGCTCGCTCTTCAATGCGCTGCTGGGCCAGCAGCGGGCCCTGGTGACGGAGGTCCCGGGGACCACCCGCGATACCATCGAGGCGCAAGCCGAGGTCGACGGCTGGCCGGTGCGGCTGGCCGACACCGCCGGCCTTCGGGAGTCCGGGGACCGCCTGGAGCGGCTGGGGATCGAGGTCAGCCGACGGTACCTCGCGGCGGCCGACCTAGTGCTGCTCTGTGTGGAGGGCACCCGCGACCTGGACTCGGGAGAGGAGGAGCTCCTCGACGCGCACCCGTCCCTGCTGGTTCGCACCAAGGCGGATCTGGGGTGCCGGTCGCCCGGCCTGCGGGTCTCGGTGCTGACCGGGGCCGGCCTCGCCGAACTCCGGCAGGCACTGTCGGATCGGTTGTTCGGTGCGCTGCGCGGGTATGGCGATCTGGAGCCGGTGTTGACGAGGGAACGCCACCGCCTGGCCCTCGAGTCGGCCCAAGCCGCGCTGGCGGATGCCCGGAACGAACTGGCGGAGAGACAGGCTGACCCGGTCCTGGTCGCCCATCACGTGCGCCGGGGAATTACCGCTCTCGAGGAGATGATCGGGGTGGTCGATGTCGAGGAAGTGCTGGGCCGGGTCTTCAGTCGCTTCTGCGTCGGGAAGTAGGGTCTAGCCGCCGGTTGAGGGAGCCAGCTTGTGGCTGCCGTCACAGAAGGGCCGGCTGGCGCTCCGACCGCAGGCGCAGAGCTTGATGACGCCCGGCGTCTTGGCTGCCGGGATCGGGATCGGGGTGCCATCGGGGTGCCGGATCTCGACCTCGCCCTGGACCAGAATCGGCCCGCCCGGCTTTGGGGTCAGGATCACCGCCATCGGTCAGGCTGACTGAATGCCGCGGGCGGCGTCGTCGGCGAGCTCGAAGGCCCCGGCCGCCGTCCGGAGCGCTGCGGCGATGCCGATCTCCTGCACCAGCGCCTCCGTCATCCGGTAGCCCAGGTAGTAGCCGGAGCGCTCCGGCAGGACCCGGCCGAGGGCCAGGCGTGACGCCGGGGGCATGCCGCCCGAGAGAAACCGGAGGCGGAGCCCGATGCCGGCGCGGTCGAGTTCGTGGTACGCCGCGCGGCGCAGAAAGGACTCCATCTCCCGCATCCGCTGGAACTGCCGCCGCGGGTATCCGAAGTAGTCGGACATGTCGTGGCCGGGGGCCACGAGGCGGGCCGCATGCACGGCGAGGCCCTCGTTCACCAGATGCTCACGCAGGGTGGCCCGGCTGCCGGTGCCCCAGTAGTCGTAGTACCCGCCGTTTGCGTCGACCAGTCTCCTGAGGTCGCTGGCGCTGCCGGGCGACGTGTAGCGAACGGTGTGCGCCAGTTCGTGTGCGATCCAGAGCGGGATCAGTGCCGGCGAGAGCCCCAGCCCGAACGTCGTCGGATTTACCCGACCCGTGAAGTGCTCGACGCAGATGAAGGCCACCCCCCGCCCGTTGACCACGAGTTCGCCCGCGTTGGCTGCGCCGACTCCCACCATCAGGTACACATCCGTGGGCCGGTCGACGCCCAGCATCTCGGACGCCCGCGCGGTGGCGGCGGCCGCCAGGTCACTGAGCGCCACGGCCTGGAGCAGCTCCCGGAGGTCGCTCCGGTCGGCCCGCAGCGTGGTGGCTATCACGTCAGCCGCGTGCGGACTGTCGGGATCGAGGACGTAGTTGTTCCAGTAGGCGCTGAGGACGGCGCGGTGCGACTCGTAGTACCGCTGGTAGGCAGCTTCCCGGTTCGAGGACGAGAGGATCTCGATGAATTCGGGGAGCAGGTTGATGAGCACGGGACAGAATAAGGAATCCCGCTGCTCAAGACAAGATGGACGCGACGGCTTGGCGCTGCCGGCGACGGCTCAGGCCTGCTCTCTCCGCTTCCGTTCGGCGACGTCCGCGAGGAACTTCCGTTCCTGAAGGGTGAGGCTGTCGATCCCGAACTGGCTGATCTTGTCGAGCACCCGGTCCACCTCGCCGTCGTTGGGGCTCCCGGACTCCACGGCGTCCGGGCCCGGGGTCAGGGGCTTGACTCCCGTCGCCGCCTCCTGAACCCGCATCGGCGTCACCACCGCCCGGCGAACAACCGCTGCTGGCCGGGGTGCCGGCGGCCGCGCCGTGATCGCCTGCAACCGGAAGAAGAGGTAACCAGCCGCGGCACCTCCGAGGTGCGTCACATGGGCCAGGCCGGTCGATACTCCCGCCGCAGTGGAGGCCAACGCCGCCAGCGCGTCGGCAACGAGGGCGGCCCCGAAGAGGGCGCGAAGGCCGATCGGGGCGGCCAGGGCGACCGGTGCGATTCCCCGGTCCGGCCAGAAGCTGACGAAGGCCAACACCACCCCAAAGAGGGCGCCGGACGGTCCGACGACCGGCTCGACCCGGAGCAGGGGAGAGAGTCCAGCCGTGAACAGGGCCGCGCCCACCCCGCAGTAGAGATAGAAGGCAGCAAACCGCCGGCCGCCCAGCCTCCGCTCCACCGGCGGACCGAACAGGAACAGTGCCAGTGACGTGACCGCGAAGTGCAGCAGGCTCTCGTGGACGAACAGGTGGGTGATCGCCGTCCAGGGGCGAGGGAGGAACGCGGCAGGGTCGAAGGCGAGCCCCCCAATGAACCGGGGCGCCGTGAAGACCGTGCTGAGCAGCAGAAACCCGGCCCCGTTGAGGATCAGGATTCGACTGACCCACGGCGTCACGCGGAAGGTTCGGGTTCCGTCCATACGTCACCTGCCTCGAGCGCGGCTCCCGGCGGCCAGGCAGATCCGCTCGCAGAGCACCGGGAACTCGATTCCAGCCGCCCTGGCCGACTGTGGCAACAGGCTCGTTGCCGTCAGGCCGGGCAGGGTATTCGCCTCTAAACAGACCGGTTCTCCCCGGGCTGTCAAGCGAAAGTCCACTCGACTGTAGCCCCCGAGCTTGAGGGTCCGGTGGGCCGCAAGGCCCAGAGCCCGGCATCGGGCAGCCGTGTCTCCTGGCAGGTCGGCCGGGAAGATCTCCTCCGCCATGCCAGGGGTATACTTGCATTCGTAGTCGAAAATCTCGTGCCGGGGGACGATCTCGCCCACCGCGAGGGGCTCACCGTCCAGAATCCCGACAGTCAGCTCCCGGCCCGGTACGAACCGTTCGATCATGACCTCGTCGTCGTACTCCGCGGCCAACGTGATCGCCCCGGAAAGGGCGTCAGGGTCCCGGACCAGTGTCAGGCCGACCGTCGATCCCTGCCTGCTGGGCTTGACGACGACCGGCCACCCGAGCCTCTCTCCGACTATCTGGGCGTCCGCCGGGGCCATCAGCCAGTCGGCAGTGGGAATCCCCGCCTCACGGAACAGGTGTTTGGAAAGGTCCTTGTCCATCGCCAGGGCGCTGGCCAGCGCGCCGCTGCCGGTATAGGGGACACCCAGGACGTCGAGGACCGCCTGGAGGGTCCCGTCCTCCCCCCGGCCGCCGTGGAGCGCGAGGAACAGTACGTCGGCTTCCTGAACGGGGCCGAGCGAACCGAGCACGGCCAGCAGGACCTCCCGCTCGCGCTCGGCCAGATGACCGATGGCGGGGGGCTGGCGACCGACCGAGGCGGCGAGAAACCCGGATTCCTCTGCCTCGGTGACGACCCCGCCGGCGGTGTCCACGACCGCCACCTGATGGCCCCGCGTCCGGAGGGCTGCCACCACCTGGGCCGCCGAAGCGATGGCAACGTCTCTCTCGGTCGAGGAGCCTCCGGTGAGGACGGTAACCCTCATCGGGTGCCGATCAGCTGCTGCAGCAGGTCATACCGGCTCACGATGCCGATCAACCGGCCCCCTTGCTGCACCAGCGCGGCCGGGGTCTCGCGGGTAAGCATCGGTACCAGCCGGTCGGCCGGGAACGCGGCGTCGACCACGGGGAAAGGGGTGTCCATCACCTCGCGCACGGGGCGGTCGAGCAGGGCTGGCTGAGCGAGGGCGCGGGTCATGAGAGTGCTTTCGATCAGTCCCCCCACGCACTGGCCGTCTTCGATGATCGGGATCTGGCTGACGTCGTAGGTGCTCATCAGGTTGAGGGCCTGGCGAACAGCGGCCGACGGAGGCAGGCTCACGAGGGCCGGGGCCTTGCGGGTTGTCCGGGCCAGGAGGTCCGCGACCAGCAGGCGCGGAACCTCGAGCAGCTGGTTTTCCTGCATCCACTCGTCGTTGAACAGCTTGGACAGATAGCGCTCGCCCGTGTCGCAGAGGATGGTGACCACGCAAGCGTCGGGGTCATTCACCTCTCGGGCCACCTGGAGCGCCAGGGCCACGTTCAGTCCGGCACTGCCCCCGACCAGGATACCCTCTTCGCGGGCCAGCCGCCGCGCCATGGCGAAGGCCTCCCGGTCCGGCACCTGCCGGAACTCGTCGATCGCGTCCCACCAGAGCGTGGTCGGAATCTTGTCGCCACCGATGCCCTCCACCTTGTAGGGGAATCCGTCGACGAGGGTTCTGGTGCCCGCATACTGGGTGTAGATCGACCCGACCGGGTCCCCGGCGACAACCCGGATCGATGACCGCCGCTCCTTGAGGAAGCGGCCGGCGCCGCTGACCGTTCCCCCCGTGCCGGCACCGGCCACGAAGTGGGTGACGCGCCCCGCCGTCTGGGCCCAGATCTCGGGCCCGGTGGTGCGGTAATGAGCCTCCGGGTTGACGGGGTTGTAGAACTGGTTCGCCAGGATCGCTCCCGGCGTGTCCTTCACAATCTGTTTGGCCTTGTTGACGTAGTTGTCCGGATGGTCCGGCGGTACGGCGGTGGGCGTGATGACCACCTCGGCCCCGTAGGCCTTGAGCAACCGGACCTTTTCCTGCGACATCTTGTCCGGCATCGTGAAAATGCAGTGATAGCCCTTGAGGGCCGCGGCGATCGCGAGCCCCACACCGGTATTGCCGGAGGTGCCTTCGACGATCGTGCCTCCCGGCTTGAGCTCGCCACGGCGTTCGGCGTCCTCGATGATGGCGAGGCCGATCCGATCCTTGACGGAGGCTCCGGGGTTCGCGTATTCCGCCTTCCCGTAGACCGGGGTCGCGAGGCCGGCGCCCACGCGACCGAGCCGGATGAGCGGGGTCCAGCCGATGGTCTCGAGCACCGAGTCGTAGGGTGTTGCGTGGGGGGGTGTGGTCATGGCGGGGTCCCGCCGCCCGCGGGGGGGCGGAAGATGAACGGTTGGAGGAAGGCGGTCGCCAGGGGCCGCCCTTCATGGAGCGCCGGCGCATATCGGAGCAGGGGAACCGCGGCCAGCGCGGCCGAGTCCAGGGCCGGATAGCCGCTCGATTCCTGGATCGCCGTCGACTCCGGCACCACCGACCCGGTCTCGGTCAGGACCAGTCGGAGGATCACGGTCCCGCCGATCCGTTGCTGGGCCAGCGCCGTCGGGTACTCCACGGGCGATTCGGCGTTGAGCGGCACCGGGGCCTCGTCACGTCGCGGGCTGGCCGGCGGGTGGGCCCCTTCGAGGGTCATGGTTCCCTCGGGAAGACCGCGGCAGCCAAGGGTGGCCCCCAGGTAGAGGACGGGCCACACGGCGAGGCGGAAGCTCATTGGGCCTCGGCCCGGCGCTTGAGGTCAGCGAGTCGGTTGAGGGCCTCGAGGGGCGTCAGCCGGTCGAGGTCCAGGCGCTCGAGTTCGGAGCGGACCGGATCGGGTTCCCGCGACCGCGCATCGAAGAGCGCCAGCTGGCTCCGGTCTGGCTCGGTAGCCTCGCCCGGCACCATTCGGTGCTCGCCCTCCAGGGTTCGGAGCACCTGCCGGGCCCGGGTCACCACGGTGCCTGGCAATCCGGCCAACTCCGCCACATGAATGCCGTAGGAACGATCGGTTCCCCCGGCCTCCAGCCGATGGAGGAACACAACGGTGTCCCCGGCCTCCCGCACCGCGACGTTGAGGTTCCGCGCGTGGGCCAGCCGCTCGGGGAGTTGCATCAACTCATGGTAGTGGGTGGCGAACATGGTCTTGCAGCCGACCCGGTCATGGAGGTGTTCGGTGACCGCCCAGGCGATGGCCACGCCGTCATAGGTGGAGGTTCCCCGCCCGATCTCGTCCAGCAGGACCAGGCTGAGCGGCGTGGCGTTGTGGAGGATGGCACTGGTCTCGCTCATCTCGACCATGAACGTCGACTGGCCGCGGGCCAGGTTGTCGCTGGCACCCACACGGGTGAACAGCCGGTCCACCAGGCCGATCGAGGCCCGGTCCGCCGGGACGAAGGAACCCATCTGCGCGAGGATGACCGCGACCCCGATCTGCCGCAGGATGGTGGATTTCCCGGCCATGTTGGGCCCGGTCACGAGGGCAACCCGGCTGCCGGCGTCGAAGTGGACGTCATTGGGAATGAAGGATTCCCGCGGCATCATCCGCTCGACCACGGGGTGGCGGCAGGCAGTGAGCGTCAGATCGAAGCCCGGGTGGACTTCTGGCCGGGTATACCGGTTGGTGACCGCGACCTCGCCCAGGGAGCACCAGACGTCGAGCCGGGCGAGGACTGCGGCAGTAGCCTGGATCCGCCCGATGGCGTCGCCGACCCGGCTCCGGACCGAGGTGAAGAGTTCGGCCTCCCGGCTGGCCATCCGCTCCTCCGCCCCGAGCACGCGGGCCTCGTAGTCCTTCAATTCCGGCGTGACGTACCGCTCGGCGGAAGCCAGCGTCTGCCGGCGCTCGTAATCGGCCGGGATCCGGGCCCGGTGGGTATGGGTCACCTCGATGTAGTAGCCGAAGACCTTGTTATAGCCCACCTTGAGTGAGGCGATCCCGGACCGGATGCGCTCCCGCTCCTGCAGCGCGGCGATATACTGACGACCTCCGTCGCGAAGGCTCCGGGCCTCGTCCAGCTCCTGGTCGAAGCCTGCCCGGATCACGCCACCCTCGGCCAGGTTGGCGGGGGGCCGGTCCTCGATCGCCTGGGCCAGCAGGGCGTGCACGTCCTCAAGTCGATCCAGGTCGCGGGCGGCAGCTGCCAGCGCGCCCTCTTGGCTGGATTCCGGTGCGAGGTCCTGAAGCGCCGCCGCCACGGCGGGAAGGCGCTCCAGCGAATCCCGGAGGGCCGCCAGGTCGCGGGGAGTGGCACGGCCCGCCGCGGCCCGCCCCGCGAGGCGCTCGACATCGCGCATTCCCTCCAGAGCCCGGCGAGCCGCCTCACGCGCGGCCGGCCGGGTGACTGTGAGCTCCACCGCGTCCAGGCGCTGGCCGATGGCCTCGACGTCTCGCAGGGGCGACAGCAGCCATTGACGAAGCAGGCGCGCGCCCATCGGGGTGAGGGTTCGATCCAGCACCTCGAGCAGGGTCACGCCCCGGGTCCCTGCCCGGAGCGGCTCGACCAGCTCGAGGTTGCGTCGGGTCATCTCATCCAGCCAGAGGAACCGGTCGGCCCGCCGGACGATTGGTCTCCTGAGGTGTGGAAGCCCGGCGGGCTGAAGCTCCGACAGGTAGCGGAGCAGGGCGCCGGCCGCGCCAACCGCCGGCCCGTCCGCGGCGGCGAGTCCCAGACCGTCGAGCGAGGCGAGTGCAAAGCGCCGAGTCAGGTCGTCAGCCGCCAGCTCCGGGTCGAACTCCCAGGCCTCTCGGAGGGTGTGGAAGGCCTCGGACTCGGGCGGAAGCGGCTGGTCGCCCGCGACCACCAGTTCTGCCGGCGCCAGCCGGCCCAGGGCATCGGGGAGGCGGTCGCGCTCGACGGTCTCGAGGACGAACTCGCCCGTCGTCAGGTCGATGGCAGCCAGACCGAGCGCCCCGGCTGCGGCCGGATCCCGTGATGGGGGTGAGATGGCGGCGATATAGTTGTTGCGACCCCCGGGGATCCACCCGTCTTCCAGCTGGGCTCCCGGAGTGACCGTCTCCACCACCTCCCGACGGACCAGACCCTTGGCCTTCCGGGGATCCTCGACCTGCTCGCAGATTGCCACCCGGTGACCCCCCGCAATCAGCTGGCGCAGGTAGTCGCCCGCTGCCTTGACGGGAACCCCGGCAAGAGGAACTCCATCGCCCCTCGAGGTCAGGGTGATGCCGAGGACGCGGGCGGCGAGTTCCGCATCCTCGTAGAACATCTCGTAGAAGTCGCCCATCCGGAAGAACAGGACCTTGTCGCGGTGCCGCGACTTGATCTCACGGTACTGCTTGAGGAGGGGCGTGTCGTCGGACAGAGACAGGGCCATTACCCGCGAGAATCTACTCCGAAACTGGGGAGGACGTGACCGCGACGGGCCTTAGCGCACGGTGACGATGAAGGGCTGGCCTCCGAGGCGCGACCGGATCCGGGTCAGCGCCGTCTGCGCCTCGGCCCGGGTGGGGAAGGGGCCGGCCCGCACCTTGTGGAACCCGCCTTCGCGGACGGTCACGACCGCGTACCCAAGCCCCCGTAGCGCGGTGGCTGGCCGTTCGGCGGCCTCCGGAGAGTCGACCGCCGCGACCTGGACGAAGATGCCGGTTCCCCGGGCAGGCGCCGCTGGGGGCGGCTGGCGTGGGGCGGGTGGCGGCGGTGGCGCTGCGTCGGTTCGGGGCCGGGTTGCCCGGGCGGCCGAATCGGCCCGCAGGGCCACCAACGCCTGACATCGCTGCTTCTGATACTCCAACTGATTCCGGAGCTCGACCTCGGCGATGGCAGCGGCCAGCCCGTCATCGGCCCACCGACAGGCCAGCTCCGCCTGCCCCAGGTCCGAGGCCGCCCGTGCCCCCCAGAAGGCAGCGGTCGCCCGAAGCGGGCTCAGAGGGTAGTCGTCGAGGAGCCGGCTGATCTGAGTCACCGTGCCACCGGGATTGCCGTTGGCGTACTCCAGTTGCCCGAGCAGCAGGATGGCGTCGTCCGCCCATTCGGACCGGGAGTGCTCGACGATCACCTTCCGAAGGGCCAGCCGCCGCTCCTCGTCGCTCGCGGCAACAAGGCCCGAGGTGTAGAGCGCCTCGGGATAGAGCGAATCCGTGGCCGCGAGACCGGTGAGGAACCGGGACAGCTCCGCCCGGGCCGAATCGGTCAGGCCATCCTGGGCGAGGCGCACGATCGCCGCCAGCCGGGGGTGGGTCTGGGCGACCGCCGCCGGCCCGCCCAGCGTGACCAGCAGCCCGAGGAGGCACATGGGCCGGCGCCAGGTCATGCGACCGACTCCGTCGGGAGACGAAGCTCCAGAACCAGGTCCGTCAGGATCCCCTGTTCGTCGGAGAGAGCCGTGCTCTTGAGCCGCTGGTCAGCCCGGAGCGTGGCCCGGAGAGCCGCCTCGATCCGGGGTCCCGGCCAGTGGGCGGCCAGGCGACTCCAGTCGCGGGCCGCCGCGTCGTAGCTCAGCCGCGCGGGTCGCGCCTGGAAGAGCGACCGCTTCACGGCACCCGCCAGGGACGCCCCGCGCCCGCCACGATCGTAGTGCGCCCGAGCCAGGCCCAGCCCCGCGAGACTGGTGCCCAACAGCATCACGAGCCCGACACCGGTCACGCCGCTCTGCGCCAGCACCCGGGGAAGGATCCGCAGCGCCGCGGCCGTGTCGCTCTCCAGGACGGCGTCCCGCCAGTCGAACTGGGTTTCGCCGTGGCGAACCCCGAGGAGCGCCGCGACGGTCTCGAGACGGAGCGGCGCCCCGCTGGCAAGGCCGGCCAGCTTGGCGAGTTCGGTTCGGAGCAGCTGAAGCTCGCAGCCCGTGACTCGCACCAGGTGCGCGGCTGCCTCGGCGTCGAGCGCCACCCCCAAGCGGGCAGCCTCCCGTTCCAGCCATCGAGTGGCCCGGTCGGGGGGCAGAGGATTGGCCGCCACGGCAGTGGCTCGGCTCGCCAGCTCCCGGTCCGGCTCGGGCTCCGTGCCGCTCTGAATCAGGACCAGAACGGTTTCCCGCGCCGGGTGCTCGAGATAGCGCAGGACCGTTCCCCGGGATCGGGCCCGCTTGTTCCAGCCCTCGACGTCGCGGATGACGACGACCCGTCGTTCGGCCATGAGCGGCAGCGTGTGGCACAAGGCTTCCGCCTGCTCCGGGTCCAGCGCCGCCGCCGACCGGACATCGAGATTGAAATCGCGAAGGGCGGGGTCGAGGGCCTGATCGATCAGGGCCGCGAGGGCCTCTTCCTTCAGGACGTCCTCGGCGCCGTAGAGATACACCGCGGTCGGGACCTCGCCTCGGCGAACCGCGCGGAAGAAGTCGTCGAAAGAGACGCTCGGCATGACCCGTTCAATCTAATGCAGGCCCAAGGCCGGTCCGCAGGCGTCGCGGATCGCCGTCAGGTTCTGAGGAACGCCTGGACGTAGAACAGCGCACACAACGACTTGGCGTCCCGGATCTCGCCGGCCCGGGCCATCCGTCCCACCTCCGACCATCGGAGTTCATGGACCGAGATGAACTCGTCCCGTTCCGGCCGTACCCGGACCCGGTCGAGACCGGTCGCCAGAAACAGATGGATCTGCTCGTCGGTAAAGCCCGGGGTGGTGAACACCGTCGTCAGATGCCTGACAACCCTGGCCCGACAGCCGGCTTCCTCCTCGAGTTCCCGCCGGGCGCAGTCGGGGGGAGCCTCACCGGGCCCGAGGGTTCCGGCGGGAATCTCCCAGATGAAATCGCCGGCCGCGTGCCGGAACTGCCGGAGCAGGAGCACCCGGGGGTCCGGCGAGGTCGGATCGTCGAGGAAGGGAACGACCGCCGCCGCTCCGGGGTGACGGACCATCTCGAGAATCCCGGTGGAGCCGTCCGGAAAGCGCACGGTGTCATGGTCGACCTGGATGACGCGCCCGGCATAGCGGCGCTCGCTGGCAATCAACATGGCAGACGGGGTGAAAGGAGGGCGGTGGGCGCCGCCGGCTACCGGCGAAACCGAAGCCAGGTGATCGGGACTTTGAGCGCTTCACTGGCCAGGAAGGCCCACTCCCGCCGGCTGCCGGCCGAGATGGGGCTGGCGGGGGTAGGCGTGGTGTAGGCTGTCACCCCGCGACTCGACGCTTCGAGCCGAAGCCGGGCAAGGTGGAAGCCGTCGCTCACGAGGAGCGCCGTGGCCACGCCGCGCTCCCGCATCCAGGTGGCCAGGGCCGAGACGCTGGCCTCGGTGGTCGCGCCCTGATCCAGCGGAATCACGACCGAGTCCGGCACCCCGCTGTCGAGCAGGAACCGCCGTTGCACCGCGGCCTCGCTTTCGGAGTCGCCGGGATGGGTGCCACCGGTCACCACCATCCAGGGCGCGAGGCCGTCGCGATAGAGCGCCAGGGCATGCTCCAGCCGGCCTCGGAGCACCGGTGACGGCCGCCCGTTGTAGTGAGCGGCCCCCAGCACCACGATCGCATCGGCCGGGCGCCGCTGATCCTCGCGGCTCACCCGGTACACCCAGCCCAGCGTTCCAGCGTAGAGCAGGACCAACGCCCCGGCCACGAGGCCGGCCCCGCGGATCAGCCCCCGGCTCACAAGTCGAAGCCCTGCCCCAGTTCGGGGATGGCGACGTGCGGCACGCCCTCCTCGAGCAGGATCGTCTCCATGGCACGGGCGGCCTCGGCCTCGCCATGGACCACGAAGGCCCGACGGATCGGTCCACCCAGCGCCCGAACCCATCGCCGCAACTCCCGGCGGTCGGCATGAGCGGAGAAGCCGTCGAGCGCGAGGACCTCGGCCCGGCGCTCGACCATCTCGCCCAGAATTCGAACCTGGGGCTGGCCTTCGAGAATCCGGCGGCCGAGCGTGTGCTCGGCCTGGAAGCCGACGAAGAGGACCAGATTGCGGTGGTCGCCAATGTGGTTGGCCAGGTGGTGCAGGATCCGTCCGGACTCGGCCATGCCGGAAGCGGCGATGATCACGGCCGGCCCCGGCATGGTGTTGAGCCGCTTCGACTCGGCCACGTCGGTCACGTACCGCACCAGCCGGAAGTCGAACGCCTGTTCGGGGCGCTCCAGCAGCCGCTCGCGCCGGTCGAAGACCTCGGGGTGAAGCCGGTAAACCGAGGTCGCCTCGACGGCGAGCGGGCTGTCGACAAAGATCGGAATCTCCGGAATGGCGCCCGCCCGCAGCAGCTGATGAAGGCTGTAGACCAGCTCCTGGGTGCGGCCCAGCGCAAACGCCGGGATCAGGATCTTGCCGCCCCGGCTCGCCACCCGCCGGACCACCTCTCCGAGGTGCCGCTCGGCGTCCTCGATGGGGTCGTGATCCCGGTTGGCGTACGTGGACTCGACGATCAGACAGTCGATCGGTCCGGTGGGCGGATCGGGGTCGCGGATGATCGGGAGGCCAACCCGGCCGATGTCACCCGAAAAGACGATCCGGCGACCCCCCTCCTCGGTGAGCCGGAGGTCGACCGAGGCGGAGCCCAGGATGTGGCCCGCCTCGGTGAACTCGAAGGCCAGGTGGCGGCGGAGGTGGGTGATCCGCCGATACGGCTGGCCGACGACCAGGTCCTGGACGGCCACGGCGTCGGCCATGGTGTAGAGGGGCTCGCTCTCGGGACCCCGACTCCGCTCATGGCGCGCCAGAAACTCCGCATCCTTCTGCTGGATGTGAGCCGCATCAGGCAGCATCACGGCGCAAAGGTCCCGGGTGGCGGGCGTCGCGTAGACCGGGCCGTGGAATCCGTGGCGGACCAGGAGCGGCAACCGGCCGGAGTGGTCGATGTGGGCGTGGCTCAGCACCACGGCGTCGATCCGCCGGGCGTCGAACGGCAGGTCGGCGTTCTTGCGGCGGGTCTCGGCCCTCCGGCCCTGAAACAACCCCGCGTCGAGGAGCACCCGGGCGCCCGCCGCCTCCAGGAGGTGCATCGAGCCCGTGACGCCGCCGGCGGCACCCCAGAATGTCAGCTTGGCCATCTGACCGCGCGCCCCCTGCGCTCAGCGGGTGCCGAACAGTCGATCGCCGGCGTCACCGAGACCCGGCAGGATGTAGCCCTGTGCGTCGAGCCCGTTGTCGAGTGCCGCGGCGTAAACCGGCACATCGGGGTGTGCCCGGTACATCGCGTCGACCCCCTCCGGGGCGGCCACCAGGCAGAGGACCCGGATCCGGGATGCCCCCACGCTCTTGAGCTTGCCGGTGGCGTCGACCGCGGAGCCCCCGGTGGCGAGCATCGGATCGAGCACCAGGAAATCCCGATCCGCCTCGGCCGCCGGGACCTTGAAGTAGTAGCTCACCGGCTGGAGCGTTTCGTGGTCGCGGAACAGACCGATGTGCCCCACCCGGGCCGAGGGGATCAGTTGCAGAATGCCGTCCACCATGCCCAATCCGGCCCGCAAGATCGGCACCAGGGCCAGCTTCTTGCCGGCCACCCGCCGGGCCGTCATTCGGGCCAGCGGGGTCTCCACCTCCACCGCCTCGGTTGGCAGGTCCCGGGTGACCTCGTAGGTCATCAGCATCGCGATCTCCCCGACCAGCTGCCGGAAGTTCTTCGTGGCCGTGGACCGGTCCCGGAGAATGGCCAGCTTGTGCTGGATCAGGGGGTGATCGAGGACTGTCAGGTTGGGCCTGGACATGACCGGAATATAGGACGACCGCGCCCTGACCGGCCGGCTGGGGGGGCGGGGATCGCGTGGCCGGAAGATTGCGGCCAGATTTCAGACCAACCCCCGGGGCGACTGCGGGAGTCCAGCTCCACGACCCGGGTCGGGGATCAAACGACGGAGGATCGGCGATGTCCAGGCGAGTCTTTCTTCCCCTGTTGGCCATGGCTGCCACAGCCACCGCGGCGGCGGCTCAGCAGAATCCGTTCAAGCTGCCCAAGCTCAACCTCAAGGGCGAGGTCAGCTACGAGCTCGGCGGCGACATGAAGGGCACGGCCCAGACCGCCTTCGACGGCGACCGGTTGATGAGCCGGTCCACGTCGACCGTCAAGATGATGGGGAAGGAGACCCGATCGGCGACCTGGACCCTGGTGACTCCGGACTCGATGTTCAGCGCCGACCTGGAGTCGAAGAAGGGGGTGGCGGCGCCCAACCTCCTGCCGTACATGGCCAAGGCCTACGACGGCCTCGACAAGGCCGGCAAGCAGCGATTCCATTCCAATCTCCAGGACATGGGGGCGATGTTCTCCCGCGCCTTCAATGTCAGCTCGTTCGGCGCAGCCGGGGAGAAGAAGGGCGAGAAGACGATCGCCGGCGAGGTCTGCGAAGACCGCGAGTTCATGGGGTTCTCGATCTGCAGCATGAAACGGGGTCCGCAGATCGCCCTGCATACCTCCGGCAACCTCCTCTGCTACCGCTTCGAGCAGACGGCGACCTCGGTGTCGCTGGCTGCGCCGGCCGGATCGGCGTTCGATCGCCCCGAGGGCGTGGTGTTCCAGCAGGACCCCATGATGCAGAACCCGGACTCGGTGGCGCGGAGCTTTGTGGGCTATCTGGCGAGCCAGGAGCTGGCTGACTCCCTGGCGAAGGCGCGATCGGAGCTCGAGGAGGCCCGGGCCAAGGCTCAGGCTGAGGGCAAGGCGACCGAGCTCACGGCCGAAGCGAAGGCCCAGATGCAGGCCGCCTGCGAGGTGCTCAAGAACCTGGACATGAACAAGGTGATGGCGGCCGCGGGCAAGGCGATGGTCAATGCGCTGAAACAGGCGGCGGTCGACGAGGCCAAGAAGGAGGCGACCGGGAAACTCAAGGGGCTGATCCGGAAGCCGCGGATACCCTGACCACACCCGCTGCTATTCCACGATCGCCTCGCCGAACTCGAGCTGGTTCCCGCTCGGGTCAGTGACGGCGAAGTCGCGCATTCCGTGGGGCTGGTCGGTGGGCGGCCGGATCAGGATCACCCGGTTCCGGCGGCACTCCTCGAAGTACTCGTCCACGTCGGTGAGGCGCACGTAGACCCGGCAGGCGCCCCGGGATCCGTTGTCGCCCCGGCGGGCCAGGTTGAGCTCCACGTCGTCCCGGGTGACGCAGGCGAGGGCGGGTGGCTCGCCCCAGATCCAGGCGAGTTCGAAGCCCAGGCGATCACGGTAGTACCGGATGGATTCGTCCAGGTCGTCGACGGCGAGGACCGGAACGGCAGTGAGCAGGTAGGCCATGGCTCCGGGTGTGTAGGGTGGCGAGAGCCGGTACCGGGGCAGAAGCTAGCGGTTTCCTGGAACCCGGCTAGGTTCCCCGGCCCGAACCCGCGAGACGGCATGATCGAGCTGATCTGCACCCGGACCTGAAGCACCTGCCGCAAGGCGGTCGCCTTGCTGGACCAGCGACGGGTGCCCTACCGCTACCGCGACTACCGGACCGAGCCGCTGGCGCCAGCAGAGATCCGGGCGCTGCTCCGTGCCCTGGGCCTGCCGGCGAGAGATGTACTGCGTCGCAACGCCCCGGAGTTTCGGACCCTCGGGCTCACCGGGCAGGAATCGGATCGGGCGCTGATACCGCTGATTGCGCGGCACCCAACCCTCCTCCAGCGTCCAATCGGGGTGTCCGGGGGTCGCGCCCTGATCGGCCGCCCTCCGGAACGCCTCCTGGCGCTCGCCGGGTAGGCCGCCCTCAGACCGGTCCCTGACCGGGGGCCGGCGGCGGCGTGGCGGCCGCGGCAGTATCCCGCGCGACGGGCGGCTCGCGTCCCCCTCGCAGCATCCGATCGACCTGAGTCGCCCGCACCGTCGCTCCGGGGGTCAGTCGCTCCGCCCCGCCCACGACCACCAGCTCCCCTGGCGCCACCCCGCTCACCTCCACGAAGCCCGGCGTCCGAACCCCCAGGGTTACCGGACGACGACTGGCCTGGTCGTCGGTGACGATCCAGACCATGCTCCCGGCCTGGGACGGGATGATCGCGTCCTCCGGCACCACGGTGGCGCCGGGACGACGCGCGGTTTCCAGGCGGACCTCGGCGAACATCCCGGCCTGCAACTCGCGGCGAGGGTTCGGCACGACCGCCTTGACGGTGATGGTCCTGCCGGGGAGCTGCACCAACGGGTCCACGAAGTCGACCACGCCGGCATACTCGCGCCCCTGCAGGGCAGCCACCCGGAACACGATTCGCTGCCCGACCTTGAGGCGGTCAGCGTACCGCTCGGGCACCTGAAAGGCAGCCCGCTGGGGGTTCACCGTCTGGAGCGTGATCAGGCGGGTGTTGGTGGTGACATAGTCGCCCAGGCTGGCCAGGCGCTGGCCGGCGACGCCGGCGAAGGGGGCACGCACGACCGTACGATCGAGCCGGAGTTTCAACAGCTCGTACTGGGCCCGGGCGCTCCGGGCAGTGGCTTCGGCCCGCTCGACGTCGGCGGGCGCGGCGGCCTTGTCGTTCAGGAGCTGGCGGGTCCGGGTAAGGGCCTGCTCAGCCAGGTCGCGGTCGGCCTCCGCCCGGGCCACCTGGGCCCGCAGCTCGCCGTCGTCCACCTTGAACAGCGGCGTCCCCTGCGCCACCTCGGTTCCCTCCCGAACCAGGATCTCCACCAGGCGGCCGTCGACCTCGGGACGGAGCTCGATCGCCTGGATGGCCTCGATCTGGCCCGTGGCGGTGATCGCGTCGACCACGGTGTCGGCCCGCGCCGGCGTGACCTCCACCGGGACCGGGCCCATCGTGCGGCGCGCGCCAGCCGCGCCTGCGGCGGCGGAGTCCTTGCCGGAGCAGCCGGCGGCGAGGGCGGCGAATCCGCCCAGGATGAGATAGCGCACAGGCGGTCAGTCCTTGGAATCGAAGAGGCGACGGCCCAGGACCGCCTCGAGGCCCGCGAGGGCGAGTCGGGTCGCATATCGCGTCTGCACCAGTTGGGCCTGGGTCTCGGTCAGGCGGGACTGCGCCTCCAGGAGATCGAGAATCGTGCTCGCGCCGGCACGGTAGCGGGACTCCTGCACCCGGAAGTTCTCCCGGGCGATCAGGACCGCCTGCCGGGCGAAGTCGACCGTGCTCCGTGCCGTCTCGTAGGCGGTGTACGCCTGGGTGACGTCGGCCCGGGCCGCCCGCTCGGCATCCTCCCGGACGGCCCGGGCCACGTCCCGGGCCGCCCGCGCCCGGGTCAGGGCCAGCTCCCGTTGCAGTCCGTCCCAGAGCGGGAAGCTGAGCGAGAAGGCCACGCTGGAGCGCGTCAGGTTGTTGGGGAACCACTGATCATCGAAGCTGGTCAGGTTCCCCGAGACGGCCAGCTGTGGAAAGTAGGCCGCTCGGCGGCTCCGCAGCGACGCGGCCGCGGCCCGGTCGGCGGCGGCCGCGATCTGGTACGCCGGTCCCTGGGTCGCGGTATAGGTCACGGCATCGTCGAGGGTAAGCGGCAACGAAGGGGGAGGCGCCGTGTCCACCGGGGCGGCCTCCACCGGGCCGGGAATCCCGACCCGGCGACCCAACTGGAGCCGGGCCACCAGCACCTGGGCGCTCTCACGGAGCAGCGCCACCCTGGCGGCGTTCACTTCGAGCAGGACCTGCAGCGAGTCGGTCTGCACCACCGCACCGCTCACCACCCGGGCCCGGGCGATGACCAGCTGCTCTTCGGCCCGGCGGAGCCGGTCACGCGCCACCTCCAGGAGTTCCTGGCCGCCGAGCACTGCATAGAAGTCGGCTTCGGTTCCCAGGGCGGCGAGGAAGCGAGCCTGCACTTCGGTGGCGTGGGCTCCATCCAGCTCGGCCGAGGCCCGTCCCAGCTCGGCCCGCTTGCGGCCGCCGGTGAAGATCTCGAACCGGGCATCCGCCCGGGCACTCACGATGGTCTTCGCCGGCTGTCCGATCCCGATGTTGAACAGGGGGGTGGAGTAAATGGCGTAGTCGGAACTCACCGACAGCGCCGGGGTGACCAGCAGGGCCAGCGCGGATCGACGGCCCCACTCGGCCGAGCTGACGTTGCCGAGGGCCCGGACGTAGTTGGGGTCCAGCCGCGCCGCCCGATCCAGGGCCTGCGGCAGGGTGAGCCGCGGGACCGAGTCGGCGGCCGCCAGGGCCCCGACGACCAGCAGCGCCGCGATCATTGG
>CAZFSA010000054.1:0-27442 GCA_964521535.1 uncultured Gemmatimonas sp.
CGGGCGTGCTCCCGGGCGGTAAGGCGGATCACGCCAAACAACCAGGTCCGGAACGACGACCGGCCATCGAACCGGGCTCGCCCCTCGAGCACCTTGAGGTAGGACTGCTGGAGGGCCTCCTCCGCGTCCTCCCGGTCCCGGCAACATCGCAGCGCCCAGCCGTAGGCCTGAGCGTGGAGAGCAGCCAGCTCGCTTCGCAGGTCCGGCACCATGAGCAGCGGGCCACTCCCGGGGATCGCGCCGTGGCAAGGTCTTGGTGACCCAGGCAAAGCTCCCATAGGACAGCCGGCGGGACCGGGAATCGGCCGGGAGAGGCAGAGTCGGTGTGGCTCCGGTCGTTCGCGGGCCAGGCGCCCCGCCGCCGGCGGCGACCGTCCCGTGGGAGGCCACCTAGCTTGTGGCGTCCTCGACCTTCGGGCAACCGGTGGAGCAACGCCCTTTCGTCACCCCTGCCAGTGGCCTGACGGTCCGGCTCCTGGCCGGTTCGATGCTGGTGGCGCCGCGTTGACCGGCGACGTCAAGGTCGCGCTGGGTGACGCGGACCGGCGGGTCGAGTTGATGCGTGGGCCGGCCTGCTCCCCAGCCAGGACGGGCCGGCCTGCGCCGCCTTCCTCACCCGCGCCCGTGCCTGGTTCGCGGCCCTCGGGATTCCCATCCAGCGGGGCGTTGACCAACAACGCCTTCGCCTACACCGGCCGCGCCGTGCAGACCGTCCTCGCCGCCTCGCCCGCCCGCCACCTCCGCACCCGCCCCTACCGGCCCCAGACCAACCCCCTTCCCGGATTCCTCCAACCGGAGCCGCCCCCCCTGGGCGCTCGGGAACGTTCCTCCGCTCTTCTCCTACCTCAGGCGGACGGGAACAACCTCATGAGATCTGACACCTAGCGCTCGTAGAGCCTGGCCGCCGCCGTGAACCCCGGGACCCGGGACGCGTCAAGTCCGGGGAAGAGTTCAACCCTGAGCTGCCGGCGGGGGAGCACTTCGACCACCAACGTCCCGTCGAGCGTCGCGTTCAGGTTATGCCGGACCGAATCGCCTCGGAGCTGGAGCACCTCATACTTCACCATCCCGCTCGACCCGTCGACCATCGCCGGATCGGGCCCGTTCCCCCGGACCGCCCACTGCCGGGAGCTGCCGTCAGGCAGGCCCATCGACACCACCACCAGCCCCGGGTCGATGTGGCCGTAGACCAGCGACAGGTGCCGGGTCCAGTACTGCCCTGCCCCGGTTCCGCCCATCCCACCGTAGCCCCCGGTCCCGGCAAGGAACCAGTTGCCAACCGCCTTGCCATCGATGTCGTAATCGATCTTCCCACCCCGTGGCAGGGCCCGGCGCTGATTGCGCGCGTTGAGCTGACTCCGAAGCGACTCGTCCATGTAGTCGAGCCCGTCCACGGTGTGAACCTTCCACGGCTCGGCCCGATAGCTCTCGGGCACCAGGAGCCCGGGCAGCCTGATCTGCGAGTTGACCGTGCCAAGGTCCAGCGACTGTTGCCCGACCCGCCCGATTCGCTGACCGGCGGTGACCGGGATCCGGACGTAAGCGGTCTGGTTTGACGCGAGCGCGCTGCCGCCCGCCGCGAGGATCGAGGGCTCGAGTTGCGTGACGAGGTCGTAGTAGACCCAGAAGGTGCACGAGCCTTCGAAGACGACCCGGTAGTCGACCGAGCCGATCGGCGCCGGCCCCGGATCACCCGACTGCTTCACCCGGGGCTGGATCATGACGATGCTCCCCGTGAACGGGGCGAAGACCTCGTACCTGGTGCGCGGGGCGGTGAGGTCCGCCGGATACAGATACTGATGATCGATCGGCGTGACGTGGGACCCGATCATCGCCCCCATCGGCACAAAGAAGCCGATGTCGGCCGGGTTCATGGGAAGGTTGGCGAAGCGGACCGGGCCCGAGCCCCGGCAGGTACCGTGACTGAAGAACTGGCGGAGGTCGGCGGGAGGGTCGCTGCCAGGGGTGGTGGGCCCGCTACACCCCACGACGAGCCCCAGTAGCAAGGTCCGGTAGCACCGCATTCGCCCGGCCTCCAGATCGAGTGGCTCCTCGACGAGCGGCCTGCCCCACGGAGCGCACGTTCCGCCCTGGGAACCTGCGGCCACCGGGAGCTCCGCGTCAAGCGTCCGAGGACGGCCAACGCCCAGGGCCGGTCCAGTGCGAGGCCATTGGCCTCGGGCCGCTTTCACGCCCCGGGCCGCTGCTGGTAGCTTACCCTCGACCCTGCTCGCGGGCTGCTGACCCGGCTCGCCGTGCCTCTCCCACTACCGGACCCTCGGCATGGAACTCGCCGGCATTCACCACCTGACCGCCATCTCCGCGGCGATCCGGGAGAACTACCGGTTCTACACCGGCGGCCTGGGGATGCGTCTGGTGAAGCGCTCGGTCAACCAGGACGACGTCAGTGCCTACCACCTCTTCTATGCCGACGCCAGGGGAAGTCCCGGCACCGATCTTACCTTCTTCGACTGGCCGCTCCGGCCCGAGCGCCGCGGGACTCGGGCCATTACCCGTACTCACCTCCGGGTGGCCGGGTTGGGGACCCTGGAATGGTGGGCCGACCGGCTCCATGAGCTGGGCGTGACCTCCGGACCGATCACCGAGCGCGATGGCCGACTGACGCTCGATTTCGAGGACGCGGAGGGCCAGCGGCTCGCGCTGGTGGATGATGGCGGCAGGGAGCCAGCGCATCCCTGGGACCGGAGCCCCGTGCCCGGGCAGCATCAGGTCCGCGGCCTCGGGCCCATCGTCCTGAGCGTCCCGTCGCTCGGACCGACCGACGCGCTGCTCACCCGGGTCCTGGGGCTCCGCCCGGTGCGCCAGTACCCCAACCCCGCTGACGCCGGCGGCCTGGTCCACGTCTACGAGATGGGTCCTGGCGGCCCGGCGGCGGAGCTGCATGTGGCCGTGGAGCCGGACCGCCCGGCGGCCAGGCAGGGAGCGGGCGGCGTTCATCACGTGGCGCTTCGAACGCCCTCCTACGAGGAGCACGCCGCCTGGGTCGAACGGCTAAGCGCGGCGGGCGTACCCAATAGCGGGCTGGTCGAGCGCTACTACTTCCGCAGCCTCTATTTCCGGGAGCCCAACGGGATCCTGTTCGAGATCGCGTCGGACGGGCCGGGCTTCGCCGTGGACGAGGACGAGGCCGCGCTGGGCGAGAGACTCGCCCTCCCGCCCTTCCTCGAGCCTCGGCGCGCCGCAATCGAGGCCGGCCTGCGGCCCATCGACTGATGGATCGAGCGCTCGTCCGGCCAGTCGGCCGGCCTGCCGCCCGGGTTGGACTCATGCTGGCGGCGCTGGCCGGGTGTCGGCCGGCCGACCCCGGGCCAGGTGTCTCCGAAAGCCTGGCGCGCGAGCGGGCCAGCACCATCCGGGACCTCCGCTACGACGTGCATCTCACGATCCCGGAAGCCCGGACCGACCCTGTAGGTGGTCGGGTCGCGGTCACCTTCACGCTCGACCGTCCCCGCCGGCCGTTGGTCCTCGACTTCCGGGCACCCCCGGAGAATCTCCGGGGCGTGTCAATCGGCGGCCGGCCGGTGCCGTTCGCCACGCCCGAGGATCACGTGGTGGTGCCCCGGAGCGCGCTGGTGGCCGGCGAGCAGACGGTGACCCTCGACTTTGTCGCCACCGATGCGGCGCTCAACCGACAGGATGACCTTCTCTACGCCCTCTTCGTCCCGGATCACGCCTCGACCGCGGTCCCGGTCTTCGACCAGCCCGATCTCAAGGCTCGCTTTCGCCTGACGCTCGACCTGCCAGCCGGTTGGAAGGCCGTGAGCAACGGGTCGCTGGTAGACCGGGACAGCGCCGGCCCGCTCCATCAGGTACGCTTCGCGGAGACCGCCCCGATCAGCACGTATCTCTTCGCCTTTGCGGCCGGCGTGATGCAGGAGGAGCGGACGGTGCGCGATGGCAGGCCGCTCACCCTGTACCATCGGGAGACCGACTCGGCGCGACTGGCTCGGAACCGCGATCCAATTTTCGATCTGCACGCGGCCGCGCTCCGCTGGATGGAGGAGTACACCGGGATCCCGTATCCCTTCGAGAAGTTCGACTTCGTCGCGATTCCCGCGTTCCAGTTCGGCGGCATGGAACATCCCGGCGCGGTCTGGTACCGTGCCGAGGCGCTCTTCCTCGACCCGACCGCGACCCGGAACCAGGAGCTGGGCCGGGCCAGCGTCATCGCCCACGAGACCGCCCACATGTGGTTCGGCGACCTGGTCACGATGCGGTGGTTCGACGACGTCTGGATGAAGGAGGTCTTCGCCAACTTCATGGCGGCGAAGATCGTGGGGCCGTCGTTCCCCGACGTGGATCTGGACCTCCGGTTCTTCCTGGCGCACCACCCCGCTGCCTACGGCGTGGACCGCACCGCCGGCACCAACCCGATCCGCCAGCCGCTCGAGAATCTTCGCGAGGCGGGCTCGCTGTACGGGGCGATCATCTATCAGAAGGCGCCGGTGGTCATGAAGCAGCTGGAGCGGCTGGTGGGCGAGGAGACCTTCCGCGACGGGCTCCAGCGGTACCTTGACCGGTTCCGCTTCGCCAACGCGAGCTGGCTCGACCTCGTGGCGATCCTGGACGAGCTGTCGCCGCACGACGTGGCGGCCTGGAGCCGGGCCTGGGTGGAGGAACCTGGCCGGCCGGTGATCGCCGCGACCTGGGTCGACTCGGGCCTGGTCGTCTCCCAGACCGACCCCGTGCCGGGGCGCGGTCTTCGGTGGATCCAGGACGTCGCTCTCGCCCTCGGGCTGGGCGACTCCGTCGCCGCGCGCTCGGTGCGGATTCGGGACCGCGAGGCCTTCCTGCCTCTCCCGGCTCGGCCCGATTGGGTGGCCCTCGGTACCGACGGCGTCACCTACGGACGCTTCGCCCTCGATTCGGCCAGCCGGGCCCGGCTGCTGGCCCGCGCAGGACGGATCGAGCCGGCGGTGGCCCGATCCGTGGTGTGGCAGACCCTCTACGAGGAGATGCTCGACGGCCTCGTTTCACCGGAGCGGTTGCTCGACGCAGCGCTGGCGGCGTTGCCCGGGGAACGCGTGGAGCTGGTCTCACTGCAGCTGGTGAACCTGATCGGCTCGATCTACTGGCGGTTCGTGCCGCCGCCGCGGCGCCTCGCGCTGGCGCCCGCAGTGGAGGGCGCGCTCTGGGCCGAGCTGCATCGGGCGGCGAGCCCGGGGAGGAAGGGCGCCTACTGGAGCGCGATCGTGAGCAACACCCTCACGCCAGCGGGCATCGCGCGGTTGATGCGCGTCTGGCGGCGGGAGGAGAACCCGCCCGGGCTGCCCCTCGCCGAGGCGCAGTACGTGGAGCTGGTCGAGGCGCTGGCGCTCCGCTCGGTGGAGGGGGCAGAGACCATGCTGGATCAGCAGCAGGCGAGGATCGCGAACCCCGACCGGCTGGCCCGGTTTCGATTTGTCCGGCCCGCACTGAGCAGCGATCCGGCAGCGCGAGACTCGCTCTTTCGATCCTTCTCGCGGGTCGAGACCCGGCGACGGGAATCGTGGGTGCTGGACGCGATGGCGGCGATGAACCACCCGCTTCGGGCCAGCGAGGCCCTGCCCAACCTGCGGGCGAGCCTGGAGCTGGGGGAGGAGATCCAGCGAACCGGAGACATCTTCTTTCCGCTTCGCTGGTTCCACGCGACGCTGGACGGCCACCAGTCGGCCGCCGCGGCCGACACCGTCGAACGGTTCCTGACCGAAGTGGCGGGGCGGCCGGGGTACCCGCCCCGGCTCCGGGACAAGCTGCGGCAGGCAGCGGACGGGCTGTTCCGGGCGGCCGCGCTGGCCGAGGGGCGCCGGAAGCCCCTCCCCGAGCGTTAGGCCGGCTCCGGGAGGGACCGACCGCCGGCTGACGGGCGGCCCCCGCCCGCCAGCCCGCGGTCACGGGAGCGACACCGCATCCTGGTGACAGACGATGCTGTTGTCGATCGGGTGCCGGAACGGGGTGCCGTCAGGATTGTACCAGCAGGCCTGGATGTCGAACCAGTACCCCACCCACGAACCCACCGGCAGGTTCCCCCAGGAAAAGCCGCTCAGGTCCACGGTGAGCGTGGTGATCATGCGGTTCGGGATCGTTGGATGCGGAATCGGCGCGGTGGCCGTGAGCCGGGCCCCGGAAACGTCGGTCCCCTGGGCCGGGATCCAGGTCTGCGAGGTAGGCGGCGAGTTCCACGACGTCGAATAGGTCCAGCGGACGGTGACTCCAGGGAGGTTGGTGGTCTGGGCCACCCAGAACCACTGGAAGCTCCGGGTCAGCCCCCAGGACGGCGGGCCGGCGGGCGGCGTGACCTGGACCTGGGCGGTGGCGCTCACCGTGGGATCCTGGAGGCTCGTGGCGGTGACAGTGAACGACCCGAGGGTCGCCCCCGCGGTATAGAGGCCGCTGCTCGTAATCGTGCCGCCGGTCGCGGTCCAGACCACCGTGGGATCGGAGAGCCCGAAGACCGTGGCCTGGAACTGGATCGCGCCGCCGGTGCTCACGCTCGCGGTCGCCGGAACGATGCTGATCGACCGGGCGCAGCTTGCGGCGTAGTACACGTCGCCGCCCGGAGCCACCACCGTGTCGCGGGTGGCGCTGGTCGCGATCACGAGATTGTTGGCGTCCAGGATCGCGACCCGAATACCGTAGCCGGCCGGCTCGGCTGGCGCGGTCAGGACGATTTCCCGGTTGGTCGCGTCGAACCGCGCCTCGCGGATCTTGAGGCTCGTGTCCGCATTCTGCTGGATGGCCACCACCATGCCCGCTGCGCCCGCCAGATCCAGGCACGATCCCGCGTCGACGGTGATGTCACCGGAATCGAGCAGCGCCGGCAGGTCGGCCTCGCTGTAGATCGGATCGGTGAACACGGCCCGGAGCATGTCCAGGTCAGTGGCCGGCCGACCCAGTCCTCCGCCGATCACACCCAGGACGTTGCGGGTCGCGGTTCGGGAGATGATCCCGTCACCGTTGAAGTCGCCCCGCGGGTGGACGTTCTCCTGCGCGGGCGTGCCGACCGACCCGTCGCCGTTGAGGTCCTTCTTGGGGTGGCTGGCGGCCCCGTCGAGCGCGAGCCCGATCGGGTTCTCCACCTGGAGCAGCCAGTCCCGCCAGCGCCGGAAATCGGCCATGTCCACGTTGCCGTCGCCCCGGCCGCCGTCGCCGTCGGCGTCCTCGGCCAGCACCGGGACGCCTTGCGGGGTTATCCGGCGGTTGCCGTCGCGGGACCCATCGTCGATGTCGACGAGGGCCCGCAGCACCTGGGTCGTTCCCTGCACCCGGTCCAGATCCAGCGCCGCCGCGAAGGCGTCGATCTGCGGCGCCCCGACCACGTCGACCAGATCGCCGGTGCCCATGAGCAGAGACCGCATCGGGTTGGCCTGCATGGTAGGCCGCAGTCCCGGCGAGAGGGCGAGGAGGTACCCCGCGAGCCCGGCCACGTGAGGCGCTGCCATCGAGGTCCCGCTGAGCGCCCCATACGCGTTGCTCGCCGAGGCGACTGGACTGGTGATCTGCGCGCCCGGCGCGGCGACGTGACCGTTGATGTTCGAGAACCCGCTCGCGCGCCGGACCACGCCACCACCAGCCAGTTCCAGGGCCTCGACCACGATGATCGGGGCGGTGTTGTGGACCAGCGCCGCGGCACTGAAGGGAGAGCCCCAGGTGCCATCCGAGGCATCGTTCCCGGCCGCTGCCACGATCACCGGCAACGGACTGCCACTCTGGGCCATCGCGTCGAGACAGGCGCGCACCGTCAACCCATCGGCGGTCGCCTGCTCCTGGGCGGCCTGGTTGCTGGCGGCGTCGATATTCATCTGGTACCAGTTGTACCCGATGCTGGTGTTCACCACCGCCGGCATCGGCGGGGTCTGGAGGAAGGCGCAGAAATCGGCCAGCACCGCGGCCCACCCCGGCCACGGCAGGGCCTTGAACACCATCCGGGCAAACGGGTTCACCCCGTCGATGCCGAGCCCGTTGTCGAAGGTGGCACCCGCGATCCCGGCCACGTGCGCGCCGTGATCGTGGACCTTGGTGGGGTCAAGGTTCGCCACCGGCGCCAGGTCCTCGTGGAACGGCGCGAAGCCCAGGTCGTAGATCGCCGTGAGGTTCGGCGTCCCCCGCTTCGCCACCCAGTCATTGAGATTCCAGAGCGCCGGCGCCCGGATGGCCTCCAGCCCCCAGTTGCTGCCGGCTGGCGCCGCCACGTTCCAGAAGTAGAGCGCCGGGCTCCCGCCGTTGGGACGCGGGATCGCCGCGGTCCCGACCAGGTGATCCGGCGACGCGGCCAGAATCCCCGGGCGCTGCCGGAGCCGATCCAGCTCGGCGTTCAGCTCGTCGGGGGTGGTGGTGGGCAGGCGGAGGACGATCGTGCCCGCTGCGGTCCCTGCCACACCCGGCACCCCTCCCAGGACCCGCGCCCGGAAGTCCTGGAGGACGCCATTCAGATCCGTGGCCGACATCGCGGGCGACACCACGGCCACGACGGTGGTGAAGGAAAGGGGCAGGCCCGGGAGCCTCGGATTGGCAGTGGAGTATTCCTTCGACTGGGTCACCGGGATCCGGCGGGGAATCGCCTCCACTCCCGCGCCGCTCGCCGGCACGGGCAGTTGATCGAATCCAGCCGTTTCGATCCGGAAATGGATCTTGAAGGGCTTGCCCCGCACCAGCGGGATCTCACTCCCCGGCCCCTGGTACGCCTCGCGCACCTGGTTCGCCTCGGCTTCGGTACGCACCACCCGCAGCATCGCCTGCCCCAGCACGGTGGGGCCGTCCAGCACCTCCAGCCGGTAGCGGCCGGCGTCGAGCGACAGGGTGGCGGGCGCCTGCCAGATCGCCCGGTAGCTCTCCTCCACCAGGTCGACCACCACCCGGCTCGATCCGCTCGACGACCCGTCCAGCCGCACCGCGACCGGGCAATGCGGCCCCGCGGGCGTGACGCATACCACCCGGACGACCGGGGACCGCGACGGGTCGAAGACGCCGGTAAACGGACCCGCGCGTCGGATCATGGGCGGCAGCCAGAAGAACCCCGGATCGGCGTCTGCGGCGGAGACCTGGGCCGCCAGCGATACCGGAGCACCGGCGTTGCCGGGGTCGGTCATTTCCGGGGCCGAGCAACCCGCCGCCAACCCCACACCAGCGACAGCAATCAATCGACGCATTGACACCAGAGGAACCCTCCTTCACGAAGGACAACGGCCAGCAGGGGTCGGCCGTTGCATCCACCCAACACCGATGGAACCAGGCAGCCCGATCCTTACAGCAGCGGGACAACCCCTCCGCGTCGTTTGGGCGTGAAATTGGACATGGAGGCCACCCCGGGGGCCCCCACGGGTACGGGCGAACACGCGGCAACACCCCGGCGGGCGGGCAGCGAATCGCCGGCCGGGCAGGCAGGCCATCGGGTTCAGCAACCGATCGGCTTCGTGCTCACCACGAAATTGTCGAAGTAACGTTCCTGCGACGTCGGGGCACCGGCATTCCAGTAGTTCTCCAGAAAGACGGCGTTGAGCCCGTAGGCCGAGTAGGACCCCAGCCAGTTGAGGTTGGTCCGGCGCGCCTCCGGCACTCCGTCCAGCCAGAGCTCGAACAGGCCGTCGGACTGGCCGGCGGTGTTGAGCCGGACCCGCGCCTCGACGCAGATCCAGCGACCGAGGTACGGGGAGGCAAAGAGCGGGGTGTTGCCCCGGGCCAGGCCCAGCCAGCGGAGGTTGGGGAAGTCATTGTACTTGGTGCTCTTCAGGTTTCCCTGGGGGTCGGTTCCCGAGGCCGGGTCAACCGCGAGGTACCGCGACCCCTGCCCCGAGGACCAGACGTGCCCGATCGCCGCCTGGGCCCAGCCGCTGGTGGCCAGCACCATGGCGCGCGAGAGCTTGTCGCCTCCGCCACCGGTCCACCCGGGCTCGTTTCGGAGGTAGACTCGCCAGTAGATATCGCGGTGATTCACCGTCCCCGCATCCACGGCGCGGAAATAGGGAGCGGGCGTCCGGCCGAAGGCGACCTTGAGCGACCCCACGGACACCTGGCCGGCCCCGAACCGGGCCCGCATGCCCCAGGAGCCATCCCGACCCACCTGGGCCGCGCGGACGAAGCGGCCGCCGGCCGTGTCGACCTCGAAATAGCGGGAGAGCCGGTTCTGCTCGAAATCATCGCACCAGATCCACTCGGGCCGCGGGGCGGCGCATTCGTTGGCAGGAACCTGGGGCGGGGGTGGTGGCGGGGGTGGTGGCGCCGGCGGTGGTAGCGGTGGTGGGTTGGGCGCCACCACGTTCGCCGTGGCGCTGGCTTCCAGAGCACTGGAGGTCGCTCGAGCGACCACCGTGAACACGCCGGCCACCGCCGCCTGATACACGCCGGTCGGGTCGATGGTGCCGCCGTTCGCGGACCAGCTCACGGACGCGGGCTCGGAGTGCCCGTCGCTCCAGTCGCCCAAGGCGCGGAACCGGGCCTCGTCGCCCTGATCGATTGTGGTGTCGGCCGGCTCGACCCGGAGCAACCGCAACATCGGCGGGTCCAGGTGTTCCGATCCGCCACAGGCCGTGCCGAGGCACAATGCGGCCACGAGCGCAGTTGGCCGCAGGCTGGGAACCGGGCACGCCTCCGGCTTCATCCGGAGCGTTGGCGCGTCTGGCTGGTCATGACCGAGCATACCCCTGTGCCTTGCCCCGTGCCAGTTGGCGCCCAATGCGGGATCATTGCAACATTTGCCCCCCGCGAAAGAATTGGCGGGTTAGGTGACGTACCCCCCGAGCTGCCAGACAAACGACCAGTCCCACGTTGAGGAACCCGGCCCACTCCAAGACTCGGGCCTTGGCTGCCCCGGCGCGAGGCGCCAGCATCAGGGCGGACGCCTTCAGCATCCCGCCCCAGGGGGTCAGTTGGATCAGGATTGCGGCGGGGCTGGAGCGGTCGGTGTGGCCGGCGGCCAGCGCGTTGCAGGCCATCAGCAGCACCTTCGGAAAACCGAAAAGGCTTTGGTCGTGATCTCCCGGTCGAGACCGTGAAGCAACTCGGCGAAGTGACGGCGATCGAGCAGGATCGAGATTCGCCTGCAGGACCAGCACCGGGCTCACGATCTTGGCCCGGAAGGATGCCAGTTCGATCAGGGCTCCGTCGGACCGCCTTAGGAATCGGCGGAAGACGTACCTGGGCTGGGACTTGCAAGAATGGCTTGGCGCAGTGGATCGAGCCCCCGCACAACGATCCGCCCGATAACACGTAGCTGGTGGAGGGTGGCCGGCACCTCATCCACGAACATAGAGTCGCCCAGTTCGGCGGCGACGCGATGACCGAGCTTTTTCGGCGACCCAAGGTGAACCCCCCCTCCAACATTTGCCTCGAAAGTCACGACGTCTCGAACAGTGAGTTCCGCTCCCCTAACGGTCCCGACGACCACTCTGCCGAGCCCGTCAACACTAACGGTCTCAATACTCGCGCCCGGAACCCTCGCTTCTGGATCAATCCCGTCCCCAACGAAACTCATCAATGGTTGCACCGACGATTGTGGCCTTGAAGGACGAACGGCGACCGCGAATCGTAGTTGGACTTGACGCCGGCGGTTCGCGCGGTGAACCAGAGGATGTCTGTCCCAGAGCAGCTTCCGCATCAGCGGCGCCGCACCGAGTACCTCGTACCAATCGGACGACCCAAGGCGAATTTCGAGATCGTGTACGGTGCGAACGAACAACTGCTCAACGAAGTCGTCCATCAGTCTCGCCTGCCCTTTGACTGCGCGGCTCGACTCACCTGCCGGGAGAGTACCCGCCCGCGGACGCACTTCCCCTAGGACCGGCCCATCCGGCCGCACAGCGCCCAGCCGCCAAGACTAGCGTCCTAGATTGGCCTCCTATGCTAGGCTCTTGCGTGAAGCGCGCGGTGCTGAGGCAGACGAAGGTGTGTGGTTCGTTTCGCCCATTTTCGGCCATGGGTCGGCTCCTGAAATTCCGGATCACATCACGTCCTCGCTTGCCAGGCAGGAGGTCGGCGGGGCCGCCAGGCCGTCAGCGAACGCCGTCAGCCGGGTGCAATACCGCTCGGCCTCGGGGCCGGTGCCCCGCTTCGTGGATCCACCTGACCGAGCGGGCTCCGGCACCCGGTGGTACATGCGGAACACCTGCGTAGCCAATGCCCGAGGCGAGAGTCGAACTCGCACGGGGTCGCCCCCGGCGGATTTTGAGTCCGCTGCGTCTGCCATTCCGCCACTCGGGCGCGCCGTGGAACTTGCCGGGACAGGGCTTCCCGGGCAAGCGCGGCTTCAGTCGGCGGTGCGCCGGCGATCCTCGCCTCGTCCGAAGCCGGTCACCACGGCCACTGCCACCATGGCGACCAGCCCCCAGGAATAGACGTTGTGGAGCCCGGCGTCCCAGGGCCCGAGCCTCGGCATCCCGACCGCCTCTCCCGCCGCGGTGGTGCTGGCCGCGATCACGGTGGGGATGAAGAACGGCAGGAGAAAGGGCAGCGTGCAGGCGGTCACGTCCAGGAGGTTGGCCCGCCGGTATCGGCCCAGCCCGAACGGGGCGCCGGTCTCGCGGGTGAAGTCGCCGACGGTAAGGATCGCCACGACCGAGTGGGTGGTGAGCACCATGACCGCCGTGAGAGCGCCCACGATCCAGGCCTCCGCCCCGCGTGCGGAGCGGGCCCGCGCCCGGGCGCCCTCCACCACCCGCTCCAGCAAACCGGTCCGCTCCACCATGCCGACCAGCCCCATGAGCAGGAGCGTGAAGATCGAGGCGCCGACCCCCCGCTCCATCCCCTCCAGCACGAGGCCCCGGGCGCCGAACCGCTCCCGGTCGATGAAGAGCAGCTGCCCCGGCTCCAGGAGCCCCGATGCAACCCCCAGGGCCACCGCAGCCACGATCCCGGCCATCAGTCCTTCGAGCAGGTGGCGCCGGGCGAACAGGAGTCCCAGCACCAGCACCGGCACGAGCAGCATCAGCAGCGGACGAAGCGAGCCCGCAACCAGCGGCTCGGGGGCTGCGCCAGCCATGGCCGCCCCACCGGCCATCAGGTAGACGGCTATCGCGAGCGCCGCCGCGGGGAGCACATACTTGAACCGGCTTCGGACCGTACCGCCCAGGTCGGCGTGCTGGGTGGTGGCCGACGCGATCGTGGTATCCGACACCGGGGAGATGCTGTCCCCGAACGTGCTCCCGGCGAGGATCGCGCCGATCAGAAAGGCGGGATCGGCGCCCAGGGGCCCGCCGGCGGGATAGAGGATCGGCCCGGCCACGAGGAGCGTGCCCAGGCTGGTGCCCGTGGCGGTGGACATCAGCGCGCAGGCCACGAACGCCGCGGCCACGAAGCCACCCTCGGCCACGCCGGCCGACCGTGCCAGTGTCACCAGTCCGCCGACCAGACCGGCCGCCCCCAGGAGCGACCCCAGCACCCCGGCCAGCAGCCAGGCGCTCACCATCAGCATCACGATCGGCCGGGCCATGCCCTGGAGGATCGCCTCCGCCGCGGCCCGCCGGTCGCGGGCCAGCGCCAGCCCGACGGCCAGCGCCAGGAGCAGGACGGGCCAGAAGCCGCGTTCGTCCGGCGCGCCCGAGAGCCCCAGCCAGGCCACGCCACCCAGAAACACCCCGAACGGCAGCAGCGCACCCGCCGCCCCTCCCGGAAACTCGAGGCGGTCGCCTGACTCGAACCCCGCGGGCCCGGTGGACACGTTATCGTTGAGGCCGGGTGGAGACGGGCACCAAGATAGCCGTTCGACCACGAGCCGGGAGCCCTTTCGTGATCGGCAACGACGAGTTCACGCTCTACGACCTCCGGGTGGAGGTGGTGGCAAACCGCGGCCGAATGCTCTGCCATGAGCAGATCGGCGACTACTTCGAGGTGAGTGGCGGTCGGATCACCATTCCACCGGGGACCGCGTTCCCGATGTACGCGCTGGCGGCGCTGCTCCCCCTGCTCCCCGCCAAGCAGCGGGAGACCCATCCCAACGACTGGATGACTACCGACACCGACATCGCCTGCCCCGACGTGCACTGCGGCGCGGTCTACCGCATTACCCGGCTCGGCAAGCGCACGTTCCGCCACAGCGAGGAATCGGGAGTACCCCGGTGACCGGACCCCGGGTGGACCTGGGCCCGGGCTATTCGATCCCCCGGATCATCGCGGGTGGCTGGCAGCTGGCGCGCGGGCATTCCGCGCCACCGGTCGATCCGGGCGCGGTGCTGGACCTCTGGCACCGGCTGGTGGATTCCGGTTTCGACGCGTTCGACTGCGCCGACATCTACCAGGGGGTGGAGGAGTTGCTCGGCCGGTTCCTCAGGGAGCGCGCTGACCGGGCGGCGATTCGGGTCCACACCAAATACGTCCCCGATCGCTCGACCCTGGCCACCCTCACCCGGGCCGAGGTGGCCGCGGCCATCGAGCGCTCGCTCCGCCGGCTGGGTGTGGAGCGGCTCGACCTGGTGCAGTTTCACTGGTGGGACTACCGGGTGCCCGGGTATGCCGAGACGGTGCTCTGGCTCGCCGACCTCGTCCGGGCCGGGAAGATCCGACTGCTGGGCGTCACCAACTTCGATCAGCCGCACCTGGCCGAGCTGGTGGCGGCCGGCGCGCCGATCGCTTCGATCCAGCTCCAGTACTCGGTCCTGGACCGCCGGCCCGCCGGGGCGATGACCGGCTACTGCCGCGCCGCCGGGATCGGGATGCTGGCCTACGGGACGGTGGCCGGAGGCTTCCTCTCGGACCGCTGGCTCGACCGCCCGGCGCCCGAGAGCCTCGAAAACCGATCGCTGGTGAAGTATCGGCTGATCGTCGACGAAGCGGGCGGATGGCCGCGGCTCCAGCGGGTGCTGGCCGCGCTCGACGGTGTCGCTCGGCGCCACGGCGCCGGAATCGCCAGCGTCGCCACGGCGTGGACCCTGGCCCAACCGGGCGTGTCCGCCGCGATCGTGGGCGCCCGCCATGCCGGCCACCTGGCTTCGATGCTCCAGGCGGCTGAGCTTCGGCTCGACCCCGACGAGCTGGCCCTCATCGACGCCGCCGTAACCGGTGCGCCCGGGCCCGCGGGCGACGTCTACCAGTTGGAGCGCGACCCGTCCGGACCCCACGCAGGCATCATGCGCTACGACCTGAACCGCGAGGACTGACCTTTGTGACTGCCAACCTGATCCGCTCCCTCCACCTCTGGCACGACGTTCCGACCGGATCCGCGCCGCCCGATCGGCTCAACGCCATCATCGAGATCCCGCGTGGGAGCCACAACAAGTACGAGCTCGACAAGGAACTGGGCCTGTTCCGGCTGGACCGGGTGCTCCACAGCGCCATGCACTTCCCCGGGGACTACGGGCTCCTGCCCCGGACCCTGGCCGAGGACAACGACCCGCTCGACGTCTTGGTTCTGATGGCCACACCGGTCTTCACCGGATGCCTGATCGAGGTCCGGCCCGTGGGGGTCTTCTATCTGGCCGACCGGGGCGAGAGCGACGAGAAGATCCTGAGCGTGGCGCTCACCGACCCGCTGACGAGCGAGATTCATGACCTGGCACAGCTACCCCGGCACACGTTGCTGGAGATCGAGCACTTCTTTCTGGTGTACAAGGATCTGGAAGGCGCGGAGACCCGCCGTCAGGAAAGCCGGGGGTTCGGGGATGCGCAGGCGGCGCGGGAGTCGGTAGCGGCGTCCATGGTGCGATATCGCGCCGCCGGCCTTGGTCGCGGTCACACCGACTGACCGAGGGTCACGCCCCGGCGCAGATTCGCCCGATGCCCCCCCGACCCCACCACGTACTCAGCCTCAAGATGCCAGCTTCGCTCTCGGCTGGGCACGCGGGCGGAGGGTCCAGTTGATGTTGATGGTCGAGTCCCGGCGGCCAGACTCGGTCGTTCCGTTCTTCGACTACGTCCTCCGAGATCCCCCGAGGGTGACGGCCGTTGCAGCGATTGCGCGAGCGCTCGGAATCGGCCGGCGAGCGCTGGAATACCGGTTCAAGCGAGCCGGCCTTCCCACCCCGGTTCGAATGCTCGCCTGGTGCCGCGTGCTCTTCGCAGCGGATCTCTTGACGAATCCACGGGTCTCGGTCGAGCGGGCGGCAGCCGCTGCCGGATACGCTTCCCCGGCCGCTCTCCGAAAGGCGGTACAGCGACTCGGCCTCACAGTCGGCAGTTTTCGCCGGCCGGGAGACTACCAGGCGGCTCCTCTGGCCTTTCGGCAGGCACTCGAATCGGCTGGCGAACGACCGGGGTCGACGGCAGGTACCTGAGTCCGACCGGTTTCGATTGCGCAATCCGGGCCTCTCGTTGCGCGTTTGGGGCTTGCTCTCCGGCCAGGGTGCTCCATCTTCACCAATGAAGCGACCGCCGCTGGCGGCGCCGGGCTGTGGCACCCGGGCCCTGCCGCCAGCACCGATTCGGTATTGGGCCTGGTCGCGGCGTGATGGGCATGCGTGCCAGCGATTCCCAGGGAGGCGGCGACCCGTGTTCATCGTTCTGCCACCTCTGGCGCTGCTGATCTTGCCGGCGGTGTTGCAGCTTCGGCTGAACGAGGCGCCCGACTGTCGCCGTTGTTCAGTCGAGGTCTCCATCGGGCGGGTCTTTGGCGACACGGCTGGCCCGGGCGAGCTCCCGCCCGAGATTCGGGCGGTACGACGGGACGAGCGCGGCCGGATGCTGATCGGCGGGTACCTCCCCGAGCCCCCACTGCTGTACGACTCGCTGGGACAGTTCCTGGCGAAGGTCGGACGCCGTGGCAGGGGACCAGGCGAGCTTCAGGCACCCGTGGTGACCTCACTGGCCGGCGACACGGCCTGGGTCGTTGACGGTGTGAATGCCCGGGTAACGGGGTACCTGTTAGCGCCGGTCCCGGAGACGTCGCCAGTGCCCAAACCGCACTCAAGCGATATCCGGAAGTGGTTTCAATCAACCACGGGCGAGGGGCTGTCCAGGTTGTCGCGTGCAACGACGCCGTTGTCGCCCAAACGCCTCTTTCACGGACGTCGCTGCTGGCTCTTCTCCGGGATGCGGTGACGCTCGGCGAGTGACCGGAGGATTGCCGCGCCGCTGGGGCGGACCCGCCTCAGCGGTCCTCCCGAAGCGCCAGCGGCTTGTCCAGCACCTCGCGCCAGATCATCGCCCGGCGAAGCTCGGCGGTCCGGTCAGTCGCGGTCGGAGTCGGCGCCGGCTCCGGCTGCCGGATCCGCTGGTCGAACTCCCGATGGTCCGCCGCCGTCCGCCGGCGGGCACGCTGCTCCGCCCACCGGACCCGCTCCCGGGCCACCCGCTCGGCCTGCTCATCCGCCGCCACCACCGCACGCTCGGGCCGTCGGACTTCCGTCTCGAGACTCCTGACTTCCGGCTCCGTCTCCAGCGAGCCCCGGTCCACGAAGAGCTCGAGGTCCTCCTCACCCTCCTCCGCGGCCGGGACCGGCGCCTCGACCTCGCCCCGGGCCCGCCGCTCGGCCTCCTCCATCGAGCGGCGGACTTCCTCGAACAACTCGCGGATGGAACGGGGCCCCTCGCCCGGTGCCCGCTCCGCCGGCAGCCGGGCCGGGCGGGCCCGGCCCTGTGGCACCGGCCGGCCACCCCGCTTCTTCCGCTGCGCGGCCCCCTGCAACAGGCTCACCACGAAGAAGAGCAGGAGCAGGAAGAACAGCTCCATGGCGCCCGCCTCAGTTCCCCGCGATGGTGGGACCGCCCGGCTGGTCCGGGGACCCGCCGATGGCGCGCCGCATCTGGGTGTCGGCCTCGATGTTCCGGTACTTCTGGTAGTCCATCACCCCCAGGTGGCCCGAGCGGAAGGCCTCGGCGATCGCGAGCGGGATCTGGGCCTCGGCCGCGATCAGCTTGCCCCGCTCCCGCTGGAGCTCGGCCTTGTACTCCTGCTCCACCGCCACCGCCAGCGCCCGGCGCTCCTCGGCCTTGGCCTGCGCGATCCGCTTGTCGGCCTCGGCCTGATCGGTCTGGAGCTCGGCGCCGATGTTCTTGCCCACGTCCACGTCGGCGATGTCGATCGAGAGAATCTCGAACGCGGTGCCGGCGTCGAGGCCCTTGGCCAGCACCGTCTTGGAGATCATGTCGGGATTCTCCAGGACCTTCTTGTGGCTCTCCGCCGAACCGATCGTGCTGACGATGCCCTCGCCCACCCGGGCCAGGATCGTCTCCTCGCCGGCGCCGCCCACCAGCCGGTTGATGTTGGCCCGGACGGTCACCCGGGCCAGCGCGAGGAGCTGAATCCCGTCCTTCGCCATGGCGGCCACCTTGGGCGTGGTGATCACCTTGGGATTCACGCTCACCTGCACCGCCTCGAACACGTCGCGCCCGGCCAAGTCGATCGCCGTGGCCTGCTTGAGATCGAGGGGGATCCCGGCCTTGTCGGCCGAGATCAGCGCCCGCACCACCCGCTCCACGCTACCGCCGGCCAGGTAATGGGCTTCCAGCGCATTGATCGGCACCGAGAGGCCCGCCTTGTGGGCGTTGATGAGCGGGTTCACGATGGCGCTCGGGTTCACCTTCCGGAACCGCATCCCGAACAGGGTGAGGAACGAGACCCTGACCCCGCTGGCCAGGGCGGTGATCCACAGCCCGATCGGGATGAACCGGAAGAAGACGGTGAGGAACAAGAGCCCCAGCACGACCAGCGCGAGGAGCATGGCTGGACCAAGGTTCTCCACATCCATGGCAGATCCGCGGGTAGAGGGTGAGCGGGGGCCGGCGGCCCCCGGAAATCGCTAACTGGTAGGCGCCGACGCGAGCGACTCGACCGCCCGGACGATGAGCCGGTAGCCGTCCGAGCGGATCACCTTCACGATCGAACCGGCCTTGATGAATTCGCCTTCGGTGACCACGTCCAGGCGTTCGCCATTGATCGAGGCGACCCCTGAGGGGCGGAGGTCGGTGGTGGCGGTCCCGGTCTTCCCGATCAGGTCGCTCCGCACCGGCGCCGAGATGAAGCCCTCGTCCTTGGCGGTGGAGTCCTTGAGAAAGAGCCCGCCCCAGCGGTTGCTGTTCGGGAGGTGCCGGAGCCAGGCGATGAACACCGACGCGGTGATCACCAGGGCAGCTCCGAGCACCGCGCCCGCGCGGACGAAGTCGTTCACCGTGGGCGCCGCGCCCACCAGCGTCAGCACCACCGCCCCGCTCATCAGCACGATCCCCAGGATCCCGGCCACCCCGAACCCGGGGAGCACGAAGACCTCGACGCCCAGCGCGATGACGCCCAGACCCAGGAGGATGATCTCCTCCCAGCCCGCGAGGCCGAGGAGAATGTTGGATCCGAAGAACAGGCCCAGCGCGCTCAGGCTCACCAGGGCGCCCACGCCGAAGCTTCCCGCCTTGATCTCGAAGATGAGCCCCAGCATGCCGAGCGACAGGAGGAGCGGCGCCACGATCGGATTGGTCAGGAACCGGACCACCGACTCCGCCCAGTTGATGTCCACCGCGGCCACCCGGGCTCCCTCCAGGTCGACCGCGGCAAGGAGCGCGCCCAGGTCGCCCACCTCGGCCTTGGCGTAGCCCAGGGACAGGGCCTCGTTCGCCGTCAGCGTGATGAGCTTGCCCGCGGGCTTGACGCCCGGGATCTCGAGGGTCTCGTCCACCATCCCCTCGGCCACCCGCGGGTCGAGCCCGGCGGCCTCGGCCAGCGCCCGGAACTCGCCCCGCATGGCGCTCACCATCTTCTCCGAGGCCTTGGTGCCCTGCCCGTCGACCGGTGTGGCCGCCCCGATCACGCCGCCCGGCGCGATGTAGATCCCGCCCTTCGCCGCCAGCGCCACCATGGCGCCGGCGCTGTAGGCCCGGGGATTGACGTAGGCGTAGACGGGGATGGCGCTCGACCGGACGGCGTCGACGATCCGCTGGGCCGCGTCCACCCGGCCACCGGGCGTGTCGATATCCAGAACGGCGGCCTTGGCGCCGGCTGCGGCGGCCTCCCGGAGGGCCCGGGCCACGTAGGGCGCCAGGCCCTGCTCGATGGTGCCGGTGACCGGAATGCGGTAGACCACGGGCTCCTGGGCAGACGCCGGCCAGGCGGCGAGCGCCGCGACACCGAGGCCAACCAGCAGGAGACGCCGCACCGACCAGCTCCAGGTGAGGGGGTCACCTGGTAAGCTAGTCGGCTTTCGGGCAAAACGGAGGGGTCAATTCCGCCAGGGGAATCGCCGGGCCGGGGGCGGGCCGGGCCGCTCCCTCCGGATGTCATCGACCCGCTGGGCCAGCCGATCCCGAAGCAGCAGGTACTGCGCTCGCTGGATCGGACTGAGCACCGCGGAAAGGTCCCGAAGCTCGTCGCGGAAGGTCTGCACGTAGGCCGCCCGGCCCTCCAGCATCGCATCGAGCGTCCGGGTCACCACGGCTTCGTCGGCCGCGACGCCCGGTCGCATCTGCGACATGAGCGTCATCCGGAGCCGGCGTTCCTCCCGCTCTAGGGTCCGCCGCCGGGCAGCCCAGTTGGCCAGGATGCCCTGGACCCGCCCGGTCTGTTCGTCCGTCAGCCCCAGCTCAAGCGCGAGCCGCTCGGCAAAGCGGTCCTCGATCAGCTGCCGGAGCCGCTCGGCCCGGACCGGCTCCGGAACCGTATCCTGCGCCGCAACCGGACTCACGAGCAACGCGGCTGCACCCGCCACCGCCAACTGCCATCGCCACCAGATCATCGCTATCCCTCCCAGGCGGCAAGCACCCGTTCCAGCTCCGCCGCGCTCAGATCGCTCATTCCCAACGCCCCGGACGGCATCGTCACCTGATCCGCCGATGGCAGCTCGCCCAGCAGGCCCTCCAGCTCTCCCGCCGAAAGGTCCTCCAACTCCGAGAGGACCACCACCTGGCGCGATGGATCCGCGGGTCGTGACGGCCAGAGGGCCAGGGCCACCGCCAGCATCAGTGCCGCCGCCACCAGCCCGCCGGCCCACCACACCCCGGGCCGACGCCCGGGACCCGCAAGCCCCGCCATTCCACCCTCAGCCACGGGCTCCCGCGCCAGCCGCTCCAGCACAGCGACGGCGATCCGCTCGCCGTCGGGCTGCCGGAGCCACTCACCCAGGGCCGCCCCCGCCTGAACCAGCCGCCACTCGGCCGCGCAGTCGGGGCACTCCGCCAGGTGCGCCCGCTCGGCCCCGGTCCATTCGGCACCCGCCCGGATCTCCAACATCCGGTCGGACAGGCGAGTGCATGCGGTCACTGCGCCGCCTCCCGGAGCCGCTTCAACGCGTGATGAAAGTGCACCCTGGCCGCCCCCGGGGTGGTTCCCAGCGCCTCCGCGATCGTGCGGTAGTCCATTCCCTGCTGGGCCCGCATCAGAAACACCTCCCGCTGGAGCCGGGGCAGCCGTGCCAGCTCCTCCCGAAGCCGGTTCTCCACTTCACCGGCCGCCGCCTCGCCTTCGGGATCGGCCAGAGTGGCGACCTCATGATCGTCCAGCGGCAGCAGCACCAGCCGGCGGGCCCGGGCCCGCCGATACTGGTCCTTCTGATGGTTGCCCGCGATTCGCAGCAGCCAGCCACGCAGGGTCGGACCGCCACGCCAGCTCTCAAGCGCCCGGAAGGCCCGAAAGAAGGTTTCCTGGATGAGGTCATCGAGCTCCGCGGGGTCCGCTCCCCTGGCGTAGAGGTACCGGCCCAACGCCCCGGCGTGCCGGTGGACCAGTTCGGCCGCCGCCGCCTCCTCGCCGGCCCGGTAGGCCGCGACCAGCTCCTCATCCGTCCGCTCGGGCATTGGCCACCGTGGGTGACGCGGGTGGGGCAGGATCGTTAACCTGCCGCCCTGGCCTTCGTGTCGGGGGGAGACCGGGCGGCGCACGGCAGCACCCGGCAGCGCATGAATGCCTGCTCGACCCACACCGCGAAGTATCTGGATAATAATGAGTTGTGACTCTTGATCAGACCCGATCTCTCCACCTGATGTTGGAAATATCACGAAATTTGCCGGGTCCAGACGGCAGGACCTTACCCGAGCCTGGTCCGGTGCCGGGCCCCTGAGATCCGGAGTGCCCCCGTGGGTGGCGGACCGGCCCGCGGCCGGACGGGGTTAGATTGGGCTCCTTCGCCCACCCCCCTGGCGTCGGAGTCTGCAGATGGTTGGTCGTGCCCTCTCCCTGGTGTCCCTCGCAGCCACGATGGCCGGGCCGCCGCCAGCGGGGGCCCAGCGCCTCCCGGTCATCTCCCTCGAGACCTACACCCTGGACAACGGACTCAAGGTCGTGCTCGCCCCCGACCGGTCGGCCCAGGTCGTCACGGTCGATGTCTGGTACAACGTGGGCTCGCGCAACGAGGTCCCCGGCCGGAGCGGGTTCGCGCACCTCTTCGAGCACATGATGTTCCAGGGGTCGGCCAATGTGCGGAAGGCGGAGCACTTCCAGCTGGTGGAGCGCGCCGGTGGAACCCTGAACGGTAGTACCTCGGAGGACCGTACCAACTACTTCCAGACCCTGCCGTCCAACCGGCTCAACCTGGGGCTCTGGCTCGAGGCCGACCGGATGCGGTCGCTGGCCGTGACCGACAGCAACTTCCACAACCAGCGGGAGGCCGTGAAGGAGGAACGGCGGCTCAGGGTCGACAACCAGCCCTACTCGTCGGCGCTGCTCGAGGGTGTGTATCTCCTGCAGGACAGCACCACCTGCTTCCCCTATGCCCACTCCACCATCGGGTCGATGGCCGACCTCGATGCCGCCGAGACCGAGGACGTCAGGGCCTTCTTTGGCAAGTACTACCTCCCCAACAACGCCACGCTGGTGGTGACGGGGGACTTCGACCGGGCCGAGGCCCGGCAGTTGATCCAGGCCTATTTCGGTGGCATTCCCCGGGGTCCCGACCCACCGCCGGTGGAGTGCCGATACCAGTTCGGCACGGGAGCCATTCGGCGCAACTGGCCTGACCCGCGGGCCACGCTCCCGGCCGTGATGCACGCCTACCGGGTTCCCGAATATGCCCACCCGGACTACCCCGCCCTGTCGCTCCTGGCCACGATTCTGGGCCAGGGCGAGAGCTCCCGGCTCCATGTGGGCGTGGTGCGGAACCGTCAGCTCGCCACGGCGGCGTTCGGCTTCCTCAACCTGCTCGGTCCCCGGCGCGGCCCGGGTGCCTTCCTCGCTCTGGGCATCGCCAACCAGGGCGTGAGTGCCGACTCACTGGAGGCCGGCCTGGCATCTGAGGTGGCTCGGCTGGCGTCCGAGGGAGTCTCGGCGGCCGAGCTGGAGAAGGCCAAGAACTCCTATCTCGCCGAACGGATCCGGCAGCAGCAGCTCTCGCTGTTCATGGCGGAGGCGATTCACACCGCCAACCTCTTCCTGGGCGACCCGGCCGCGGTGAACACCGATCCGGCACGGTACCTGGCCGTGACGGTGGACGACATCCGCCGGGTGGCCGCCCGATATCTCGTGCCGGAGAACTCCCTGGTCCTGTTGATCACGCCGGAGGCCCGGTCATGATGCCCACCGGCCGCCTGCTCCTGCTGCTGGCCCTGGCGCCGTTCGCCCCCGGCGCGGCGCAGGACTATCCGACATCGCCCCCGCCAGCGGGACCGCTCACCCCCGCGCCGTTCCCGCCGTTCCGCGAGTTCACGCTCGCCAACGGCGTCCGGGTGATCGTGGTGGAGAACTCCCGGCTTCCGATCCTGTCCCTCACCCTCTCGTTCAACGCGGGCCGGGTGGCCGACCCCGCCGGCAAGGAGGGTCTGGCCTCGATGGCCGCCGACCTGCTCACCAAGGGCGCGGGGGCCCGCGACGCCGAGGCCGTGGCCGGAGCCATCGAGCAGGTCGGCGGATCCCTCACCGCCTCGGCCGGCGCCGACTTCCTCCAGGTAACGGCGGGGGTCCTCTCTACCCACGCGGAGCTGGCCTTCAGCCTCGTGGGGGAAGCCGTCATCCGCCCGACCTTTGCGCCGTCGGAGATCGAACTGGTCCGTACCCAGACCCTGTCGGCGCTCACCCTGGAACAATCCCAGCCGGGGGCGGTCGCTTCCCGCCAGATGGCCCGGCTGCTCTACGGAGACCACCCCTACGCCCGGCTGCCTACGCCGGCGTCGATCCGAACCATCACCCGTGACGACCTCGTTCACTTCCAGCGGCAACGGCTCCGTCCCGCGGGGGCGTTGCTGGTCGTGGCGGGTGACATCTCGGCCGCACGGGTCCGCCAGCTCGCGACCCGTGCGTTTGCCGGCTGGACCGGCTCGCCGGCGCCGCTGCCAACCGCGGCCCGGCCACCGTCGCGGACCAGTCGGGAGATCCACCTGGTACACCGGCCGGGCGCGGTCCAGTCGAACATCGTGGTCGCCAACCTGGCGCTGGCCGCCAACGACCCGCAGCGCTATGCGGCTCTGATCGCCAACCGGGTGCTCGGCGGCGGCGCCGACTCGCGGCTGTTCCTGATCCTCCGGGAGCAGAAGGGCTGGACTTACGGGGCGTACTCGTCCTATTCGGACCGGAAGGACATCGGCTCCTTCTCCGCCACCGCCGAGGTCCGGACCGAAGTCACCGACTCGGCGCTGGTGGAGTTGCTCGCGCAACTCGAGCGGATGGGAACCGAGGCGGTCCCCGCCGAGGAACTGGAGGCGGCACGAGGAGCGATCGTGGGGAGCTATCCACTCTCGATCCAGACCGCCGAGCAGGTGGCCGACGCGGTGGCGGAAGCCCGCCTCTACGGCCTGCCGGACAACTACGTGCAGACCTACCGGATTCGGGTGGGCGAGGTCACGGCGGAGCAAGTCCAGAGAGTAAGTCAGGCAACCATCCGGCCGCAGGAGGCGGCGATCGTGGTCGTCGGCGACGCCGCCAAAGTTCTCGAGCCGCTCCAGGCCATCGGGCCCGTCGTCCTGCTGGATGTCGAGGGGCGCCCGATCACCGTCGCGTCGCTCACGCCGGCAGCGGACCTGCTGCCGCTCGACCTGGGAGCGCTGGTGCCGCACCGGGACAGCTTCGCGATCCGGGTCCAGGGCACTCCGGTAGGCTTCATGCGCGGCGCGCTGGAGCGCACCGAGCAGGGCTTCCGCTACACCGAGGAGACCCGGATCGGCCCGATGGTCGAGCAGAGCACCACCGTCGACCTCTCGGCGACGGGGGCGATGGTCCGGGTCCGACAGAGCGGCCGGGTTCAGGGGGAACCCACCAGCATCGAGGCCGATTACGCCGGCGACCGGGTTACCGGTCAGGCCCGAACCGTGACGCCTGAAGGTCCCAGGGCGGTGACAATCGACACGGTGGTTCCCCCGGGCACGGTTGACGACAACGCGATCCAGATGCTCCTTCCCGCGCTGCCGTGGTCCGAGGGGGCCTCGTGGTCGATCGGCGTCTTCAGCGCCGGCCAGAACGAGTATCAGGTCCGCACGCTCGCGGTGCGCGGCACCGAATCGGTTGAGCTGCCTGGTGGCCCGGTGGAGACCTGGCGCGCCGAGTGGAGCGGGGCCCCCCAGACCGTCACGTTCTGGGTGACCCGGGCCGCGCCCCACCGCCTGGTGAAGATCGGGATCGCGGGGACACCGCTCGAGATCGTGGTCGCCCGGTAGGCGCCGGGCTCATGCTGCACCAATTCCGAGGAGGCGAGATGTCGTCGAAGCTCCGCTGGCTGGCCGTGGTGACGTTGCTCGCGGCCTGCGCCAGAGCGGGCGGCCAGCCGCCCGCCACCACTCCCCCACCGGCTCAGGCCGAGCGGGGCGCGTCAGCGCGGTTCGCGGACACGCTCAGCTTCGACCGGCCGCAGTATCCGTCCACCTACCAACGCCGGGCCAATCCCCCGGTGCTGATCCGGAACGCCACGGTCATGACCGCCGCGGGCCCCGAGCTGCGCAACGCCTCGATCCTGTTCCAGGAGGGCCGGATCGTGGCGGTGGGCCCTGACATCGGAACGCCACCGGCCGGGACGCAGGTGATCGACGGGACCGGCAAGTACGTCACCCCCGGTCTGATCGACACCCACAGCCACATGGGGGTGTACGCCGCTCCGGGTACCGATGCGGAATCCGATGGCAACGAGATGACCAACCCGGTCACGGCCGAGGTCTGGGCCGAGCACTCGATCTGGCCGCAGGACCCGCAGATTCCCCTGGCGGTGGCCGGCGGGGTGACGGTCGCCCAGATCCTGCCCGGGTCGGCGAATCTGGTCGGGGGCCGGTCCGCCACGATCCGGCTGGTACCCGCGCGGACAGTGCAGGAGATGAAATTCCCGGGCGCGCCCTATGGTCTCAAGATGGCGTGCGGCGAGAACCCGAAGCGGGTCTACCAGAATCGCGGGCCGGCCACCCGGATGGGCAACATGGCGGGGTATCGCGCCGCCTTCATTCAGGCCGAGCAGTACCGGCTCCGCTGGGACAAGTGGCTCAAGGACCGGCAGGGCGATCCCCCCGCGCGCGACCTCCGGATGGAAACACTGGCGGGGGTGCTGCGCGGAGAGATCTCGGTGCAGAACCACTGCTACCGCGCCGACGAGATGGCCCAGATGCTCGACCTGGCCCGGGAGTTCGGCTTCCGGATCCGCTCCTTCCATCACGGCGTCGAGGCCTACAAGGTGGCCGATCTGCTGGCGCAGGCGGGCACCGCCGCGTCGGTCTGGTCGGACTGGGGCGGGTTCAAGATGGAAGCCTTCGATCAGGTCCTCGAGAACCTGGCTCTGCTCACGCAGGCCGGCGCGCGGGCGGTGCTCCACACCGACAGCCCCGACGGCATCCAGCGAATGAACCAGGACGCCGCCAAGGCGATGTACGCCGGCATCCACGCCGGGATCCCGGTCACCCGCGAGCAGGCGATCCGCTGGATCACCGCCAACCCCGCGTGGGTGCTCGGGATCGACGACCGCACCGGCACGCTCGAGCCCGGCAAGATGGCCGACGTGGTGCTCTGGTCGGCGGATCCGTTCTCCGTCTACGCCAAGGCGGAGAAGGTCTGGAACGAGGGGTGGCTGGCGTTCGACCGACTCGACCCGACGCGCCAGCACCGGACCGATTTCAACCTGGGACAGACCGCGCCGGGGGTGGGCCGATGAGAACCACAGCATCGCAGGCCCGGGCGCGCGTACGAGCCGCTGTCGCGGCGCTGGCGGTGATGGCGAGCCCCGCCGGGGCCCAGACGGTGGCCATTACCAACGGCACCGTGTTCCCCGTGGCCGGGCCCCGGATCGAGCGGGCCACGGTCCTGATCCAGAACGGTCGGATCGCGGCGGTGGGGACAGCGATCGCCGTTCCGCCCGGCACTGCCGTGGTCGATGCCAGCGGCAAGTGGGTGACGCCCGGCCTGGTCCACGCGGAGGCCCGAGCAGGTGGTGGAATCGCGGGACTCTTCGCCTTCGGAGAGACCTCGAAGCAAGGTGAGGTGACCCCCTCGTTCAACCCGCGAGAGGGTCTCGACCCGGCTGCCATCACCATCCCGGTGGCGCGCACCGGCGGCATCACCACGGGAATCATCAGCCCGAGAGGCAGCTTCCTGGCCGGTCAATCCCTGGCCGTGAACTACGACGGGACGTCGGTTGACGCAATGGTGATCCGGAGCCCCGCGGCGCTGGTCCTGGACCTCACGGCCGCGAGCCGCGGCGCC
>CAZFSA010000055.1:0-26808 GCA_964521535.1 uncultured Gemmatimonas sp.
ACCTCGGTGCTCGGCGGGTAGTGGTACGCCAGCAGGACCACCGGTGGCTTGCCGGGCGGTGCGCTCATACCGATGGGACGGCCGCGGCGGCCGGCGGGGTGGCGGCTGGCTGGCCCCGGAGCAGTTCCACCAGGCGGCGGAGACGATGGCGCAGAGGCCAGACCCCGGCCGCCAGGAAGACCAGGGCGCCGGCGGCCATCTGCACCAGCAGGCGGCCCACCGACCCCAGGTCGGGTGGCAATACCGCCCGCACCAGCAGCAGCGCCCCCAGCATCGCCAGGACCCCGCGCGTGGCCGGCCAGACGGTGGCCAGGTACCGGCCCCAGCCCAGGCCGAGCGCCCGGAAGCACCGGAGGTAGAGGGGCACCACGAAAACCGGGTAGACCACTACCCACGCCGCCGCGATGCCGGCGCCGCCCCAGCGGGCCCCGATCACGAACCCGATCGGGAGCACGGCTGCGGTGGCGAGCCCGTTCCACATCAGGAACCGGGTGTCGCGAAGCATCGTGAGCGCCTGCGGCAGCAGGGTGACCACCGACCGGAAGGTGGCGTAGAGCGCCAGGATCCGGAGCGGCAGCACCGCGTCGGTCCACTGGGGGCCCAGGTAGGCAGCGACGAAGTCGTCGGCCACCACGGCCATCCCCACGGCTGCGGGAAGGGTGAGGAGGACCAGACCCTCGGTGACGTTGAGCAGCACCCGGGACAGCTCGGTCCGGTCGTGCTGGAGGCGGCTGAAGAACGCCGGCGTGACCCGGGTGACCAGGGCGGTGACCTTCTCCACCGGCACGCTGGCGATGTTCCAGGCGAAGGTGTAGGCGCCCAGGGCGGCGGTGCCCAGCATCCGGCCCGCCACCACGAAGTCGGCGTTCGAGTAGACGAACCAGGAGAGCCGGCCCACCAGGACGTCGCGGGTGAAGCGATAGTACCGACTCAGTGTCCCCTTCCGCGGGATGGCGAACCCTCGGGGCGCCAGCCACCGGCTGGTGGCAGCGGCGGCCACGTTGCCGAGGACCCCACCCGCCACCAAAGCCCAGTAGCGCCAGCCGGCCAAGGCGAAGCCGAGGGTGGCCACGGTGGAGACGATGGCCTGGGCGCCTTCCACCAGTGCCAGCCCCCGGAATCGAAGTTCCCGCTGGAGTTCCGCGACCGGAACCAGGCGGAGGGCCGAGAGCACGGCGTTGGAACTCAGGGCCACCATGACCAGGGGCAGCTCAGGCGACCGGAAGTAGGCGCCGAGTGGCACCGCGGCGGCGGCGGTGGCGAGCGCGCCCGCCAGGCCCAGCGCCAGGGCCACCGAGTTGAGCTGGGAGAGGTCCCCGGCCGTCATCTCGCGCCGGGCCACGATCGAGGTGCCGAGGCCGCCCTCGGTCAGGATCCCCATCAGGCCCAGGTAGAGCCCGGCCAGACCCACGAGGCCGTAGTCGGCGGGCGTGAGGAGTCGGGCCAGCACCACCACCGCGGCCCAGCTCAGACCCTGGCCGCCCCACTTGACCAGCGCGGTCCAGGCCACCCCGCGCACCAGCTTGTGGTCGAGCGACCGCTCCCCGGTCATCGGGCGAGCCGCTGCCGGAGCGCTCGCGCGGCCCGGGCCGCGAAGAACCGGAGCTCGGTGCCGTAGTGCCCGCGCCAGGGTGGGGGAGAGGTGGGATAGCCCAGCTCCCGGAGCAGCCCCCCGGCGCGCTTCTCGAAACAGACCCTGACGGCGGTTGGCATCCCGTCGCGCCACCGCTCGGCGTTGTCGGCGCGCGGCGGCTCGCTGAGCAGGGGCCAGAGGTGCCGCTTCTCGTCGGGCACCGACCGGTCGAGCCGCTCGGCGTAACGCAGCATCTCCTCGGAATACTCGACCCCCAGGAAACCGCAGACCTCGCGGAGCACCCGCCCGGGCTCGGCCAGCAGCGCCTCGTAGCGCAGCTCGAGGTAGCGGGCCGGTCCGAGGAGCGCCCCCATTCGCCGGACCCAGGTCACCTCCTCGCGCCACTGCTCGGCGCACGCCAGGAGATCGTCGGGCCCGAAATCCTGGCGCACCAGCGAGGCGCAGGCGCCGCGACCGTCGCGCACCAGGTGGAGGATCCGGCACTCGGGGAACCAGCGGTTCAGGACATCGAGCCGCGTCATGTTGCCGGGATCCTTGTCGCCCCAGTGCCGCTTGCCGAAATGGGCGGCGTAGGCCAGGTAGAACGCCTCGATCGCTCCGGGGTAGCCCGGAGAGGTCCAGCGTTCCAGGACGCCGTCGACCGAGAGAGGAACGTTCCAGAGGCGGATCCGTTCTTCGCCCAGTACCGCGGTCACCAGCGCCCGACGACCGGTCGGTTGTTCGAGATCGCCGAACCGGGCGACATCGCCCTCCAGGCGCCACCAGAGACCGGTCACGTCGAGCGGCACCGCGATCTCGGGATGGCTGTCGAGCATCACCCGGAGCAGCGTGGTGCCGCTCCGCTGAAAGCCGGTGATGAAGAAGGGTTGCATGGGCGGGCCCCCGAGCACGAAACGTGCGAACCGCCGGGGCCGCAGATTGTGGCTCAGGCACTCCTCAAGTCAACCCCGGAACGGTATTCTGCAGCCCATGGCGGCAAATCGCGGGGTGCTGGTGAAGGCCCGGTCTCTGGTCGATTCGGTCCGCGCCCACCCGGTCCTCAACCGGCTGGCCCGGGCGGAGTTGGCGGTGGATCTCGGTCCCCGGCATCCGGTCGATTCCGGCCACCTTCCGCACCTCAACGAAGCGCTGGCCTGGCTGGGCCGCGCGCAGGATGCCTCGGCCTCTGGCGGGGTGAGCCGCGGGTACAGCCTGGCGTGGAGCCCGTACTTCCGGACCGCCGGGTGGCAGCCACCGTATCCCGAGACCACCGGCTACATCATCCCCACCTGGCTCGAGGCCGCCGTGGAGCTGGACCAGCCCGGGTGGGTGGACCGGGCGCTCCGGGCGGCGCATTGGGAGTGCGATCTCCAGCTCGAGACCGGCGCCGTGCAGGGGGGGGTGGTGGGCGAGGGGCGCTCGCCGGCGGTGTTCAACACGGGGCAGGTGATCTTCGGGTGGCTCGCGGCCTGGGAGCGGACCAGGGAGGAGCGCTTTGCCCGGGCGGCCGAACGGGCGGGGCGCTGGCTGGTCGAGGTGCAGGAGGCCGACGGTCTCTGGCGGAAGGGCAACTCCCGGTTCGCCCTGTCCCAGCCCACGCTCTACAACGCCCGGGTGGCGTGGGCGCTGGCCGAAGCTGGCGCCGCCCTGGGCGAGGCCGGTTTCCGGGACGCCGCGCGACGGAACCTGAGGGCGGTGGCGGAGCGGGTCCTGCCTAACGGCTGGATCCCGGACTGCTGCCTGACCGATCCGGCCGCGCCGCTGCTCCACACCCTGGCCTATGCGGTTCGCGGGTTGCTCGAGGGCGGGCGGGTGCTGGATGACGAGGCGATCTTCGAGGCGGGGGCCCGCGCGGCCCGCGCGCTGCTGCCGACGGTTGCCCGGGATGGCCGGATGCCCGGCCGGTACGACCGGGAATGGAAGCCCGCCGCGCCGTGGAGCTGCCTCACCGGCCAGGCGCAGATGGCCAACAACTGGATGCGGCTCCATCTCGTGACCGGCGACCGGAGCTGGCTGGAGCCGGTCTCGCGGGTGCTCGCGTTTGTCGAGTCGACGCAGAACCGGACCTCGAGCGACCCGGGTCTCCGGGGCGGAATCAAGGGCTCGTGGCCGGTGGACGGCGGGTACGGGCGGTTCGAGGTCCTGAACTGGGCCACCAAGTACTTCGCCGACGCCCTGCTGCGGTGGCGCCAGATCGAATCCGGCCGGGGTGGCACCCGGGCCCAACCGTTCCGACTGGCCTGACCGTCCGGCCAGGACGCCCGGCTACAAGTCTTCCCGCCGGCGCAGCTCGAATCGGTCCATGTTGCGCAGCCGCTCCTCGCGCGCGGCCACGGCCTCCCGATGGAGGCGCTCCGCCACGGTACAGGCTGGCGGCGCCGGGGCGTCGGCTGCCACCGCCTGGGGCAGCAGAGCGAAGAGTACGGTCCCCTCGCCAAAGGCCCCCAGCACCGCGAGCTGGCGGCAGATACCGACGAGCTGATCCGCCAGACGCACCGGCTCGCCTCCAGTGATCCGGGAGATCACTACGTGGGTGACGCCGCGACGCTGGAGGAACTCGAGGAACTCCTCGCCCTCGAACGGGGCCGCTTCGGGCGCGAAGACCCCCCGGTGGCCGGCGTGATAGGCGAACGCCGCCTCGCGATCTACCAGCGCGACGGCCTGCTGCGGAAGGGCGCGAGTGGCCAGGGCGGCGTTGAAGAAGGCCTGTTCGTGGGGATGGTAGCAGGCGGCGATCGTCCCCGCCTTGGTGCAGGCCCAGCCGCGGCGGAGGAGGTCGCCGGTCCGCATCCAGGTGCCTGGGATGAAAAGGGCCGCCACCAGTACCGGCGCCACCACCGCGCCGGTCCGCCCGAGCCGGCGTCCCAGCGCGTGGGCGCCGGCGATCAGGATCAGCGCCACCAGCGGCACCAGGGGGTGCAGGAACCGGCGATCCGCCCAGGCCCAGAGGAACAGGACGCCGAACAGGAGCGCGGTGGTCAGCACGGCGATCCGGAAGCGCCTCCACAAGGCGGCCACGCCCGCGCTGCCGGCGGTGATGAGCAATGCCACCCACCCCAGGTTGTCCACCAGCGTGCCCTGGGCCTGCTTGAAGCCCATCATCGCGTGGAGGTGACCGAACAGGTAGAGCTGGGCCCGCCGCGCGGCCGACGCCACTCGTCCCACCAGTTGATGCCGTCCCTCAGGGACCCGCTGCGCCTCGATCTGAAGGAGGTCGCCGGCGTAGGAGCGTCCCACCACTTGCCGGGGGGCCAGGAACGACCAGGCGAGCCAGGGGCCGAAGGTGAGCGCCGCCGCGAGCCCCACGCCGAGGGCCCAGCGCCAGCGGCGCGCCAGCGCGAAGTGGAGCACCACGGCCGCAATCACGGCGATCCCGGCGCTCCGCATGAAGGCCGCCGCGATCGCTGCCGCCGAGCCGATCACCAGGCGGCGCCGGCCGGCGTCGGGGGCCTGGAGAGACCAGAGCGCCAGCATCGCGAAGAAGAACAGCGCCGCCTCGGCCTTGAGGCGCCCCCCGTACGTGAGGATCAGGGGGTTGAGCGCCGACACCGCCAGCACCAGCAGCGCGGGAACCGGCGGCAGCACCCGGCGGGCCGCATCGAAGAGGAGGGCCAGCCCGCCGACCGAGAGGGCGAGGGGCAGGAGCAGGAGAATCTCCGGCCGGTCGCCCACGATGCCTAACGGCACGGCCAGAAGCAGGGGCCAGCCGGGCGGGTACTGGAGGTGGAGCGGGGCGTCGGGCAGGAAGATGTCGCGGTAACTGCCCTGGAGGAGCGACCGCGCCAGGAACAGGTACATCGCATCGTCGTTGCCGCTTCCCACCCCTGGAAGCCGGCTCACCAGCGACAGGGCGGCGTACAGGGTCAGGATCCCCCCCGCCATCCACCAGGGCCAGCTGCGCCCGCGCACCGGGGCCGGGTCGGTCATGGTCCCCGCCCTGGGGGCACGATCCGTACCCGGCGCGCGCATGCCACTCGCCCGCCAGCGGGCCCGGGTCCCCGTCACCGGCGCACCCGGTCGTAGAGGTCGGCCAGGTGGGCACCGCACCGCCGGATGTCGAAGGCCTCCAGCATCCGGGCCCGCATGGCTGCGCCGTCGGCCGGGATCGTATCGGGCTGTTCCGCGTAGGCGGTCAACCGGTCGGCGATGGCCTCCGGGTTGCGCTCCGGCACCAGGCGGTCGGCCAGGGGGCCGTAGAGGTAGGGAATGTCGCTGTGGAGGGTTGAGACCACCGGCATCCCGCTCAGCATCATCTGCTGGATCACGAACGGCGTTCCCTCGGCGTCACCGTCCCGGGCCACCACGCTGGGCGCCACGAACACGTGACACCGGAGCGCCAGCTCCATCAGCTGGTTGAACGGAAGCCACGAGTACCGCACCAGCCGCTCCCCGAGGTCCAGCCGCGCGATGGTGGCCAGGATCTCGTCGCGGGCCTCGGCGTCGCCCGCCCGCTGGCTCACGTCGCCCGCCAGATGGAGGCGGAACGGCACGCCCCGGCGCCGGAGGAGATCGGCCGCCTGGAGGAGATAGACCGCGCCCTTCTTCTCGCGAAAGGTGCCCGCCATCAGGATTTCCAGGGTGCCGCCGGGGTCGAGCCGCCGCTCGCCATGGGGCACGTCCTCCACGTCCACCCCCAGCGGGTGGATCACCACCTTGTGCGCCGGGCAGCCCATCCGGATCAGCTCGGCCTCCATCGCAGGTCCCAGGGCCAGGGCAAGGTCGATCCGCTCGAACAGCGGGCCGTAGCGATCCCGCCAGGCGGGGTCGCGGCCATGGAGATAGACGTCCGCGCCGTAGAAGCCCACCAGCCAGGGGATGCCTAACGCGCGGTGGAGCGCCAGGTCCGCGACGCCCACGTACCCGAAGTGGGAGTGGAGCAGTACCGGACGGTAGCCCCGCGCCCGGGCCAGATCCGGGGGATAGGGCCGGGGCCCCGCGAGCCGCTTCCAGACCCGCGAACCAACCCGCTGCCACGGCGTGGCAAAGGCCTCCAACTCGGGATACTGGTCGCGATTCTGAAGCGCGGCCGCCATCACCACGGGCCGATACCGCGGGACCCGGCGAAGATGATGGTACATCCAGTTCATCGCCCGTCCCACGAATCGATCCGCGCGCTGCAGGGCCGCGGGAGACGACGAGGGCGACGGAGTGAGCTCGGACGATGACACAACACCTCTGGCGAAGGGGCAAGCGGCGTGGCCGCCGGGGCAGGGAATGTGCCGGGACACGATCGATTTTGCGACATCCGATGCCGCGTCGCCCCGGCACCTCCCTTGCCAGCCGCAGCCGCGTATGCCACGCCACTCCAACCCTTGGTGGATCCAGCTACCCCCAGGCACGGCCCTCCAGAGCTGGGTGGTGGTAGCCCTGGACCACGAGGCCGACCGCTTTCTGAATGAGCTTTCACGCCAATCAGCTGCCACCCAGGGCCTCCAGCTCGTGGTGGTTTGTTGCGCTGACGCCACTTTGGTTGCATCCATACCACAGTGGGTGACCGTGGTTCCCGTGCCGGCCAACAGCGCCGACCGGCCAGCTGACGCGCGGACGCTCGGTCTGGCCCGGGCCGTCGGCGACGTGGTTCACCTGGTGACCACCGCCGAGCTGGCTTCAGATCAGGGGTGGGAGGCTCTGGATTGGGGCGACCGACTGCTGCACGCTGGGGCTGGGCGCCCGGAACCGGGTGGCAGGCCGGATCGGTGACGCCGCCCGAGCCTGAACTGTCGGTCGTCATCCCCTTCGTCAACCAGCCGTCGAACCTGGCTGGATGCCTGGCCGCCCTGGACCGGGCCCGGGCGGGCTCGCGGGTGGAGGCTCTGGTGGTGGACCGGGTCGGGACGGCCCCACTGGCGCAGGAGGCGCATTCCTCCTGGGTCCAGGTGCTCCCGGTCCCCCCCGGGACGACGATTCCCGAGATGCGCTACCTGGCGTTCCGCCAGGCCCGTGGCCCGGTGGTCGCAGTCGTGGAAGATCATGTCGAGGTTCCGCCGGACTGGGTCGCGGTGCTCCGGAGAGAGTTCCAGGCTGGCGCGGAGGTGGTGGCAGGTGGGGTGGAGAACCTGGCCACGACGTCGCTGGTGGACTGGGCCGCCTTCCTCTGCGAGTATGCTCCCCTGCTCCCGCCAATCGACCCCGGGCCCCCGTGGATCATCCCGGGGAACAACGTGGCCTATCGGCGGTCCTTGCTGCAGCGGTACAGCGCCGTGCTTGCCGAAGGCCGCTGGGAAGACCGGCTCCACGAGGCGCTCCGGCGGGACGGAGTGACGCTGACCCTTCTTCCCGAGCTCGCGGCCGGCCACCGAATGCATTACGACATAAGGAATTACACGGCCCAACGGTACCTGTTCTCGAGGTCCTGGGCGGGACTCCGCCTTCGTGGTGCGTCCCTTGCTCACCGGACGGGCGCCGGGATGGCCAGGCTGGCTCTGCCCCCGCTCCTCTTCGGGCGGGTGACCTCGACGGTGTGGCGAAAGCGCCGGCACCGACGCGAACTGCTCCGCTCGCTGCCGCTGCTGGCCTGGTTCACCCTGGTCTGGGCGGTCGGCGAGGCGGTCGGCTGCTGGGCCGGACCCGGAACCGCCACGGCGCGGGTGCGGTGAGTCTCCTGAGGTGGCTCACGGATCGAGGACGATGACCGAATCGAGTGGCACAGCGCCGCGGCCGGTGGCCCGGCTTCAGCCGGGGGACCGGGTGGTGGTGTTAGGCGCCGGGCCGGCCGGGCTCACCGCCGCCTACCTCCTGGCCAAGGACGGCGTGCCCGTCACCGTCCTCGAGGCCGACAACATCGTGGGTGGGATCTCGCGGACCGCGCAATACCGGGGCTATCGGTTCGACATCGGCGGGCACCGGTTCTTCACCAAGATCCAGCCGGTGCTCGACCTCTGGCAGGAGATCCTCGGACCGGAGTTCATCTCGGTCCCCCGAATGAGCCGGATCCACTACAACGGGAAGTACTTCGACTACCCCCTCAAGGCGATGAACGCGCTCCGGGGCCTGGGGGTCTTCGAGGCCGTCCGGATCGTCCTGAGCTACCTCCGCTGGCACTGGAAGCCGTATCCGGTGGAGGAGAACTTCGAGCAGTGGGTCACCAACCGGTTCGGCAAGCGGCTCTACCAGATCTTCTTCAAGACCTACACCGAGAAGGTCTGGGGAATCCCCTGCACCGAGATCCGGGCCGAGTGGGCCGCCCAGCGGATTCAGGGCCTGTCGCTGGCCAAGGCAATCCTCTCGGCCACGGCGCTCAACCGCCGCTCCACCGCGATCAAGACCCTGATCCACGAGTTCCAGTATCCCCGGCTCGGTCCGGGGCAGATGTGGGAGGCCTGCCGGGACCGGATCGTGGAGTGGGGCGGGGAGGTGCTGCTGGAGCACCGGGCCGAGGCTCTCGAGCTCGAGCGGGGCCAGGTCCGGGCGGTCCGGGTCCGCACCCCCGCCGGCGAGCGGCGGATCGAGGGCGAGCACTTCGTTTCCACGCTCCCGCTCCGGAACCTGGTCCAGTCGTTCGAGCCGGCGCCGCCGGCGGCGGTCCAGGTGGCCGCGAAGGGCCTGGGGTACCGCGACTTCCTGGTGGTGGCGCTGATGCTGGAGCGCGAGGACCTCTTCCCCGACAACTGGATCTACATCCACACCCCGGGCGTCAAGGTCGGGCGGATCCAGAACTTCAACAACTGGAGCAAGGCGATGGTGCCGGTCCCGGGCACCACCTGCCTCGGGCTGGAGTACTTCTGCTTCGAGGGCGACGGGCTCTGGACCAGCGCCGACGCCGACCTGGTGGCCCTGGCCACCCGCGAGCTGGCCGAGCTGGGACTCGCCCCCGGCGCCCGGGTCAGGGACGGCACCGTGATCCGGATGCCCAAGGCGTACCCGATCTACGACTCGGCCTACCGCGGTCACCTGGACGTGATCCGGCGCTTCATCGACCCGATTCCCAACCTCCATCCCGTGGGCCGGAACGGGATGCACAAGTACAACAACCAGGATCATTCGATGCTCACCGCCATGATGGCGGTGTGGAACATGCTGGGCGCCGAGCACGACATCTGGGAAGTGAACACCGACTTCGAGTACCACGAGGAGCAGCGGCTCGAGAAGCCGGTGGCCCAGCCGGCCCCCGCCGGGCGGTAGCGATGCGGATCGGCGTCGACGCCACGTCCTGGGCCAGCGGCCGGGGCTACGGGCGCTTCACCCGGCAGCTCCTCCCCGCCATGGCGGACCAGGCCGGCGACGACGAGTTCGTCTGCCTGCTCGACCCGCTCTCGGCCGGCCGCTTCGATCTGGAGCGGCCCAACGTCCGGCGGGTGGTGGTGGGGCAGGGGATGGCTCCGACCCAGGCCGCCGCGGCCCAGGGGTACCGCTCGCCCCGCGACATGCTCCGGCTCACCCGCGCCACCTGGCGGGCACGGCCCGACGTGTTCTTCTCGCCCACGGTCTACTCCTACTTCCCGCTCCCGCCCGGGCTCCGAGCGGTGGTGACGGTGCACGACGCCATCGCGGAGCGGTTTCCCGAGCTGACGCTGCCCTCCCGGCGGGCGCGGCTCTTCTGGCGGCTCAAGGTGGGGCTGGCGCTCCGGCAGGCGCGGCTGGTGCTCACCGTGTCGGACTTCGCGGCCCGCGATCTGGTGCGGGTGCTGGGAATATCGCCCCGCCGCCTTCGGGTGGCGCTCGAGGGGCCGGCGCCCGCGTTCCGGCCCTCCGACTCCCCTGCGGACGTCGCCCGGGCCGCGGAGGCAGCCGGGCTGCCGGCCGGGGCGAGATGGTTCGTCTACGTCGGCGGGTTCAATCCCCACAAGCATCTGGACCTCGTGGTCCAGGCCCATGCCGACCTGGCGGCCCGGCTTGGCCCGGACGCGCCGCATCTCCTCCTGGTAGGGACCACCGATGGCGACGTCTTTCACAGCGACCAGGCCCGGGTGCGCCGGCTGATCGAGCGGGCGGGCACCGGTGCGCTGGTGCACTGGCCGGGGTTTGTCCCCGACGAGGAGCTGCGCCACCTCTACAGCGGCTCGGTGGCGCTGCTGCTCCCCTCAGCATGTGAGGGGTTCGGGCTGCCGGCCGTGGAGGCCGCTGCCTGCGGGGCGCCGGTGGTGGCGACCACCGAGAGTCCGCTGCCGGTGCTGCTGGAGGGGGGCGGGTTCTTCGTGGCGCCGGGCGACGGCCCGGCACTGGCGCGGGCGATGACCGCGCTGATCGAGGACCCCGACGGGCGGGCCGCGATGGCGCGCACGGCGCTGGAGCGGACCCGGGTGCTGTCCTGGGACCGGGCGGCGCGGCTGGCGCTCGATGCGATCCGGGAGGCCGCCGCGTGAGTCTCCGGTTCGCCTTTCTCACCACGTTCTACCCGCCGTACAACTTTGGCGGCGACGGGATCGGGGTCCAGCGGCTGGCGCGCGGGCTGGTGCGCGCGGGCCATCGGGTGACCGTGATCCACGACGCCGACGCGCACCGGATCCTCCGCCGGGGCGCCGAGCCGGCTCCGGCGCCGGCCAACGACGGCGTGGAGGTGGTCACCCTGCGAAGCGCGGCGCCCTTCCTCTCGACCCTGCTCACCCAGCAGCTGGGCCGGCCGGTCGTCAACGGCGGGCGAATCGCCCGGCTCCTGGAGCAGGGGGGCTTCGACGTCATCAACTTCCACAACACCTCGCTGGTGGGCGGGCCCGGGCTGTTCCGGTACGGCCAGGCGCTCAAGCTCTACATGGCCCACGAGCACTGGCTGGTCTGTCCCACCCACGTGCTCTGGCGTCACGGCCGCGAGGTTTGTACCGGTCGCCAGTGCCTCCGCTGCCAGCTCAGCTACCGGCGGCCGCCGCAGTGGTGGCGGTGGACCGGGCTGCTGGAGCGCGAAGCCCGGCACATCGACGCCTTCATCGCGATGAGCGAGTTCAGCCGGGACAAGCACCGGGAGTTCGGCTTCGAGCGGGAGATGGAGGTGGTGCCGTACTTTCTCGAGGACGAGGGGACCGACGGCCCGGTCGCCGGACCGGCGGCGGTCCCGGCCCGCCGCCCCTACTTCCTGTTCGTGGGGCGCCTGGAGAAGATCAAGGGACTCGACGACGTGATCCCGCTCTTCGCCGGGCCGGGGCCCTCGGACCTGGTGATCGCCGGCGACGGCGAGTACGCCGAGACGCTCCGCACCCGCGCGGCCGGGATGGACCGGGTCCGGTTTCTGGGGCGGGTGCCGGTGGACGAGCTGCGGGGCATCTACCAGGGGGCCCTGGCCCTGATCGTGCCCTCGGTGTGTTTCGAGACGTTCGGGATCATCATCATCGAGGCGTTTCGCCAGGGGGTCCCGGTGATCGCCCGGGGGATCGGCCCGTTTCCGGAGCTGATCGCCCGAAGCGGGGGCGGGCTCCTCTTCGACCGGCCGGAGCAGTTGCGACAGGCCCTCCGGCGCTTCGAGGCCGAGGCCGGGCTCCGCGAGGACCTGGGCCGGGCCGGACGGGAGGCGTTCCGGCGCCACTGGTCGGAGCAGGTGGTGGTGCCGCAGTATCTGGACCTGGTCCGGCGGGTGGCCGAACGGACGCAACGGCACGAGCTGGCGCGCCGGCTCGAAGGAGCGATGGTATGAAGGTCTGCATCACCGGCGGCGCCGGCTTCATCGGCTCGCACCTGGCCCAGCGGCTCCTGGAGCGCGGCGACCAGGTGCTGGTGCTCGACGACCTCTCCACCGGGAGCATGGACAATATCGACCACCTCGTGGGGCGGCGGGGGTTCGAGTACCGGATCGGCTCGGCCACGGACGTGCCCCTGGTGGCCGAGCTGGTCGACCGGTGCGATGCCACTGTGCACCTCGCGGCGGCCGTCGGCGTCCGATTGATTGTGGAGCGACCGGTCCACACCATCGAAACCAATGTCCGCGCGACCGAAGTGGTGCTGGGCGCCGCGGCCAAGAAGCAGAAGCCGGTGCTGGTGGCCTCGACCTCGGAGGTCTATGGCAAGGGCGCCCGGATCCCGTTCCAGGAAACCGATGACCTCACCCTGGGCCCCACGACCCACAGCCGCTGGGCCTACGCCTGCTCCAAGGCCCTGGACGAGTGGCTGGCCCTGGCGTACTGGCGGGAGAAGGGAGTGCCGGTGATCGTGGCGCGGTTCTTCAACACGGTGGGCCCCCGTCAGACCGGCCGCTACGGGATGGTGCTCCCGACCTTCGCCGCCCAGGCGCTCCGCGGCGAGCCGATCACGGTCTACGGCACTGGCGAGCAGTCCCGGTGCTTCGGTCACGTGAACGACGCGGTCGAGGCCGCGATCCGGCTTCTGGCGACGCCGGCCGCCGTGGGCGAGGTCTTCAACATCGGATCCGACGAGGAGGTCACCATCCTGGAACTGGCCCGGCGGGTCCGCGCCGCGGCGGGCAGCGCCAGCGAGATCGCGTTCGTGCCGTACTCGGAGGCGTACGCCGCGGGCTTCGAGGACATGCAGCGGCGGGTGCCGGATGCGAGCAAGCTGGAGCGGACGATCGGGTTCCGGCCCCGCACGCCGCTCGCCACGATCATCGAGGACGTCGTGGCCGACCAGCGGGCCCGCCTGGCGGTGCGGGTGTGACCGGTGCGCGCCATCCTCACCTGGCACTCGATCGACGGGTCGGGGTCGCCGATTTCGGTGACGCCGGAGGCGTTCCGGCGCCAGGTGGAGTGGCTGGCCTCCGGCCGGGTCCGGGTGCTGCCCCTCGACGAGATCGCCAGCGAGACCGGTGAGGACGACGCCGTGGCGCTCACCTTCGACGATGGATTTCGGAACTTCGCCACCGACGCGGCGCCGGTGCTGCTGGCCCGGGGGCTGCCCGTGACCCTCTTCGCGGTGACCGATCACGTGGGTCGCACCAACGCCTGGGGTGGGCGGCCGGACCCCGCGGTTCCGGAGCTTCCCCTCCTCGACTGGGACGAGCTCGGCCGCCTGGCCGGGCAGGGCGTGGCGATCGAGTCCCACTCCCGCCGCCATCCCCGACTGCCGTCGCTCGATGAGGCCGCTCTGACGGACGAGCTGGGCGCCAGCGCCGACCGGATCGCGGTCGAACTGGGCCGGCGCCCGCGGTGGCTGGCCTATCCCTTCGGCGCCCAGAACGCGGCGGTCCGCGCCGCCGCGGGGCGGCACTACGCCGGCGCTGTCACCACCGAGTATCGGCCGCTGGGCCCCGGGGTGGACCGGTACGCCACGCCGCGGCTCGATGCCTGGTACTTCCAGGCGCCGGGCGCGCTCGATCGCTGGAGCCGGCCCGGCTTTCGCCGGGCGCTCTGGGTCCGCCGCCAGGCCCGCCGGGCCCGCTCGCTCTGGCGCCGGGCAACCGGGGGTGATCGCCAATGATGCGGGAGTGGCCGCTGCTCTCGGTGATCGTGCCCGCGCACAACGGGTCGCGGGTGCTGCGCGAGAGCCTGGGCGCGCTGGCGCGAAGCGACCTGCCCCGGCGGTTCTGGGAGCTGATCGTGGTCGACGACGCCAGCAACGACGACACCGTGGCGGTCGCCGCGGAGTTTGCCGACACGGTCGTGAGGCTCCCGGTCAAGCCGAGTGGCCCCTCCTATGCCCGCAACCGGGGCGCCGAGGTGGCCCGGGGCGACGTCCTGGTGTTCATCGATGCCGACGTCTGCGTCCACCCCGACACCCTGCGGCGGTTCGCCTGGCTCTTTGTCGACGAGCCCGGCGTGGCCGCGGCGTTCGGATCCTACGACGACCGGCCGCCCGGGCCCGGGCTGGTGTCGCAGTACCGCAACCTGCTCCACCATTACGTCCACCAGCAGAGCGCGGGCGAGGCGGACACCTTCTGGGCCGGATGCGGGGCGATCCGACGACAGGTCTTCCTGGACGTCGGGATGTACAACGAATGGCATTTCTCCCGACCCCAGATCGAGGACATCGAGCTGGGTCACCGCCTTCGCGACCGCGGGTACCGCGTGGTGCTGCGGCCCGAGATCCAGGCCACCCACCTGAAGCGCTGGACCCTCGGCAACGTGCTGGCCACCGACCTGAAGGACCGGGGGGTGCCCTGGACCCGGCTCCTGATGCAGCGCGGCGAGACCATCCAGGCCCGGACGCTGAACCTCCGGCTCCGGGAGCGGGTGTGCACCCTGCTCACCTGGCTCGCCCTCCTCTCGCTGGTGGTCGGGGCGGCTCTCCGCGATGTCCGGCCGGTCGTTCTGGCCGGTGGGCTGCTGGGGGTCGTGCTGATCGTCAACCTCCCGCTCTACCGGTTCTTCCTCCGGCAACGGGGCCTGGCATTCACCCTCGGGGTCTTGCCGCTGCACCTCGGCTACTACATTCTGAACGGTGTGTCGGTGCTCGCCGCCTTCGTGCTTCACCACACGGTGGGCGACCCGCAGCCCTCAGCCACGGTCCAGGCCTTTGCCGAGCGGGGGGTGGTGAAGTGGCCACCCGTGCCGCGCCCGGTCGAGAGTCCGGGTCGCGGCGCCCACGAGGAGTGAGCATGGTCCCCGAGCCCGCGCGACATCGCCAGGATCCGCCGGCCGCGGCCGACCCGCCGGGGCTGGCGTTCCAGCCGCTGCACAAGCGCGCGTTCGGGATCGCGGTCGGGCTGGCCGCCGGCGTCACGGTCGCCGCCGCCACGGTCATCGTGCTGCTCCGCGGCGACGCGACGATCAACCTCCAACTGCTCGATGCCTACTTCACCGGGTACACCGTCAGCTGGCCCGGGGTCCTGGTCGGATTCGGCTGGGCGTTCGTGGTAGGCTTCACCGCGGGCTGGTTCGTGGCCTTCTGCCGGAACCTGGCGCTCGCCGTCTCGGCCTTCGTGCTTCGGGCCCGGGCGGAGCTGTTCCAGACCCGCGACTTCCTCGACCACATCTAGCGCCGGGAGCGCTCTGCCCGTGAGCACCGTCGACCCCGCCGAGCAGCAGCAGCTGGAGCACGCGCTCCTCCGCCTCAACGCCCGGGCCTGGGGCATTGCCACCGGCCTGCTGCTTGGGCTGGGGCTCTTCCTGGCGACCGCGATCCTCGTGATCAAGGGCGGCCCCAACGCCGGCCAGCACCTCCGGCTGATCCGGGTCTTCTTCCCGGGCTACACCGTCAGCTGGGGCGGAGCCCTGATCGGCTTCGTGTACGCCTTCGTGGTGGGCTACGCCCTGGGCCGGCTCGTGGGAGCGGTGTACAACCGGTTGTCGAGCCCTTCCCGCTGAGAACCAGGCGGGTGATTCCCCGACGGTGGCCCCGCGGCGGGCCCGGCTTCCACGGTCTTGCTGGTCCGCAACTTGCCGCCCTGAACCCAGCTTGCACGGAGCATCTGTCGTGATTCTTTACGTCGGTCCGGACGCGCTGCTGCCGCTCGCCTCGATTCTCGGGGCGATTGGCGGGGCCATCATGATCTTCTGGCGGCAGGTCGTGGGACTGGCACGGCGGGTGGCGGGCCTCTTCAAGCGAAGCACCTGAACGCACTTCCGGACGGGGCCGCGGGCCGGGGCCCCTCAGCCGTGGTGGCCTCGCGGCAGAGCGCGGAGCAGCTGGCCGCCTGCCTCGAGGCCCTCGCCCCCCAGTGCCAGGCGCTCGATGCCGAACTGGTCGTGGCCCGCGATCCGGCCGCCGGGGCGCTTGGCGACCTGCCGGACCGATTTCCCGCCATGCGCACGGTGCAGGGGCCGCCGGGCGCGTCGATCCCGCTCCTTCGGGGCCTCGGTCTCGCCGCCGCCGCCGGGAATCCGGTGGCTCTCACCGAAGATCATCTCGTTCCCGCCCCCGACTGGCTCGATCGCCTCCTGGCCGCCTTCCGTCCGGGGATCTCCTTCGTCGGCGGCGCGCTGGAGAACGACGCCCGCGGTCGCCTGACGGACTGGGCCGCATACTTCGCCGATTACGGATTCTATAGCGCGGCACGGCCCGACCCGGCCCATCCGCCGCTCCTCACCGACGCCAACGTGGCCTATCGGCGGGAGGTCGTGGCCGAGGTGGCGGCCTGGTGCCAGGCGGGCGCGTGGGAGAACGTCGTTCACGACCGGCTGGTGGCAGAGGGGCGTGGGGTCGCCTTTGCCAGGTCGGCCCGGGTGCGGCACCGGCACCGCTACCGCTTCGGTGCCTTCCTCCGGAATCGCTTCGAGCACGGACGCGACTACGCCCGGAGCCGGCTGGTCGAGCAGCCCGGTCTTTCCCGCGTCGGTCGGGCCCTTTCGGCGCCGCTTCTGGTCCCGATCCTCTTTTTCCGGATCGCCCGTTCGAGCTGGCGGGAGGCGCCAGTTGCCTTCGCCGGATCGAGCCCGATGCTGCTCGCCTTGCTGGCCGGATGGGCGGCCGGCGAGGCGGTTGGGTACCTTGAACGGGGGATCGGGGCAACCAGCGCGCCGCCGTGACACCAATTGTGTTGACAGAAAGCACCATGTAGCGTGCTCGCAACACTGGCAGGAGTGTTGAGTGACTGCAGGCCGACCGGCAGGGGGTTGCCCGGCGGGTGGGTTCTCGGAAGTTGTTTTGGGCATGGGACTTGCCCCCTCACCACCTGCCTGATGAGGCACCTTGAAGCGCCTGGTTGGGGCGTTCCCCTGTGGAGTCTCGCATGAATCCGTTGAAGCGCATCGCCCGTCACGCGCGGCTCAGCAGCTATTCGTACCGCGAGCTGTCGAGCCCGCCGTTTCTGGTGCTCTTCATCAACTCGATCTGCAACATGAAGTGCGAGCACTGCTTCTACTGGACGGCGCTCAACAAGAAGGACGACCTGACCCGCGACGAGATCTTCGCGCTGTCCGATTCGCTGGGGCCGATCGAGAATCTGAACCTTTCCGGCGGGGAGCCCTTCCTCCGCAAGGAATTCGGGGAGATCTGCCGGAAGTTCATCACCACCAACGGGGTGAAGCAGATCTACGTGCCCACCAACGGGTACTACCGCGATCGGACCATCGCGGCGATCACCGAGGTTCTCAAGGAGCCGTCGCTGGACCTGTTCGTGGCCGAACTGTCGCTGGACGGGATGCCGGAGTTTCACGACACCTTCCGGGTGGCGAAGAACTCCTTCCGGAAGGCGATGGAGACCTACGATGCGCTGGCCGAGCTCCAGCAGCGCGATCCCCGGCTCCGGATCCACTCGATCTCCACCGCCACCGACGTGAACATGGAGGAGATCCGAAAGCTCACCACCTACCTCTACCAGCGCTGTCCGGCGATGGACCACCACAACCTGGCCATCATCCGGGGCGACCGGAAGAATCCGACGCTCAAGGGTCCGAGCCTCCAGCAGTACGAGGAGCTGTACGAGTACATCCGCCGGCTCTGGGCGCCGCGGGAGGAGGGCCGTTACGGCTCGATCGTGGAGCCGATGCTCCAGTGGGCCAAGGTGGAGAGCGTGCGGCAGGAGCGGCAGGTGGTGCCCTGCAAGGCCGGGCGGATCTCGGGCGTGGTCTACGCCAACGGCGATGTGAGCCTTTGCGAGATCCACAAGCCGATCGGCAATCTCCGGCAGAAGTCGTTTCCCGAGATCTGGCATTCGGAGGAGGCCCGCCGGCTCCGGGCCTCGATTGCCCGGAAGGAATGCTGGTGCACGACCGAGGTGTTCATGTGGTCCAGCATCGCGTATCAGCCTCCCCACCTGGCGCGGGCCATCGTTGGGGGCAAGGTCTGGCGCAAGCCGCTGCCGCTCCATCCGTCGGAGCGGGCCCCGGTGACGCTGGCCGATGGGCCGCCCCCGGCCGGCGCCGCCGAGCCGGTGGAAACCGGCGCTCCCTGAGGACGGCCCGTCCATGACGACCGTCGCGGGTCCCGCGTTGCCGGAGGCCGCGGCCGGCCCGGGCGTCCCCCGGGCCGAGCGGATGAACATCGTGATCGGCGGCCACGTCGATCACGGCAAGAGCACCATCGTGGGCCGGCTCCTGGCCGACACCGGCTCGCTGCCCGAGGGGAAGCTGGAGCAGGTCCGGGCCAGCTGCGAACGGAACGCCAAGCCGTTCGAGTACGCCTTCCTGCTGGACGCGCTGAAAGACGAACAGTCGCAGGGGATCACGATCGACGCGGCCCGGGTGTTCTTCAAGACGGCGCGACGGCACTACATCATCATCGACGCGCCCGGCCACATCGAGTTCCTGAAGAACATGGTGACCGGCGCGTCCCGGGCCGAGGCCGCGCTGCTGGTGATCGACGCCCACGAGGGGGTGCAGGAGAACTCCCGCCGACACGGCTACATGATGTCGATGCTCGGCATCCGGCAGCTGGTCGTGCTGGTGAACAAGATGGATCTGGCGGGACTGGCGCAGGACCGGTTCGACCGGATCGTGGCCGAGTACACGGCGTTCCTCGATCGGATCGACGTCCGGCCCGCGTGCTTCATTCCGGTGGTGGGCCGCGACGGCGATAACGTGGCGCAGGCCTCGGCCCGCATGCCATGGTACGTGGGCCCGACCGTGCTGGACGCGCTGGATCGGTTTCAGCCGGAGCCGGCGGCCGTGGACAAGCCCTTCCGGATGCCGGTCCAGGACGTCTACAAGTTCACCGCCGGCGGCGACGACCGGCGGATCGTGGCCGGCACCATCGAGACCGGCACCGTCCGGGTGGGCGACGAGGTGGTGTTCTACCCCTCGGGCAAGCGGAGCCGGGTGAAGTCCATCGAGGGGTTCAACCGCCCGGTGCGCCGGGAGGCGCGGGCCGGCGAGGCCGCGGGCTTCACCCTCGCCGAACAGATCTACGTCACTCGCGGGGAACTGGCGACGCTGGCGTCGGAACCGAAGCCCCAGGTCACCACCCGGCTCCGGGTGAGCCTCTTCTGGCTGGGCCGGCAGCCGCTCGTGCCCAAACGCGACTACCAGCTCAAGCTCGGCACCGCCCGGGTTCCGGTCCGGCTGGAGCAGATCCATCGGGTGATCGACGCCTCCAACCTGGCCAGCAGCGAATCGAAGGACCGGGTGGACCGCCACGACGTGGCGGAATGCACCCTCAAGCTCAACCGGGCCATCGCCTTCGATCTGGCCGATCAGCTGGCCGCCACCAGCCGGTTCGTCCTGGTGGACGACTACGAGATCCGGGGCGGCGGGATCATCCGCGAGGCGATGCCCGATCAGCAGAGCTGGGTGCGCGAGAAGGTGATGCTCCGGAACTACAAATGGGAGCCGAGCAGCATCCCGATCGAGCGGCGGGCGGAGCGGTTCAGCCAGCGGGCGACGCTGCTCCTCATCACCGGCGCCCGCGAGGCCGACCGGAAGGGGCTGGGGAAGGACGTGGAGGCGCAGCTCTTCCAGGAAGGGCGGCTGGTCTACTTCCTCGGCATGGGGAGCGTGGTGTACGGGGTGGACGCCGACATCGCCCGCGCGGGCGAGCCCCGCGAGCACCTCCGCCGCCTGGGCGAGATCGCCAACATCATGCTCGACGCCGGCGCGATCCTGATCGTCTCGGCGGCCGAGCTCTCGCAGGAGGACCTGGAGGTCATCAAGACCGCCGTCGATCCGGAACGGATCGAGGTGGTCTGGGTGGGCGACCACGTCACCACCGACATCACGTACGACCTGATCCTGGGCGACGCCGAGCCCGCCAGCGACGGGGTGGACCGGATCAAGCGGCTCCTGCAGGACAAGGGAAGGCTCTTCCGCCCGTGGTGACCTCTCCTCCGACCGGGGTGGCGGCGAGCCCGGGGGCCACCGTGTCGCCCGACACCCTGGTCCGCCTCTGCGAGGTGGCTCGCGAGGCGGGCGCCGCGGCGCTGGCCTTCTACGGGGGCGAGGTGGCGGTGGGCCGGAAGGCCGACCGGAGCCCCGTGACCGCAGCGGACCACGCCGCTCATGCCGTGATCGTCACCGCGCTGGCGGCCCTCGACCCCACGGTGCCGGTCGTCTCGGAAGAGGGAGCGATCCCCGGGCCCGAGGTCCGGGCTGGCTGGACCAGGTTCTGGCTGGTGGATCCGCTGGACGGCACCAAGGAGTTCCTCCAGCGGAACGGCGAGTTCACCGTGAACATCGCCCTGGTGGAACACGGCGTGCCGGTGCTGGGCGTGGTCTACGCGCCGGCGCTCGACCTGCTGTACTACGCGGGCCAGGGGCTCGGATCCTGGAAGCGGGAACGGGGTGGCCCGCCGGTCCGGCTCGCCTCCCGTCCGCCCCTCCCGGGCCATGCGCTCCGGGTGGCCGAGAGCCGCTCCCACCCGTCGAAGGAGCTGGAAGCCTGGCTCGCGACCCAGCTGGTGGCGGAGCGGGTGCCGGCCGGCAGCTCGCTCAAGTTCTGCTGGGTGGCCGAGGGCCGGGCCGACGTCTACCCCCGCTTCGGGCCCACGATGGAGTGGGACGTGGCCGCCGGCGACTGCATCTTCCGGAACTCCGGCGTCGGCCGGCCCCGGGTCTCCCCGTTGCGATACAACCAGCCCGACCTTCGGAACCCGTCGTTCGTGATCGGCCTGTCCGATCGGGAGCGCGAACCGGCGAGCGAGGCCGGGCAGGTGATCTGGTTCACTGGGCTCTCGGGCTCGGGGAAGAGCACCATCGCGCGCCGGGTGGTCGAGGCGCTGGAGGCGGCGGGGCGGCGGGTGGAGTACCTCGACGGCGACGCAATCCGCGAGGTCTTTCCGGGCACCGGATTCTCGCGGGAGGAGCGCGACGCGCACATCCGGCGGGTGGGTTTCCTGGCCAGCCGCCTGGAGCGGCACGGCGTGACCGTGGTGGCCTCGCTGGTGTCGCCCTATCGCGCTTCGCGCGACTTCGTCCGGGGGATTTGCCGGCGGTTCGTGGAGGTGTACGTGGCGACGCCGCTCGCGGAATGCGAGCGACGGGACGTGAAGGGGCTCTACGCCCGGGCCCGTCGGGGCGAGATCCGGCAGTTCACCGGACTCGACGACCCGTATGAACCGCCGGACTCGGCCGAACTGGTGATCGACACGACCGGGGCCACGGTCGAGGCCGCCGCGGCCCGGGTGCTGGAGCAGGTGGTCGGGGGAGGCGCCTGTCCTCCGGGGTCGCACCTCGATCCCACCAACGGAGGGTCCCGATGAAGACCGATGTTCTGATCGTCGGAAGCGGCCCGGCCGGAGCGGCCAGCGCCCTGTTCCTCCTCCGGGAGGGTATTCGACCCCTGATCGTCGAGGCGGAGACGTTTCCCCGGTATCACATCGGCGAGTCGATGACCGGGGCCGGCGGCAAGGTGCTGCGGGAGCTGGGGCTCGCGGACGAGATGTATCGCCGCGGATACCCCACCAAGCAGGGCGTCCGGGTGTACGGGCAGAGTGCCCGCGGCACCTGGTTCGTGCCCGTGACCGGCCGGGACGAGCAGTGGCAGCTCTTCGAGTGGGACACCTGGCAGGTGCGGCGCAGCGACTTCGACCAGATGCTGCTGGACCAGGCCGTCGCCGCCGGCGCCATCCTTCTCCAGGGGAAGGCGACCCGGCCGTTGCTGGAGAACGGCACGGTGACCGGCGCGAAGGTGCGGATGCCCAATGGCGCCACCGAGGACATCCGATCGGAGGTCCTGCTCGACTGCTCCGGCCAGGCGACCTGGCTGGCCAACCTGGGAGGCGTCACGGGTCCCAAGTACCTCGGCGCCTACGACAAGCAGATCGCGATCTTCTCCCAGGTCGCGTCCGCGGAACGCGACAACGGCCCGACCCGCGATCGCCATCCGGACAACACCCTGATCTTCTACCAGAAGAAGTATCACTGGGCCTGGTTCATTCCGCTCGACCGCGAAGTGGTCAGCGTCGGGATCGTCGTTCCCGCGGCCTATTTCCTGTCGAAGCAGGAGAGCAAGCGGGACTTCCTCCTGCGGGAGCTTCGGGAGCTGCACCCCGAGCTGCACCGGCGCATTCCCGACCCCCGGCTGGTGGAGGACGTCCACGTCATCCCCAACTATTCGTTCCAGGTCAAGGGATTCTGCGGGCGCGGGTTCATGTGCATCGGTGACTCCCACCGGTTCATCGACCCGATCTTCTCCTTCGGGCTGACCGTCGCCATGCGCGAGGCGCAGTTTGCGGCGCCGGTGATCCGGGACTACCTCGCGGGCGCGGGCCGGGACGAGTCCAACCCCTTCGCCCGGCACCAGCTCTGGTGCGAGAAGGGGATCGACATTCTGGAGGACGTGCTGGATTCGTTCTGGGAGCACCCGCTCGCGTTCGCCTATTGCGTGTACTCGCGGTACCCGGAATTCATGACCGACATGTTCGCGGGACGGATCTACGAGCACGAGCGGCAGCCGTCGCCGGCCCTGCTGGCGTTCCGGAAGCTGCTCCAGCGGGAGGGCCAGCGGGAGGCGTCCTACGAATCCGGCGATCTCTACTCGATCCCGATCGGCTCGCGGTATCACCCGGAGCGCGCGCCCATCTGGGAGGTCAACTCTCCCGTCGAAACCACCGAGGCCTGGCTTGGCCCGCGCTGAAGGCTTCGAAGGAGCCGTGATGGACCACCTGGACCAGCTGGAGCACCGGAGCGTCCACATCTTCCGGGAGGCGTACGCCAGCTTCAAGAGCCTCTGCATGCTCTGGTCGATCGGGAAGGACAGTACCGTGCTGCTCTGGCTCGCGCGGAAGGCCTTCTACGGGCACGTGCCCTTCCCCCTGGTGCACATCGATACCTCGTTCAAGATCCCGGAGATGATCGCCTACCGCGATCGGCTCGCGGCGGAGTGGAACCTGAACCTGATCTATGGCCAGAACGAGGAGGCCCTCCGGGAGAAGCGCACCTTCCCCGATGGCGCCGTCGACCGGATCACCTGCTGCCGGCTGCTCAAGACCGAGGCGCTGGCCCGGACGCTCTCCGGCGAGTCGCCCAGATACCGGTTCAACCACGCCCGCCGGGCCTACGAACGCGACCCCAACACCGAGCCCTTCACCGGGGTGATCGTGGGCGCCCGAGCCGACGAGGAGGGCAGCCGCTCGAAGGAGCGGTACTTCTCGCCCCGCAGCCACCAGAACGCCTGGGACGTGGGCGATCAGCCGCCCGAGTTCTGGAATCAGTACAAGACCGAATTCGCGCCCGGGACCCACGTCCGGATCCACCCGCTGCTGGACTGGACGGAGCTCAACATCTGGGAGTATATCGAGCGGGAGAACATTCCCACGGTGTCGCTCTACTACAACCAGGGCGAGGGCATCCGGTACCGGTCGCTGGGCTGCGGGCCGTGTACCCGGCCGGTCGAGTCGGAGGCCCGGAACGTCCCGGAGATCATCGCGGAACTCCGGACGGGCAAGTTCGCCAACATCGCCGAGCGGTCGGGCCGGGCCCAGGACAAGGACGACGGCGGGGGGCTGGAGACGCTCCGCCGGGAGGGCTACATGTAGCGGGGTCGGGGGGCCGGAGTTCTGGGGGGGCGTGGAGGCACGAGTATGACAGCGGTTCCAAGGCTCGCTCCCGAACGGGTAGCGTCTCTGGTGTTCCTCACCACGGCCGTGCCCATGGCGATCGCGCTCTTTTTCCTCGTCGGGCGCGAGGGCCACCTGCCCTGGACCCCCCTCCTGCTGCTGTCCCTGACCCTGGCCACTGCAGCCTGGCGGTTCGGTAGAGCGGCGGCCACGGCCGCGGGCGAGCGAATCGCCCGGTGGTGGCTGATCCTGGCGAGCGTCAATCTGGTCGCCTTCTGGCCCGAAGTGCTACTCCGGGCCGCAGCCTTCCGGTATGAGGGCGGCGTCGGCCTGGGCTTCGCGCCGGGGCCGCACGCGTTTCGCCGTTACGTACCCGATGCGCAGCTCTTCTGGCGCTGGGACCCCCGCGTGGGCGTCAATTCGCTGGGCTATCCGGCGCCGGAACCGGCGGTGCCCAAGCCGGCCGATGCGTTCCGAGTGCTCTACCTGGGTGACTCGTGCACCTGGGATTCCTATCCCGAGCTGGTGGGGCCCATCCTGGCGGCGGCCTTTGCCGGCACCGGCAAACGCGTCGAAACGGTCAACCTTGCGGTGCCGGGATACTCCTCGCACCAGGGGCGGATCCTGGCCGAGCGGCACGCCGAGTCGCTGCGGCCGGATCTGGTGGTGATCCAGTTTGGCTGGAACGACCACTGGGCCGCGATCGGCGCTCCCGACTCGGCCAAGCGGGTCCGGGTTCCCACAGGCGCGGCCGCGACGTCGGATGCGCTCTTTCGCCGCCTCCGCATCCTTCAGCTGGCGGCCTGGGCGGTGGACCGGGTCCGTCCGGATCCGGTCCCCGCGGAAGTGCGGGTGCCGCTGCCCGCCTTTCGGGCCAACCTGGAGCGGATGGGCCGGGTGTTCGAGGAGCAGGGCGCGGCGGTACTGTTGATCACGCCGCCGACCTCGCACTACCGGTTTGGCGTCGACGAGCGGCTCATCCGCGTCGCCCGGTTTGCGCCGGATCCTCAGACCATCACGACGCACCATCGCGAGTACGCCCAGGCCACCCGCGACCTCGCCGCCGCGCGGGGTTGGCATCTGCTGGACTTGGAGCGTGACTTGGCGAATCATCCTGGCCTGGATCGACTCTTCTGGGCCGATGGCATTCACTACGGCCCGGCGGGCAAGGCGTTGATTGCCACGCTGGTGGCGGAACGCATCTGGATGGCGGCCGGGCCCAAGCTGGTCCACTAGGCCCGGCACCGGGGGCGGCGGCCGCTCGGCCCGGGCGCGGGTCAGCGGGGGACGAGCTTCAGCACGAAGCCGTCGAAGCTGCCGCCCCGGCGGGTTTGCGCGGCCCCCGAGGTGATCGGAAAGTTGTCGGAATCCGTGTGCCCCACGAGGTAGATCTCCCCCGACGGACCCAGCGCCACCCCGCGCACCAGATCCCCACCCGAGCCCCCGACATAGCTGGCGTAACGCAGCGAGCCGTCCGGATTCAGGATGAACAGCACTCCGTCCTGGGCCCCTCCCCCGTAGGTCGGCTGGAGCGCGTCCGCCGTCACGGGAATGTCGCGCGAGGTGGTCCCGCCGGCGACATAGATCAGGCCCTGGGCGTCGACCACGGGCCCGAGAATGTGCTCGTCCCCGCTTCCGCCCAGGAACCGGACGAACTCGAATGCCGTGCCGGCGGGGTTCAGCTTGGCGAGCAGCCCGTCATTGGACCCCCGGCGCGATCCGCTTGCCCCGGGCAATGTCGGTGAGTCGGTGCCCCCGGTCACGATCACCGAGCCGTCGGGAAGAAGGGCGTGGGGATGGCCGGCGGCGTCGTCACCGCTCCCCCCGATCAGCGTGGAGTAGACGAAGGCCCCCGCGGAGGGCGACAGCCGGGCAATGAACCCGTCGCCCAGGCCGGTGCTGGTGCGCTGCGCCGCCCCGGGCGTGGTGGGGAAGTCGTTCGACTGCGAGGCGCCGACCACCGAGATGTCGCCGTTCGGGAAGAGCTTCACCGAGAGCGCCACCTCGATGTTGGTGGTGTTGGCCGAGCCGCCCAGCCGGGTCGAGAAGATGGCCTGCCGCCCATCGGACGACAGCTTCATCAGGAAGGCGTCGTTCGGGCCCCGGCTCTGCGGCTGAACCACTCCGGCCGTGGTGGCGAAGGAGGAGCTGGTCTTCGTTTCCCCGACCACGATCACGTTCTCCTGGGCGTCGAGCACCAGGCCTCCGCGCGGCCACCCGCCACCGGTGTAGGTGCACCACCGCATGGTGCGGAGATCGGCCGAGATCCGGCAGACGTAGCCGTCGCCGGGGGAGGGGATCGGGGCGGGGTGCAGGGACGGCCGGTAGGAGGTCGCCGAGGTCGGCAGGTTGGGGCTGGCCGTCCCACTCGCGAAGACAATGTCGCCGTTGGCCGCGACGGCGATGCCGTACGGCGGCCGCTCCATGCCGGAGCCGCCGAAGTAGGTGGCGGCTTCGAACCGGCTGCCGTCGGCGCTCAGGATGGCGAGATAGGAATCGGCCGAGCCGCCTCCGAAGCTGCGTTGGAAGGCACCCGCCGTGGTGGGGGCGTTGGGTGACTCGGTGCGAGCCCCGAAGAGCAGGCGACCCCCGGACAGCAGCACGGGTTCCCGGGCCTCTTCTTCGCCGCTGCCGCCAACGTAGGTGCCGTACTCCACCCGGTACGCGGCCCCGGCCGGAGGCGGTGGGGGCGGGGGGACCGGGGGCGGTGGCCCGACGTCCGTGGGCCCGGCCTCACCCCCGCACACCAGACCTGACAGAACGGCGGCCGCCGCGAACCATCGGGCCCGCCGGCTCGGGAGTTCAGGCCGTCGGCCCGTGGCGATGGGCTGCGCTCGATCCATGGTTCACCCTCCGGGACAATATGGCGAGCCCGGCCCGGTTGATCGAGCGTGGCGACCAGGCCACACCGGGCCCCGGTTCTCGCTGAAACGGGGACGTCTGCCGGGGTCGGCGGCTCCACAGCGCCCATCGGGTCGAACCGCCTCCGGGGCGGGGGCTTCGGGGGTTCGCCCGTCCGGTCAGTCTGCCCGATCCGCGATCGGGGCGCGAG
>CAZFSA010000056.1:0-26563 GCA_964521535.1 uncultured Gemmatimonas sp.
CGAGAGGCGCCGCCGCGCCTGCTCCGGGAGCCACCCACCCGGCGGTCGACCTCGAGGACGTGGGGCGCCTGCTGCTCCTCGCCTATCCCGACCGCGTGGCGCAGCTCCGGCCGGGCCAGCCGGGCCGCTTCCTGCTCCGGAACGGCCGCGGCGCATCGCTCCCCCCGCACCAGCCGCTCGCCCGCGCTCCCTACCTGGTGATCGCGGAGCTGGACGACAAGGGCGCCGAGGCGCGCGTGGACCTGGCGGCGCCGGTGGACCTCGGGACGATCGAGGAGGTGTGCGCCGCCGCGATCGAGCGCCAGTCGGTGATCGAGTGGAATCCCGGGCGGCAAGCGGTGGACACCACCGAGCGATGGATGCTGGGCGCGATCGTGCTGGAGTCGCGGCCGCTCGCCGGCGCGGATCCCGGGCGCGTGCGGGCGGAGTTGCTTCGCGGCCTGGCCGGCATCGGGGTGGAGCGCCTGCCGTGGAGCGAACAGGCGCGCCGCCTCCGAGCGCGGATCGCCTTCCTGCACGGCCTGGAGCCCGCCGGGTGGCCCGACGTTTCGGACGCCGCGCTCCAAGCGACGCTGCCCGAATGGCTCGGCCCTCATCTGGAAGGCGCGCGCGGGCTTCGCGATCTCACCCCCGCGATCCTGGGCAGCGCGCTCGCCGGGTTCCTGTCGTGGCAGCAGCGCGCCCGCCTGGACCAGCTGGCGCCCGAGCACTGGACCACGCCGGCCGGCTCCAGAATCGCGATCGACTACGCCGACCCCGGCGGCCCGGTACTGGCCGCGCGACTCCAGGAACTGTTCGGCCTCGCGGAGACGCCATCGGTAGCGGGAGGACGGGTGCCGCTCGTTCTCCACCTGCTCTCGCCCGCGGGCCGGCCGGTGCAGGTGACCCGCGACCTGGCCGGCTTCTGGGCCGCGAGCTACTTCGACGTTCGGAAGGACCTTCGAGGCCGCTACCCCAAGCACGACTGGCCCGAGGATCCGCTCGCCGCCCCGCCTACTCGCGGGGCCCGGCGGAGGGGCCACGCGTGACGGCGCCGCTCGCCCTCTACGCGGTCTGCCCGCCGGGCATCGAGGGACTGCTCGCCGCGGAGTGCGAGGCGCTGGGCCTCGCGCCGGGCCGGACCGAGGCGGGCGGCGTCGGCTTCCAGGGGGATCTCACGGCCCTCTATCGCGCCAATCTGGAACTCCGGACCGCGGTGCGGGTGCTGCTCCGCCTGGGCGAGACGTTCGAGGCCCGGTTCTTCGACGACCTGGTGCGCCAGGCGCGCCGTCTTCCCTGGGAGCGGGTGATCCCGGAGGGTGCCACGCTCCGGTTCCGGGTCACCAGCCGGAAGTCCCGGCTCTACCACGAAGACGCGATCGCCGAACGGCTCCTGGCCGCGGTGGCCGCCCAGGTGCCAGGCGTGCGGATCGCCCCCAAGGCGACCGAGCCGGATCCCGAGGACGATCAGTCCGGCGCGCAGCTGGTCGTGGTGCGGGTCTTCTACGACAAGGTGACGGTGAGCGCCGACACCTCGGGCGCGCCGCTCTTTCGCCGCGGCTACCGGCTGGCCGGCGCCCGGGCCCCGCTCCGCGAAAACGTTGCCGCGGCGATGCTGCGGGCGGTGGGCTGGGACGGTCGCACACCCCTGGTCGATCCCTTCGCCGGCGCGGGCACCATTCCCATCGAGGCCGCGCTCCTGGCCGGGCGGATGGCACCCGGGCTCGGCCGCGAGTTCGCCTTCGAGCGGTGGCCAGGGTTCGACGCCGAGGCATGGACTCGCCTGAAGGACGAGGCCCGGGGCCGGGTGCTCCCGCGGGCCGGGGTGGCGATCCACGGCTTCGACCGCGATGCCGGCGCGGTCGCGGCAGCGCGTGCCAACGCCGAGCGGGCGGGGGTCGCGGAGGACATCGTCTTCGAGCGGCGGACCGTCTCGGAATTGCCGGAGCTCCGCGGCGGCGCGTTGGTCACCAACCCCCCCTGGGGCGCCCGCGTGGGCGACCGCAAGGCGCTCCGGAACCTCTATGCGCGGCTGGGCCAGATGGTGCGAGAGCGGTGCCCGGACAGCGCCGTCGCGGTGCTGGTCGCGCGACGCGAGCACGAAGCAGCGATCGGCCTCGGCCTCACCCTGGGCTTCCGCACCGTGAGCGGCGGCATTCCGGTTCGCTGCCTGGTCAGGGCGAGACCTGCCCAATTGCCTCCCGCTGGCCGGTGAACCGCGGGCCGACAGCCTCCAGATAATCCTCCGGCTCCGGGTCCCCCAACGCGCGCGTCCGTACCTCGTCGCGCGAATCCGGTTACGCGACCAGCGACCTGGCACGCGACGTTCCACCGGGCCTCGAAGGTTGATCGTTGCTTGACCAGACGTATATACAACCGTATATTAGCGATCCGCTTCGCCTGGGACCCGCTGAAGAGCGAGGCGAATCTCAGGGAGCGGGGGTTCGACTTCGCCTTCGCCTCCCAGGTGTTCGGCGGTGCGACCCTGGAGCGGGAGGATGTGCGGCAAGTCTACGGCGAACGCCGGATCATCGCGATCGGGCTCGCGGCCGGCGTGGAACTGACCGTCTGCTACACGGATCGCGTGAGCCCGGGCGGTGAGGTGGAACGACGGATCATTTCGGCTCGACGGAGCAATCGACGTGAGCGCGAAGCGTACTGGCAGGCCATTGGCGAACTCTGACTCCCCGCGCGGCCGCGCCGACCGGAGGCGCCTCCGCGGGCTGAGCGAGCGCGAGATCGCGGCGTCGTCGCCGGCGGAGCTCCGCGACCTGCCCGCCGGCTTCTGGAACGATGCGGATCTCGTGGTGCCGGCGCGGAAGCGCGCCATCTCGCTCCGGGTGGACGAAGACGTGCTCGACTGGTTCCGGAGCCTCGGGCCCCGGTACCAGACCCGGATGAACGCGGTCCTCCGGTCCTATATGGACCGCGCCCGGACACCGCGCCCTCGCCCGCGGGCCCGCCGCCCGGCCCAACGCTGACCCCCGGTCAGGGCGCGGCCTGGCGAAACGCCTCCGGCTGGTCGATGAAGTTCCGCGGCCCGGCGCCGAAGATCTGCCGATCGGTCAAGGCGACGGCCACGGCGATGACGGCGAAGACCAGCGTGGTGATGGTCTTCGCCACCTGGCCGGCGTTGATCAGCACGGCCGCGGCGTTGAGCGCGGCGTGGAACAGGATGCCCACCAGGATCGAGCGGCCGTTCCGGTAGAAGAGCCAGTTCGCCAGCAACGCGGCCGGGATGGTGCTCACGAAGAAATTGACCAGGAAGAGCCGGTTCTCCATCTGGGCGAGTTCGTGCTGATAGGTGCCGGGGATCAGCACCAGCGGCGCATGCCAGAGCGACCAGAGCACCCCGAACAACAGCGTGGCCTGGAGCGCGCCCCAGCGGGCCCGGAGGCTGTCCACCCCATACCCCCGCCAGCCGGTTTCCTCGATGATCGGCGCCAGGATCAGCGCCAGGACCACCATGCCGAGGAGGCCTTCGCCGGAGGAGAGGCGGAGCTGGTCGCGGGACTCGCCCAGGGCCAGCGACAGTCCGATCGACAGGAGGATCACGAGGGGTGGGAGCGCGACGGCGATCAGGAGATCGCCCGGGCGGAGCCGCTTGAGGTCGATCAGCCGGTCCCGGAAGTCCCGCTTGAGCGGCTGGCTGCCCGAGCCCAGGATCATGGCCAGGCAGACTACCAGCGGCGCCAGCAGGCCCGCCAGCGAGAGGAGCGAGGCGATGGCCGCGCCGCCATCCCGGGCCGCGAGCCGGATCCCGATGAACCAGGGGATCCAGGTGAGCAGCAGGGTGAAGACGAAGAACCGGGCGGGTCGATACTGGTAGGCGGTGGCCACTCGGGGCTCCAATGGTGAGTCGTTGATCGGGCTCAGCCGGTCCCGGCGCGCTCGACGAGCGCCTGGAACCTGGGGTCGGTGGCGAGCGGGGCGTACTCCTGGCGCCCGAGGTTGCGGTAGCCCAGGCCCACCATCGTGGTCAGCATATCCAGCGCGGCCGCCCGGTCGCCCAGTGCCAGCTGCACCAGTACGATCGCCTCGTTGTACTCCATCGTGTCGAGGTGCGCGGGGCCCAGGGCCTGCGCCTCGATCCGGGCCGCCCGCTGGAAGAGGGCCAGCGCGCCCTTGAGATCGCCGGAATTGGCCGTTGCCCGGGCCAGCGCGCCCACGGCGTAGCCCACCTGGTAATGGTCCGGGCCCAGCAGTCGTTCCCGCATCGCCACGCACTCGCGGAGCAGGGGCAGGGCCTCGTCGAACCGGCCCACCCGCCCCAGGTCGCGGCCCAGGTTGTACAGGCTGAACGAGGTATTGAGGTGCTCGCCGAACACCCGCCGCCGCGCCTCGAGCAGGCGCCGGTGGATCGCGATGGCCGAGTCGGCGAAGCCGTTGATCCTGAGCCGCAGGGCCAGCGACTCGTAGTACTCGAACAGGTACGGGTCGTCCTCGTCCGCCGCCAGGCGGGCCTCGGCCAGAGCAGCCTCGCTCAGGGCGAGCGCCTCGGCCGCCTGGTTCCGGTTGTCGGCCAGACCGGCGAGGTTGCGGAGCATGTCGGCGGCGCCGCGGAGGTTCGGTGGGCGGGCCGCCCGGTAGAGGGCAAGCGCCCGTTCCATGTGCGTCTTGGCCATGCCGGTCGAGTCCATCGGGTCGAGCTGTTCGGCCATGAGGCCGATCCGATGGTAGGCCGGCGCCAGCGTGGTCGAGTCGGCCCCGGCCGCGGTCCGCAGCGCCACCGCCTCGCGCATCAGCTCCATGCCGTCCTGGAGCCGTCCCCCCGTGGCGCGGATCCGCCCCAGCCACTCGATCGCGTCGGCCAGGTCGGCGGGGCGGGCGGCCATCACCTCGCGGCGTCGCGCCACCGCTTCGGTCAGAATGGAGTCGGCGCGTGGTACCAGGCCGAGGAAGGCGTAGGCCTGTCCGATCGCCAGCTCGAGATCGCTCCGGGTGGCTGGGTCGGCCGCCAGGTCGGCGGCCACCCGGGCGGCGGCCTGGTCCAGGAGTTCGCGGGCGGTGACGGTTCGACCCCGGGTCTCGCTCGGGTTGGTCGCCCGGAAGATGCTGAGCAGGAACTCGGTCACCCGGGTGGCCCGGGTCCGCTCCGCCTCCGCCACCCGGAGCGCTGCCGCCCGCTGTCTCGACTGCCAGGTGCTGACGACTGCCGCCCCCGCGAGGGTCGCGGCGAGCAGGGCGCCCACGCCGACCACAGCGCGGTTCCGCCCCACGAACCGGCGCACCCGGTAGCCCACCGTGTCCGGCTGGGCGATCACCGGCCAGCCCCCGAGGAACCGCACCACGTCCTCGCTCAACTGTCCCGCCGAGGCGTATCGGCGGGTCGGCTCCTTGCGGAGCGCCATCATCACGATCTGGTCCAGGTCCTCCGGCACCGGCGCCAGGGCGCTGGGCGGGCGCGGGATCACCTCGCAGACCGCGCGGGGCAGGTCGGGCGGCGGGACATCGCGGAAGGGGCGGGTGCCGGTCAGCAGCTCGTAGAGCAGTACGCCGAGGGCATAGACGTCGGTGGCGGTGGTGACCGGGTTGCCGAGGAACTGCTCCGGCGCGGCGTGCTCGGGGGTGAGGAGCAGGAGATCGCCGGTGGTGGACCGGATGGCCGCGGGGTCGAGCAGCTTGGCGATCCCGAAGTCGAGGAGCCGGGGGTTGCCGTCGCGGTCCACCAGGATGTTGGAGGGCTTGAGGTCGCGGTGCACCACCAGGTTCGCGTGGGCGAACTGCACCGCGTCGCATACCTCCACGAAGAGACGCAGGCGCTCGGTCCGGGAGAGGTTTCGCTCGTTGGCGTACCGGGTGATGGGCACGCCATCGACGTACTGCATGACGAGGTACGGCTGGCCGCCGGTGGTGACCCCGCCGTCCTGGACCGCGGCAATGTTGGGGTGCGCCAGCTGCGCCATGATCTGGCGTTCCTGGAGGAAGCGCCGGATCACCTCGGCGGTCGCCCGTTCCGGGCGGACCAGCTTGACGGCCACCTCCTGGCTGAACTGCTCGTCGACCCGCACCGCCCGGTACACCTCGCCCATGCCGCCCCGGCCCACCAGCTGCTCCAGGCGATAGGGGCCGACGCGGGACCCCACGCCGATGGTCTCGCCCGGAACGGGCATGGATGGGAGGAGTTGCTCGGGCGCGGTGCCGGCCGAGTCGTGCGCGGCGAGCATGGCTTCGACTTCGGCGCGGAGCGCCGGGTCGCCGGCGCAGGCCTGGTCCAGGAAGGGGGTCCGCTGATCGGGTGACAGCTCCGCCGCCTGGTGGAAGACTCGGCCCAGGCGCTCCCAGGTCTCCTGTTGCACGGCCAGAGCTCCGACGAATTCGACGGGGACGAATAGTATCCCGCTGATTGAACGGCGCCACCGTCCGATGGGCCGGGGCACCGGTGCCTGGCGGGCGGTACATTGGACTCCGGGACGGCGGCACCGCCCCGGGCGGGTGCTGGAGCCGCCCGGCGTCACGAATCACTTCGCGGTTGAGGGGAGACATGTCCGACGATTTCGCTCCGGGCGGGCCGTTGCCTGCGCCCGGCGGCCGTGGAGAAATCGCGCGCCGGGACCTGCTGGCCCTGGCGGGGGCCGGGTTGCTTGCCGCCACCCTGCCGGGCTGCCGGCCCCAGGCGGGCGGACCGCCGGGCGCCACCGACCTGGCCGAGCCGGTGTCCTTCTCCTCGACCCGGGCTCTCGCCGAGGCGGTCTCCCGGCGGCGGTTGTCGTCGGAGGAGCTGGTCCGTGCCTGCCTGGAGCGGATCGAGGCCGTGAACGGTCGGCTCAACGCGGTGGTCCAGCTGGCCGCGGACCAGGCGCTGGCGCGGGCCCGCGAGGCTGACACCGCGCTGGCGCGGGGTGAGCGGTGGGGCCCGCTCCACGGTGTGCCGATGACCATCAAGGATTCGTTCGACACGGCCGGCGTGATCAGCACCGGTGGCACCCGGGGACGGGCCTCCCACGTCCCCACCGAGGATGCCACGGTGGTGGCCCGGCTCCGCGCGGCGGGCGCGATCCTGCTCGGCAAGACCAACACGCCCGAGCTCACGCTCTCGTTCGAGACCGACAACCTGATTTACGGGCGCACCAGCAACCCGTACGACCTCTCCCGCACCCCCGGCGGAAGCTCGGGCGGCGCCGCCGCGATCGTGGCGGCCGGGGGCGTGCCGTTCGACATCGGCAGCGATTACGGGGGGAGCATCCGGCTGCCCTCGCACTTCTCCGGGATCGCCGGTCTCAAGCCCGCCGCGGGGCGCGTGCCGCGCACCGGGCACATGTATCCCTTCGGCGGGGTGCAGGACACCTTCCAGCAGATCGGGCCGCTGGCCCGGTATGTCGACGACCTGGCGTTGCTCCTGCCGCTCATCGCGGGCCCCGACGGGGTCGACCCCGGCGTGGTCCCCATGCCGCTGGGCGACCCGAAGGCGGTGGACCTCCGCGCGCTCCACCTCGCCTATCACACCGACAACGGGATCGCCACGCCCACGCCGGAGATTCGCCAGGTCGTGGAGCAGGCGGCGCGGGACCTCGCGACCGAGGTGACGTCCGTGGTGGAACGCCGCCCGCCTGGGGCGGAGGACGCCTCCGATCTCAGCCTCTATTTCTGGGACGGTGGCGCGGCCGTCCGGCGGCTGCTGGCGGAGGCCGGCACCCGCGAGCACACCCTGGGGGCTTTCGTCTCCACGCCGCCGCTCACGGCCGAGCAGCTGGACGGTGCGCTGGCGCGATCGTTCGCCCACCGGAGCCGGATGTTGGGCTTCATGAAGGAGTTCGACGCGATCGTCTGCCCGGTGTGCGCGGTGCCCGCCCTGCCACACGGCGGGAGCCAGGCCGAGGGCGCGCTGGCCTGGTTCAGCTACACCTTCACCTACAACGTGCTCGGCTGGCCGGGTGCGGTGGTGCGGGCGGGGACCTCGCCGGAGGGGCTGCCGATCGGGGTCCAGATCGTCGCCAGGCCGGGACGGGAGGACGTGGTGCTGGCGCTGGCGGGCGCGATCGAGGCGAGGCACGGAGGCTACCAGCGGCCCCCGCTCTGACGGAGCTGGAGCCGTTGGAGCGGGTGCGCTGACCGGGAGCCTGGTCGCCCGGCCCCGACGGGGCGGGCCGCGGAGCAGTCGGCGAGGAGCGCGGCCGAGGTCAGGAACGCCTTGCGGGTGCGGGCGTGGAACGATATCGTCGTATCACCTAAATCGTTTAGGTGAATCCGTGGCAGCCCCCGCCGACGGCGTCGACCTGATCCAGGGCACCCTGGATTTCCTGATCCTCAAGACCCTGACCTGGGGCCCGATGCACGGGTTCGAGATCAGCCGCTGGATCCGGAAGACCAGCGGTGAGGCGCTGGAGATCGAGGAGGGCGCCCTCTATCCGGCCCTCCACCGGATGGAGCGCCGGGGCTGGCTCTCGGCCGAGTGGGCCCTGACCGAGAACAACCGCCGGGGCAAGTACTACGCGCTCACCCGGACCGGCCGCGAGCACCTGCGGCGGCTGGACGCCGGTTGGCGCCGCTACGTGATGGTGGTCGGGAAGATCCTCGCCGCCGCGAAGAGCGTCTGACCCGGATGTTCTCCGCCTGGCGCCGCCTCTTCCGCCTCGACACTGGCCGCTCCACGGCCGACGGGGACGCCGACCAGGAGCTGGCCCTTCACCTGGATCTGGCCGCCCAGGAGCTGATCCACCAGGGCATGACGCCCGAGGCCGCGCGCGACGAGGCCCGGCGCCGCTTCGGGGACCTGGCCTCCGTTCGACGCCGGCTGGCCCGGATCGACCATGCGGGCGAGCGGGGCCGGCGCCGCGCGGAGTGGTGGGACGCGCTGGGGCAGGATCTCCGCTTCGCCGTCCGGACCCTGCGGCGCCAGCCGGGGTTCGCGCTGGCCGCGGTGCTCACCCTGGGGTTCGGGACCGGGGCCACCACCGCGATTCTGAGCGTGGTGGACGGGGTGCTGCTCCGGCCGCTGCCCTATCCCAACGGTGCCCGCGCCGTCCTGGTCTGGATGGCGAACCGCGAGGTCGGCCCGTCCCGCCAGCTGCCCTTCAGCGCCGCCAACTTCGTGGACTTCCGGGCCCGGACCGAGACCCTGGCCCCGGTGGCCGCGTTCCGGAGCTGGGGTTACACCCTGCTGTCCCCCGACGGCGAGGCCGAGCAGCTTGCCGGTGCGCGGAGCTCGGCGGGACTGTTCGAGGCGCTGGGAGTGAGGCCCCGGCTGGGGCGCGCCTTCGAGCGTGGCGACGAGCTGCCTAACGCCCAGCCGGTGGCGATCCTGGGCGACGGGCTCTGGCGCCGCCGCTTCGGGGCCGACCCGGCGATCGTGGGCCAGCCGATTACCCTGAGCGGCCAGCGGTTCACCGTGGTGGGCGTGATGCCGCCCGGGTTCCACTTTCCCCGGGGCGCCGAGCTGCCGGCCGCGAGCGGATTCGGCGCCCGAACCGAGGTGTGGACTCCGCTGGTGCTGACGCCGGGAGAACTCCAGTTCCGGGGCACGCTCAACCTCACCGTGCTTGGCCTTCCCAAGCCGGGGCTGGGCCGCGCCGCGGTCGACGCGGATCTGGCGGCGGTCTTCCGGCAGCTGGAGGAACAGTACCCCGGCTTCAATACCAACCTGACCGCGCGGGCGTCGCCGCTGCTGGAGACGGCTGTCTCCGGGGTGCGCGGGGCGCTGCTGGTCCTGCTCGGCGCGGTGGGATTCCTGCTGCTCATCGCCTGCGTCAACGTCTCCAACCTGCTGGTCACCCGGGCGGCCGCGCGCCACCGGGAATTGGCGATCCGCGGGGCGCTGGGCGCGGGCCGCGGGCGGCTCTTCCGGCAGCTCGTGACCGAGAACCTGATGCTGGCGCTGGCCGGCGGGATGCTCGGCGTGCTGGTCGCCGCCGTCGGGAAGGGCGCTCTCCTGGCGCTGGCGCCCGACGCCCTCCCCCGCGCCGACGACGTGGCGGTCGACTGGCGGATCCTGAGCGCGGTGGCGGCGCTGGTCCTCCTGGTGGGGATCGCGTTCGGCGGAATCGTGAGCGCCGAGATGGGAAGCGCGGGTCCGGTCGACAGCCTTCGCGAGGGGGCCCGGGACAGCGGCGGCCGGTCGGGGCGCCGGCTCCGGTCGGCGATGGTGGTGCTGGAAGTGGCGACCTCGCTCCTCCTGCTCGCGGGGGCGGGCGTCCTGGGGCGGACGTTCCTCAACCTCCGCCGGGTGGAGCCGGGGTTGCGCGCCGACGGGGTGCTCACGGCGCGGGTGTCGCTGCCGCTCCTGACCAGCGACTTCAGCCAGTTCGGCCGGCTGGCTCCGGGGTGGGCCCGCTTCCATACCGCGCTCACCGAACAATGGCCCAGCAGTCCGGTGTGCGTCACGTGGGTGTGACCACCTCGCTCCCGTTGAGCGGGCGCTGGGAGAGCTCCGGCTTTGCGATCGTGGGCCGGCCTCCGCCGGAGCCCGGGCGCTGGCTCACGGCGCTCTTCGCCGGGGTCTCCGACGGCGCGCCCCCGCCTTGCCCTCTCCCTCGCCCTCGCAAGCGCCGCCCCGCTGCCGCTGCTCGGCGGCTGCTCGTCGGACGACAACGGCACCGGTCCGGGATCGGCCCTGGTGGCCACCTGGAACGCAACCAGCTTCAACGCGCTGGGCCAGAACTTCATCGCCCTCGGAATGACGCTCCGGATCACCTTCGCCTCGGGCGGCACGTACAGCATAAACATCACGGGGGACGTGATCGGCGCCTGCGATCAGGGCACCTCGTGCGTCAACACCGGGTCCTACTCGGCCACGGCAACGCAGGTGACCTTGGACCCCGGGACGGCCGACGCGGTAACGTTCAACTACACTATCCAGGGCCAGACCCTCACGCTCACGGGCTCGATCGACGGGAATCAGGCGACGATCACGCTCACCAGGGTCTGAGGTCGGGCCGCCGGCGCGAGCGGCGGCGGCGTCGCGGTTGCGAGGAGCGGCTGACCGAACTTCCGGACGGGCGGGTCCGGGGCTACGCTAGGTCTCATGCCCGACCGCTCCACCCGGGCGGTGCGGAGATGGGTCCGCACCGCGGTCTGTCTTGGCGCCGTGACCGGTGGGTCTGCCCCGTCCGTCGAACGGCTTGGCGCGCAGGCGGATTCGTCCCGAGCGCCGTCCCGCCCCCCGCCGCTCGATCGGATCGCCACGCTGACCCCCTGGGCAGACGAGGTCTGGCTCGCGCTGCTGGACCGCGACGGCTCGTGGTTCGGGCGGCTGGCGGAGGAAGGGACGTTCCAGCGGTTCAACCCGCTGATGGACGACGAGTACGAACTGGACATCTGGACCGGGATGTTCACCGGCTCGGAGGATGCCCGGTGGAAGGCAGTCCGCACCGGGTTGCGCGCCGCGGGCGCCAGCGTGAGCCACCCCCACCTGCTCACCGCGGCGGAATGGCGCCAGGACGTGCCCGTCGCCGGGCCGGTCGTGTTCGTTCCCCGCTTCGTGCGGCTGCACACCTTGAGCACGCGACGGGACTACGTCTCGGTGGCGGCGGAGTGGCGGGGGCTCGGACAGGGTTGGGTCGTGCAGGGCGGGTTCGGGGTGCATTCGTTCAAGGCGTCGGGCGACATCGAGCTGGCCGTGAGCCGGCGCCGCGGGGGCCCGGGCTTCGAGGGGGAGCTGCGACTGGCGCTGCTCGACGCCTTCAACAACGCGGTCTTCGAGCTGGCCCGCGGCAATCCGGGCCAGACGCCGATCCACTTCCACTATCGCGACCTGCCGCGCGCGGCCCGGCTCAGGCTGGGATGGAGTACCCCGGGTGTTCGGGCGGAGGTGCACGCGGGCGTGAGCACGCGGAGCCGGGTCGAGGTGACGTTCCCTGTGACCCGTGATTCGGCGTTCAGCCAGGCGGAGGCGCTGCGATTCCTGGGCGGGTTGGTGGAGGTGTCGCCGGGGGAGCGGGTGTCGCTGGCGCTCTACGCCACCACCGCGCGGGCCGATACCGAGCGCCGGTTCGATCTCCCCGGCACCCGCGACTTCACGCTGTTGGAGGAGACCAGCGCGGTGGGAACCCGGGGGCGGCTTCGGCTCACGGGCACGGCGGCGATCGAAGTCGACGGTCGGGTTACCTGGCGGCCCGAACGGCGGTCGCGGGGCGACGGTCCCGGGGTCCGGCACGATGACCGCGAGGTGGTGGGCCAGGCCGTGGTGGTCCGTCGGCCGGAACGGGGCTGGCTCTGGCGCCTCGGCGTGGCCTTCACCGACCGTGAGGCCGGCGAGCTCGCGCCCCAACTGGCCGGCACCAACACCCGGGACCTGATGGAGGTCGGCTACCGGTTCCGCTCGGGGTTCGAGCTGGCGTTCGGGCTCCGCTGGGACCTGGACGGCGCCGGCGTGTTCGACGGCGGCCATCTTCGGCTCGCCGCGACCTGGTGAGCCTCCGGGTCGATCAGGGCCGGATCACGCTCACGTGCACCAGCTGCGGGCCGGCCGGGTCGTCTCCCTCCGGCAACACGTACGCCGCCGCCACGCGGCCTGCCCCGGCCGCTACCCCGAAGTAGTCTCCCGGAAAGAAGACTTCTCCCGCGGGAGCCCGGCGACACGGCGCGCCCGCCGCCAGGCAGAACCGGTCCGAACCCAGCGCCCGCCGGGCCAGCACCTGGGCTTCCTGAAACGTCGCCCCGCCGTCGCCCGAGCGATAGAGCACCACCGCCGTGGAGCCCGCGTCGGATCGGTAGACCAGCAGCCAGACGTCGCGGCCGTAGGCCGCGGTGGTGGGGAAGGCCAGACTGGTGCCCGCGGGAAGGTCCGGTGCGACCGGCGCCGGGCGATCCCAGCGCCCACCCTGACTGGATCGCGCGCAGCTGGTCCAGTAGCGGTTCGGCTCTGCCGCGGTGGCCTCCGACCAGCAGACCAGCAACGAATCGCTGGGCAGGACCAGCAGGTGCGGGACGTCGAAGCGGTTGCTAGGCGGGAGCACCGCGATCGTGTCGGGCGGGGCAAAACTCCGCGCCCCGTCGGTCGATGCGGCGTGCAGCAGCACGCCCGACGCCCGGGTCCCGAAGATCGTGTGCACCGTCCCGTCGCTCCGGACCCCCACCTGGCCCGAGAACGCCTCGGCCACCTGCACCGGCTCGCTCCAGGTGCCGCCGCCGTCGCGGCTCGAGGCCACCCAGAAGGTGGAGTGCACCGAGCGGGTCTCGGGCACCGGCCGATTGTAGTGCCAGCTGGCGTAGATGGTTCCCTTGAGCGGGCTGAGTCGCCCCCGGTCCACCGCCAGCCATCCCTTGTCCACGGCCGCATTGGCCGCGGTACCGAGCCCGCCCTCCGCCACCACGCGCGCCGGGCCGAAGCCCAGCGGGCCGCGGGCCGTTCGGGCCAGGGCGAGCCCGCCCTCGAACCGCATCCCGGCGGTGTCGGCGAAGAGGAACGCGGCGATGGCGGTGCCGTCATCGAGGAACGCCGTCACCGCATCGGCGGCAAGCGCGGCGTTGGCGCGGGGCAGGGGCAGCTCCGCGCCGGTCCAGGTGCGGCCGCCGTTGGCGCTGGTCCAGCTCCAGATCTTCCGGCCGCCGCGGTTGTAGCCCACGCCGTAGTGGGCCACGATCACCATCCGGTCGGGGTTGGCGGGATCGAGCGCGAGGTGGGACTCGAACGAGGGCTCGCCGGGCTCCGGCGCCGGGAGCGCCACGGTGCGAACCGCCGGTCCCGGGTCGGCCTCGCCGCAGCCGAGCGCGACGAGAACGGCGAGGACCGCGGCGCCAGCCCGATGGCTCATCGCCGGAGAAACTCGCGGATCAAGGCGTTCACCTGCTCACCCCGCTCGTGCACCACCCAGTGGGTGCCGTCCGGAATCCGGCGCACGGTGAGATCGGGCACGTAGCGGTCCAGGCCGTCGAGGTTCCCGGGGAGGAGGGCGGTATCCTGCTCGCCCCAGATCACCAGCGTTGGCACCCGCACCAGGGCGGCGGTGTCGGCCAGCTGGCCGGTGAGCGCCCCGCTCGCCTGGTCGGGGCCGGCCCGGGAGGCGCGATAGTAGTTGAGCCCCCCGGTGAGCGCCCCCGGCTGGCTCCAGGCGTCGAGGTAGGCCTGGCGATCGGCCGGGGTCCAGTGACCGTCCCGCTCCAGCCCCTCGAAGATCCGGAGCAGCGCCGCGTGTCCGTTGGCCGAGAGGATCGACTCCGCCTCGGGCGAGCGGAAGGTGAGCATGTAGCGGCTGGCCTGCTGCTGGGCCGGATTGTTGGCCATCTCCCGCTGGAAGACCGCGGGGTGCGGCCCATTGACGATGACCAGCTTGTCCAGCAGGTCCGGATGCGCCATCGCGAACGCCCAGGCCACCACGCCGCCCCAATCGTGTCCCACCAGGACGAACCGGTCGCCGCCCACCAGACCCATGGCCAGCGCGCGCACGTCCTCTACGAGGTGGCTCACGCGATAGGCGTCCACTTTGGCAGGCTTGTCGGAGAGGTTGTATCCCCGGAGGTCGGGCGCCACGGCGCGGTGGTCGCGGCCGAACTCGGCGAGCTGCTTCCGCCAGGCGTACCAGAACTCGGGGAAGCCGTGCAGGAACATGATCAGCCGGCCCTGACCGGCTTCGGCGTAGTGGAGCCGGACGCCGTTGACGGTGGCGAAGTGGTGGTTCACGGGCGCCTCCTGCGCGGCCGACGGAGCCGGGAACAGGGCGACCGTCGCAGCAGCCACCAGCCGCCGAATGGGCATCCGGATCTCCTCACGCGCGGCGCTAGTGGGAGTGAACGCCGGACCGGTAGTGCTCCCTGAGGAGGTCCCGGCCGAAATCGCCCGCGAAGTCACGCCAGACCGAGTGGACGTGGTTGGCGTTGTCCTGGGTGTTGTCGTACTCCACCAGGAAGGTGGGGCCCTGGATTCGGTACTAGTGGGGTTGCCCGACGTCGATCGAACCGGCCCACGCGAACGTGATCCGACCCAGGTCCGATTCCGCGAGCCGCGCCCGCCGCGCCGCGGCCAGGTCCGGCGCCATGCGATCAAGGTACTCGTCCAGCAGCCGCATCAGCCGTGCAGCCTGATCGGGCCGAAGGCGGGCCACCGGGACCCCGGCCGGGGAGAGCGGATCGACCTGGCCCAGGTTGCCGGTGATGATGTCCCTGGGGGCTTCCGCGGCGATTACGGCCGCGGCACGCTGCTCGGCGTCGAGGCTCCGCATCAGATCCCGGGCCAGGTCCTCCTCCGCGGCCAGGGCCCGCAGGCCCTGACGGGAGCCCGAGAGCACCCGCGCCGGGTTGGCGCCCAGGAACGCCGGCGCCGTGGCGACCAGGGAGTCTTTCACCACGGTGAAGTTGAGCGACACGTGATGTCCCTCGACCCGCCACCCCCAGGGCCCGGGCGGCGACGGCGACCCGAAGATCGAGAAGAAGTACAGCTCCGGATCACGCACAGCGGGATTGCCGCCCAGCTCCCGCAGCACCAGCTCCAGTTCGATGATCGTCGTCACCTTGAGATAACCGGGCTGGCTCAACCCGGCCTGGAGCAGCCGCCGGGCGGCGGCACGCTGGGGCTCGGTCATGTCCTTGAGCGGAAGCCCGCGCCGCTCCCGCGGGATGAAATGCCAGTCGAGGCGTTCGGCGTCCGCGAAGGGGAATGCGGCGCGCGCCCGTTGCTCCGGGCCCAGCTCCGCGAGGAAATCGCTCGCGGCGCGCGCCATGACGACCGACGCGCTGGGGGCGGGAAGGCCGGAGAGGCCGGCCAGGGCCGGCAGCAGGCCCAGCGCGAAGAGGCGAGGGCGCGAGGTCATCAGACGGGGTACAGCGACCGGCCCTCGCGGGCCAGCGTCCGAAGCAGGTTGGGCGGTGCGAACCGGGGCCCATGCCGCGCGGCCAGTGCGTCGCACTCGGCCTCCAGCCGCTTTGCCCCCACCTGATCGACGTACGACGCCACCCCGCCCCAGAACGGACAGAACCCCCAGCCCAGAATCGAGCCGACGTCGGCGTCCTGGGGTCGCTGCACGATCCCCTCTTCCAGGCAGCGCAGGGTCTCGATCGCCTGGATGTGGAGCAGCCGCCGCTTGACCTCCTCCACCGGGGGCTGGGTGGCCGCGGGCGGAAAGTGAGTGGTGAGCTCGGGCCAGAGCCGCTGGTCGCCGTTGATGTAATCGAAGAACCCGGCCCGGGTCTTCTGCCCGTATCGCTTCCGCTCCACCATGAAATCGATCACCCGGTCCGCCGGGTGCGCCACGTAGCGGTCGCCCAGATCGGCCCGGGTCTGCTCCCGGATCGTGTAGCTGAGATCGAGGTTCACCATGTCGGCGACGGTGAGCGCGCCCATCGGCATGCCAGCCAGGCGCCCCGCGTTGTCGATCAGGGCGGGGCGCACTCCCTCGACCAGCATCCCGACGCCCTCGGTGATGTAGGTGCCGAAGACCCGACTGGTGAAGAACCCGCGGCCGTCGCGCACCACGATCGGGGTCTTGCCGATGGCCTTCACGAAGTCGAGCGACTGGGCCAGCGTGGCCTCCGAGGTCTTCTCGCCCAGGATGACCTCCACCAGTTGCATCTTCTCGACCGGCGAGAAGAAGTGAAGCCCGATGAACTGCGCCGGTCGCTGGCTGGCGGCAGCGAGCCCAGTGATCGGGAGGGTCGAGGTGTTGCTGCCGAAGATCGCGTCCGGGCCGATCACCGCCTCCGCTCGCGCGGTCACGTCGCGCTTGAGCTCCCGCTGCTCGAACACTGCCTCCACAACCAGCTCGACGCCCTGGAGGTCGGCGTAGTCGTCCGTCGGGTGTACCCGGGCCAGGGCCGCCTGCGCGCGCTCCGCGGAGAGCCGCCCCTTCTTGACCGCGTCCTCCAGGATCGCCGCGATCCGCTGCTTGCCGGTCTCGGCCGCGTCGCGCGTCACATCGAGCAGCACCACCTCGATCCCGTTGGTGGCAGCCGCATGAGCGATCCCGTGGCCCATGAGCCCCGCGCCGAGCACGCCAATCCGGGTGTACTGGCGGACCGGCACGTCCCTGGGCCGGTTCTTGAGCCGCTTCGCCTCGCCCATGCTGAAGAAGAGGGTGCGGATCATCGCCTGGGTCTTGGGGTGGAACGCCAGCTCGACGAAGCCCCGCGCCTCGACCTTGAGGCCCTGATCGATCGGAAGCTGGAGCCCGTGGTAGATGGCATAGGCCGCGAGCCGGGGGGCCGGGTAGTTCCCCCAGGTCTCCCGGGTAATCATTGCGTTGGCGCCGGCGAAGGCCTCGACCCCGGCGGCCGAGTGGACCTCGCCCCCGGGAATCCGGAAGCCCTTCCGATCCCAGGGCTGCACCGGTTCGGTCATGGTGGCCGCCAGGAGGTGCGCCCGGGCCAGCAGCTCACCTGGCGGGACGATCTCGCTGATCAGACCCAGCTCCTTCGCCCTGGCCGCCGGGATTGTCCTGCCCTGCGTGATGAGGCCCAGCGCCTCGCGGGCGCCGATCAGCCGGGGCATCCGCTGGGTGCCGCCCGCACCCGGCAGCAAGCCGAGCTGGACCTCGGGCAGGCCGAGCCGGAGCTTGGGGTCGTCGGCCACGATCCGGGCGTGGCAGGCCAGGGCCAGCTCCAGGCCGCCGCCCAGCGCCGAGCCGTTGATGGCCGCGATCACCGGCTTGCCCGAGGTTTCGATCTCCCGGAAGAGACCCTGGAGCTGGCGAACCCCGCGGAAGAACTCCTCCCGGCTGAGCGCCCGGGCCCGCGCCAGCATCTGGAGGTCGGCGCCCACGATGAAGTCGGGCTTGGCCGAGGTGATCACCACGCCCTTGACGGCGTCATCGGCGAGGAGGGCGCGGATCGCGGTCCCGAATTCGGCGATGCTGGCGTCGCTGAAGGTGTTGGGTTGGTGCGCTGGCTGGGTGTTCCACACCACGGTGGCGATCCCGTCGTCCACCCGGGTGGCGAGATGCGTCGTCATGATCGGCGTTCCTCGAGACCTAGACTCGTTCCACGACGGTCGCCACTGCCATGCCGCCCGCCACGCAGAGCGTCGCCACGCCCACGCCCTTGCCCTGGCGCTCCAGCTCGTCCAGGAGGGTGCCGAGGAGAATGGCGCCGGTGGCGCCCAGGGGGTGACCCATCGCGATCGCGCCGCCGTTGACATTGACCTTTTCGTGGGGCACCCCGGTCTCCCGCATGAAGTAGAGCACCACGGCGGCGAAGGCCTCGTTCACCTCCCAGAGGTCCACGTCGGTCACCGCCATTCCGGCCCGCTTCAGCGCGATCCGCGACGCGGCGGCCGGCGCGGTGAGCATGATCGTCGGATCCTCGCCGGTGGCGGCGAACGCGCGGATCCGGGCCCGCGGATTCCGGCCCAGCCGGGCGGCCGCTTCAGCCGAGGCCACCAGCACCGCGGCGGCGCCGTCGACGATCCCGCTGGAATTGCCGGCGTGATGGAAGTACTCCAACCGCTCGATCTCGGGATAGCGCTGGAGCACCACCCGGTCGAACCCGGCGAGCCTCGCCACCTTGGCGAAGGAAGGCTCGAGCTTGCCGAGGCTCTCCACCGTGGATTCGGGGCGCAGGTGCTCGTCGCGGGCCAGGATGGTGAGCCCGTTGACGTCGGTGACCGGGACGACGGACTTGCTGAACCGGCAGTCGTCCCAGGCGACCTTGGCCCGCCGCTGAGAGGCCACGGCGAATTCGTCCAGCTCGGCGCGCGTCATGCCCGCCCGGGTGGCGATCAGGTCGGCGGACACCCCCTGCGGGACATAGTTGAACCGGGCCGCGAGCAGCGGGTCGGTGGCGGGGGCGTAGCCGGACGAGCCCATGGGGAGGCGCGACATCGACTCGACACCGCCCCCGATCACCAGGTCGGCCTGGCCGGCCATCACCTTGGCCGCCACCAGGTTGACCGCCTCCAGGCCGGAGCCGCAGTAGCGGTTGACCATGGTGGCGGGCACGCTTTCGCCCAGACCGGCCGCCATCACCGCCCAGCGACCGAGGCCCGACTGGTCCTTCACCATTTCCACGCAGCCCAGGGCCACGTCGTCGACGGTATCGGGCTGGAGGCCGTTGCGCGCCACGAGGGACCGGAGTGGGATGGCGGCGAGCTCCCCGGGCGACACTTCGGCCAGGGATCCGTCCGGCTTGCCGCGGCCTCGCGGGGTGCGGACGGCGTCGAGGATGTAGGCGTCGGGCATGGCGGCTGGGGACAAGGGCGTGCGGGACGAGGCTGCCAGAGAGGCGCCGCCGGCGAATCTAGCCGCCCGGGGCGGGGTGGGCGAGCCGGACCCGTGAGTTGCGTTCCCACCGGCGCCGGGCGTACCCTGGGGGGATGCCCGACCTGGTCCGAAGCGTCGAGATCCAGGCGCCGCCGGACATCGTCTGGTCGGTCTGGTCGGATCTCGGGCGGTGGCCGGAGTGGACCGCCAGCATCACCTCGATCGAGCCGCTCTCGCCTGGCCCGCTGGCCGTGGGGCTTCGGGTCCGGGTGCGCCAGCCGCGGCTCCCCCCTGCCGAGTGGAGGGTGACCCAAATGGACTCGGGTCGCGGCTTCGCCTGGGTTTCCACCGCGCCGGGCGTCCTGGTGACCGCCACCCACCTGATCGAACCGGCGCCAGGCGGGAGCCACGCCGTCCTCGGCATCGCGTACCGCGGTCCGGTGGCTCGTCTGATAGGCTTTCTCACCCGAGGCCTTACGGAACGTTACCTGGCTCTGGAGGCCGCAGGGCTCAAGCGTCGGAGCGAGGAGCTGGCCCGGCGTTCCCCCGGAAACCCTCTGGAACCGGCATGACCGAACCCACTCCCCTCGCCATCGGCCTGGTGATGTACCCGGGTTTCACCCAGCTGGATCTCACGGGCCCGTTCGAGGTCTTTGCCCGCCTGCCCGGCACCCGGGTCCGGAGCCTGGCCGCGGGCACCGGACCCGTCACCAGCGATTCCGGCCTCCGCTTCCTGCCCGATGCCGGGTTCGCCGACGCGGGACAGCTCGACGTGATCTGCGTGCCCGGGGGTCCGGGGGTGAACGGGATGCTGGAAGACGAGCCGTTCCTCGCCTTCCTGGCCCGCGCGGGCGAGAGGGCCGCCTGGGTGACTTCGGTCTGTTCGGGCTCACTGCTTCTCGGCGCCGCGGGACTGCTCCGGGGCTACCGGGCCACGTCGCACTGGCTCTCGATCGACCTCCTGCCGCTCTTCGGGGCGATCCCGGTGCGGGAGCGGGTGGTGGTGGATCGGAACCGGGTGACTGGCGGCGGAGTGACGGCGGGCATCGATTTCGGGCTTGCCGTGGCCGCGGCGCTCCGCGGGGAGGACGCGGCACGCCGGGTGCAGCTCATGCTGGAGTACAACCCCGCCCCGCCCTTCGACGCCGGCTCGCCCGACCGGGCGCCGGCCGGGATCGTGGCGGACGTGCGCCAGCAGGGGGAGGCCTATCTGGCGTCCCGGCGGGAGATTGCCAAACGGGCGGCGGCCCGGCTCGGCTGAGGGGCCGGCGGGCGACCGCCGTCAAAGGTCGGGGCTAGGCCAGAAACCGGTCGCGAGCCTCGGGCGGGGGCAGGGGACAGCTCTCATAGCGCCCGAGGAGGCGCTTCCGCCAGAACGCCACCACGTCGTAGAGCGAGTCGCGGATCTCCCGCGGTATCAGCCTTCCCACCAGCAACACCCTCCAGGGCCAGCCCAGGTAGCGGAGGACGCCGAGGACCGCGCCCGAGCGGGTCAGGGCCCGGCCGTCCTGGACCAGCACCAGCGAATCGATGGTTCGCAGTTCGGGCCACCGCTCCAGGGTGGCGGCGGCGGTGGGGCCGGAGAGGGGGGCGAAGCGGAGATCGCGGCGGCGGTCGAACCGGAGGACCAGCCGGACTGCCCAGTTGCAGAGGGCGCAGTGTCCGTCGTAGAGGAGGAGCGGGTCCGGCGTCGGCGTCAGAGGAGGCCCGCTTCGCGCAGCTCTTCCTCGAAGTCCGGCCCCGGCCGGCGAGGCCGGCGGTAGAACCACCACTGGTCGGCCGGGTCGTACCCTTCCTCTGCGGCCACGTCGTCGCCGGGGACGGGACCGCACTCCGCCGTGAGTTCCTTGAACCGCTTGTCGAGCCGCTCGACCTTCTTTTCCGCCCGGGCCCGTTCCTCGCCGGTGGCAATCTCCAGCGCGCCGTGGAGCACGTCCCGCAGCTCCATGTCGTTGCGCCAGTCCTGGAGGGTCAGGTCGTAGCCCTCGGCCACGGCGCTCACCACCCCGTCCCAGTGGTTCACCAGTCCGTCCAGGCCACCCTTCACCACGCTGAGGGTGCACCCACGGCGGCGGAGGTACTGGCGAACGCGGTCCGGCTGCTGTGTCATCGAGCGGCTCTCCATGGCGACCCTCCGGGGGTGGCTCCTCCTGGGACGGGGTTGGCGGGCGCCGGAAGGGCGCATCGCAAGCGATACAATGTCGAGTGCGGGCGCTCCGGTCAACGGTCCTCGGTCCGGCCGGCCCCCGCGGCCACCTAGTGCCCGCCAGCTAGAGCCGGCGGCCCTCGTACCAGCCCCGGATCGGGCGGGGCTGGTATGGTGCTTCCAGCTCCGCACACTCCTCGGCCGTGAGCGAGAGGTCGAGAGCGCGGGCGGCCGCCTCGAGCTGTTCCAGCTTTGTGACGCCAACGATGGGGGCGGTGACTCCCGGCCGGGAAAGCAGCCAGGCCAGGGCGGTTTCGGCGGGTGTGACCCCGCGCCTGGCAGCCACCCGGGCGTTGGCCTCGATGATCCCGGCGTCGCCCGGATGGTCGTAGAGCTCGGGGGTGAGCTTGTCGGTCGTCCCGCGGGCCGTCTGGGGCGGGGCCGGCGGCCGGGCCAGGAGGCCGCGGCCGAGCGGCGACCAGGGGATGACGCCGATCCCCTGGTCCAGGCAGAGCGGAATCATTTCCCGCTCCTCCTCGCGGTAGAGGAGGTTGTAGTGGTTCTGCATCGAGACGAACCGGGTCAGGCCCCGGCTCTCCGCCAGCGCCAGCGCCTTCATGAGCTTCCAGGCATAGGTCGAGCTGGCGCCGAGGTAGCGGACCTTCCCTTGCCTGACCAGGAGGTCGAGCGCCTCGAGGGTCTCGTCGATCGGGGTGAGCGGGTCGAACCGATGCACCTGATAGAGGTCGATCGCCTCCACGCCGAGCCGCTTGAGGCTCGCTTCGCAGGCCTGGATCACGTGCTTCCGGGAGAGTCCACCCATGTTGGGGGCGTCGCCCCGCATCCCGAAAAACACCTTGGTGGCGATCACCACCTCGTCCAGACGCGCGTACTCCCGGAGCGCCCGGCCGGTGATCTCCTCGCTCACGCCGAGCGAGTACATGTCGGCCGTGTCGAAGAAGTTGATCCCCAGCTCGATCGCCCGGCGGAAGAAGGGCTGAGCCGCGCGGGAATCCAGGATCCAGGGGCGCCAGGCGGGGTCGCCATAGCTCATGCAGCCCAGGCAGAGGCGCGACACGCTGAGGCCGGTCCGGCCGAGACGGGTGTATTGCATGGAGGCCAGAGATACTGCCCCGTGCGACGGGCCACAAGCCGGGCCCGCCAGGTCGGGGCGGCGAACGGACATTCGCTCGCCCGGCTCCTGTGGTTGCATCGTACTCCCGATCGTCTTTTCTTGGGACCGGTCGGTTGGACAGTCCCGTGCCCGAGGTGGCGATGCCGGGTTGGTCGCGGAATCCTGCGCTGGTCCTGGCCCTGGTGGTCCCGTCGTCGCTGGCGGGCCAGGATCAGGTCAAGACCGTGTCGTTCACGGGCGACGTGGCCTTCGTCAGCACGGCCGGCAACACCAGCGTGAGCACGCTCAACCTGGGCGATCGGTTCGTGGCGCAGACCCCGGACAAGCGGCTGGTGTTCACCCAGGTACTGGGCATCGTGTACGGCCGGAGCGAAGGGGAGAAGAACGCCGAGAACTACCGGGCGAGCATCCGGCTCGATCATCTGGTGAACCATGCCGTGTACGTCTTCGGCATGGCCGGGTGGGAGCGGAACGTGTTCGGCGGCATCGCCCGCCGGTTCGAGGAGACCGTTGGCCTGGCCTGGCGGGCCCTGCGACTTCCCAACGACGAGCTCACGGTGGAAGGCGGGTTGTCGCTGGTCCAGCAACGGAACGTGGTCGCGGCCAACGGGGTCGAGGACAACTTCACCGCGGGCCGCCTGGCGGCGGCGTACAAGCACATCATCACCCGGTCCGCGTTCGTCACCCAGAACCTGGAGTTCATCCCGAACTTCAAGGACGGGACCGACTGGCGGCTCAACTCGGAGAGCGCCGCCATCGCCCCGATCTCGACCCGGATTGGCATCAAGCTGGGGTACGTGATCCGGTACGACAATCTTCCGGGGCTCAAGCCCCCGCCGAACCCGACCCTCGACCGGCTGGAGAAGACCGACCGGTTCTTCACCGCCGGCCTTACCATCTCGTACTGAGTCGAGGGGCGGACGCTCACCAACCTGACCTGAACGGAGGATCTATGCGGAGATTGCTGGCGAGTCTGGCGGTGGCGGGTTTCGCGGCGATGGCGGCAGCGCCCGTCGCCGCCCAGGTGCGGTTCGGCGCCAACCTGAGCTGGGGGGACGACACCGACCTGGGGCTGGGCGCCCGGCTCAACTTCGGCCTGGGCGACATCGCGAAGAACCAGCCGATCGAGGGGTTGGTGACCTTCGACTACTTCTTCCCCGACTCGCCATCCGGCGTGGACCTCACCTACTGGAGCGTGAGCGGCAACGCCATCTACCGCTTCACTACCCGCGGGGCCAGCGTCGCCCCGTACGCCGGGGGCGGGCTCCTGCTGGCGCGGTCCTCGGCCGACATCGGTTCCCCGGGACTGAGCGGGAGCAACACCGATCTTGGCCTCAATCTGGTCGGCGGCCTCCGATTCAAGACCGCTGGCACCCTGCTCCCCTTCGTCGAGGCCCGGTTCGAGATCGCCGACGGGTCGCAGTTCGTCTTGTCGGGCGGGGTGTTCTTCGGCAAGCCGTAGGCCGGAGGTCGGGCGGCGAGCCCGCCGCCCGACGCTCTCCCCGCGCGACCCTCAGGCCAGTTCCGCCCCCACCCGGCGGAGCAGCCGGAGGGTCGCGGCGATTCCCTCGCGCTCCGGCAGCCGGTCGCCCTCGTACTCGATCCCGATCCAGCCCCGGAATCCGGCGTCGTACACGATCCGGAGCAGCCGCCGGTAGTCCTTGGTGGTCTCGTCGCCGGCCGCATCGAAGTCGTGCGACTTGGCGCTCACCGCCTTGGCGAACGGCATCAGCTCGGCGGTGCCCTGGTAGCGGTCGTACTCGTAGAAGTTGCCGAAGTCGGGCAGGGTCCCGCAGCGGGGGTGGTCGACCAACCGCATGACCCCCGCCAGCCACTGCCCGTTGGAGGAGAGCCCGCCATGGTTCTCCACAATCACGTTGAGCCCCAACGGGTCGGCCAACTCGGTGAGGCGTCGGAGGCCGTCGGCGGCCAGCCGCTGCTGTTCCTCGTAGCTCCCGTCGCTTGCCGCGTTAACCCGGATGGTGGCGCACCCCAGCGTCCTGGCCGCGTCCAGCCACCGGCGGTGGTTCTCGACCGCGCGGGCCCGGAGAGCGGCGTCAGGGTCGCCGAGCCGTCCCTCGCCGTCGCACATGATGAGGTGCTGGTAGACCCCCTCGCCTTCGGCCCGGCGGTTCATCTCGGCCAGGTAAGCCCGGTCCCGGGCCCGGTCCTTGAAGAAGGTGTTGACGTATTCGATCGCCTCGAGCCCGAAATCCCGGCGTGCGACCCGGGCGAAATCCAGATGGTCCAGCTCCCCGGCCCGGATGGCCCGGTGGAGCGACCACTGGGCCAGCGAAATTCGAAACGGGAGGCCGGGAAACGGCCGGAGCAGGATGGTGGCCACGCCGGCAGTCAGGAGTTCGCGCCGCGTCCAGGGGGAGGGTGCCATCGGTGCGTCGATGTTCGAGTGACAGAAAGCTAGTGCCTGGTTCGGTCGGCCGCCCGGGGCCGGGCCGGGCCCTGGGGGCGAGTTCCGGACCTGACGGAGAGGCTAGATTGGGACACCCTATCGGCGATCGAGACCGTTTACCAGCGAGCCCAGGCGCCCGTGTCCAAACGCCAGCCCGACGACCGAGAACAGCCTGACGCTGAGCTGGAGGAGCTGCGGCGGGAGTTCGTTGAGGGGCTTCCGGAGCAGGCGGCCGCGCTTGACGCGGCGCTCAAGCTCATGGAGGCGGCGCCGGCCGAGGCGGCACAGGTGATCCGCCGGGTGGGCCACCGGCTCCGCGGCTCCGGCGGATCGTATGGCTTTCCGGAGCTCACCGAGGCCGGCGCCGCGGTGGAGCTGGCCGAGGCCGACCAGCTCGTGGCGCGCGCCCGCGAGCTGGTCGGCCTGATCCGTCGAGTGGCCCGCCGCGCCCGGGGACGGGCCCCGTCCCGGGGCAGGGTTCCTCGCAAGGCAGTGAAGGACGCCACTCCCTCGCCGGCCGCTGCCACGGTCCTGATCGTCGAGGACGACCTCGCGCTCCGCCGCCTCCTCGAAGCCGCGCTCCGAGCGCCGGATCGCGAGCTGGTGCTGGCGTCGTCCTTGGCCGAGGCGGCCCAACTCGCGGCCGAGCGGACCTTCGCTCTCGTCCTGCTGGACCTCCACCTGCCCGACGGCGACGGACGGCGGCTCCTGACTCAATGGCGCGACACGGGGCGAACCCGCGATCTGCCGGTCTTCGTGCTGAGCGCCGATCTCGACGAGCAGACGAAGGCGGAGTGCTTTGCGGCCGGGGCCGACGGCTTCTTCGACAAGCCGCTTCGGCCGGAAGCGATCGCCGCCGCGGTCTCGGCCCGGCTTCAGCGGCTGGCGCGGACCTCCCAGCCGCCGGCTCCGCCGGCGGTGGCCACCATTCCGACCCCGCCGGCCGCCATCGCCAAGGCCCGGCGTCCCGCGGTGCTGAGCGCGCTGATCGTCGAGGACGATCCGTTCGTGGGCGCCATGGTTCGTCACCGTCTCGCGCGAGCCGGCTTTGCGGTGCGTCAGGCCGCCGATGGCGCGCAGGGGCTGGCAGCCGTCGCCGAGGCGGAGCCCAGCGTGGTGGTGCTCGATCTCAATCTGCCCGAACTCAACGGGTTCCAATTCCTGGAACGCCTTCGGAGCGACCCGGCCACCCACGCCGTGCCGGTGCTGGTGCTCACCGCCTCAGGCGCCGAAAAGGACCTGGTTCGGGCGTTCTCGATCGGGGCCAACGATTACCTGGTGAAGCCCTTCTCCCCAACCGAGCTGGTGGCCAGGGTGCAGCGTCTGGTCGGGGAGTTGGACGCCGGCCCTCCCGGGTCCTGAGCACGTGCCTCCGATCTTCTTCGAGTGGACCCTCACGCGGGGGCTCCTCGCGGGCCTGGCCGGTTCGATCGTCGTCCTCACCGCGTTCTGCCTGACACTGCTGCTCTCAACCGTCGTGCTTCGAATCCGGAACTCTCTGGTGGCCCGCCGCTGGGCTCGCCATGAAGCTGTCTGGGAGCCGGCGGTGTTCGAAGTGATGGCGGGGGGAGATCCGGCGCCGCTGATCGCCGGGATCCGGCCCGGGGACGCCCCGTACTTCATCGGCTTCCTGGCCCGGGTGGGCCGTCAGGTGCGCGGGGTGGAGCTGGAGCGCCTGGCGCTCCTGGCTGCGCCCTTCCTGGAACATCCGCGAACCGCCGCCCGCGCCGGGAACCCGGAACAGCGGGCACGGGCGGTGGCAGCCCTCGGCCTGCTCGGCGGCCCGGCCGAGGCGCCCGCGGTCATCGCGGCGCTCGACGATCCGGCTCCCC
>CAZFSA010000057.1:0-26287 GCA_964521535.1 uncultured Gemmatimonas sp.
CTCACCACGGCCAGCTATCAGGCCACGTTCCAGGGCCTGGCCCGCCGGGGCCTCTCCACCCGCCAGGCCGAAGACGCACTGCGCCTGGCGGCGGAGCTGCCCCGTCGCGCGTGGCGGCGGGCGCTGGACCGGCCGGAGCCGCCGGCGCGGGAACCCCCGCTGGTCGCGGCATCGATCGGGCCGTACGGGGCCTACCTGCACGACGGCTCGGAGTACCGCGGCGACTACGATCTCACCGATCGGGAACTGGCGGCCTTCCATCGCGACCGGCTCCGGGTGCTGGCCGCCAGCGGAGCCGATCTCCTGGCGCTCGAGACGATTCCCTCGCGGCGCGAGGCTGAGGTGCTGGTGGACCTGCTGGAGCGGGAGGGGGTGGGGCCGGCCTGGGTGAGCTTCACCGGTCGTGATCCGGTCCACATCTCCGACGGGACGCCGTTCGCGGAGTGCGTCGCCGCGGTCGAAGGCTCCGAGCGGGTGCTCTGGACCGGAATCAACTGCACTCCGCCCGACCTGGCGGCGGCGCTGCTGGAGCAGGGCGCTGTCGTGGCGCGGCGGCCGTTCATCGTCTATCCCAACAGCGGTGAAACATACGATGCCGGCTCGGGTGGATGGCACGGTCAGGCCAGGCCGGACTGGCCGGATCGGCTCCTCGACCGTTACCTGGCCGCCGGGGCCCAAGTGATCGGGGGCTGCTGCCGCACCGGCCCGGAGATGATCCTCCACCTGGCCCGACTCTTGGAGGCACGATGACCGGCGACCGCGATCTCGGGATGGACCGGTCGATCCCCCGTCGCGATTTCGTCAACGGGGTGCTTGCGGCCGGCGCGGCCCTGGGGCCGTTCGGGCTCCTGGCCGGCTGCGCCGAGCCGGTGGCGGCCGAGTCGTATCCCCCCGCGCTCACGGGCCTTCGGGGCAGCACCGACGCCGCCTACCTGGTGGCGCACCGTCTCCGGGACGGTGCCGCCGATCCGGGGTGGGGTCGCCCGGTGCGGACCGGGGAACGGTACGATCTGGTGGTGGTGGGCGCCGGGATCAGCGGCCTCGCCGCGGCGTACTTCTACCGGAAGCAGGCCGGCCCTGGCGCCCGGATCCTGCTCCTCGACAATCACGACGACTTCGGCGGGCACGCGCGGCGCAACGAGTTCACCGTCGGCGGCCGGACCCTTCTGGGCTACGGCGGCACCCAGTCGATCGACACGCCCTCCTCGTACAGCGCCGAGGCCGCCGGGCTGCTGGTAGAGCTGGGGATCGACGTGCGCCGGTTCTACCAGGCCTTCGACCGCGACTTCTACTCGCGGCGCGGCATGACGCGGGGCTATTTCTTCGACCGGGAGACCTACGGGGTGGACCGGCTGGTACGGCGTGGCCGGGACGAGCCCTGGGGGGAGGTGCTGGGGAGAGCCCCGCTCCCGCCCCCGGTGCGGCGCGAGCTGGAGCGGCTGTTCGCCGACCGGCGCGACTACCTCTCCGGGGCCTCACCGGACCGCAAGCTGGAGATCCTGGCTCGCACCAGCTACCTAGCCTGGCTGCTGGACGTGGTCCGGGTACCGACGGAGGCCGCGGCCTTTCTTCGGACCTGGACCCACGGGCTCTACGGCGTGGGGATCGATGCCGTGCCGGCCGGCGACTGCCGAGCGTTAGGCTTTCCCGGATTCGCGGGGCTGGGCCTGGAGGATCGCGAAGGGCCGGGTCAGGGTCTCACCACCACCCACCGCGACGAGCCGTACATCTTTCATTTTCCGGACGGGAACGCCTCGATCGCGCGGCTGCTGGTAGCGCGGCTCATTCCGGACGCGCTGGCCGCGACCGGGATGGACGACGTGGTGCTGGCGCAGGCCCGGTACGACCAGCTGGACCGGCGCGGTGCGCCCACCAGGCTCCGGCTCGAGAGTACGGTGGTCCGGGTCCGCCCGAGCGACGCAGGTCCGATCGAGGTCGTCTACGTCCGCGGGAACCGGGCCCATCGGGTGGACGCGGACGCCTGCGTCCTGGCCTGCTGGCACGGCATCATCCCCCTGCTGGTGCCGGAACTGCCCGCCGAGCAGCGGGAGGCGCTCCGCTACCAGGTGAAGGTCCCGCTCCTCTACGTCAACGTCGCCCTTCGGGACTGGTCCGCCTTCGATCACGCCGGGGTCCATGACATCGTGGCCCCGGGGTGTTAGTGGCCCTCGGCGACCCTGGATTTTCCGGTGAGCCTGGGGGGCTACGCCTTTTCCTCGGCGCCGGCCGAGCCGATCGTGCTCACGCTCGACCGGACCCCGTGCCGGCCTAGGCTTCCGGCCCGCGAGCAGCACCGGGCCGGGCGCCTGGAGCTCCTGGCCACGCCGTTCGCCACGCTGGAGCGGGAGCTGCGGGATCAGCTGGGGCGGATGCTGGGCAGTGTGGGGTTCGACCCGGCGCGAGAGATCGCGGCGATCACGGTGAACCGCTGGGCCCACGGCTACACCTACGAGTACAACTCCCTGTTCGACCCGGTGTGGCCGCCGGGCCAGGCCCCGCACGAGATTGCCAGGCGGCCGTTCGGCCGGATCGCGATCGCCAACTCGGACGCTGCCGGCCTTTGCCTACACCAACGCGGCGATCGATCAGGCCTGGCGCGCCGTTGGCGAGCTGGCGGCCTACTCCAGTACCCGATCCCGATAGACCACCCGGCCGTCGAACAGGGTGAGCAGGACCCTGGCCCGGCTGATCCGGTGCGGCGGGATCGCGGTCAGGTCGCGGTCCAGGACGATCAGGTCGGCCGCCTTGCCCACCTCGATGGTCCCGGTCTCGGCCTCGTCGCCCGCGGCCAAGGCGCCGTTGGCGGTGTAGGCCCGGAGCATGGTGGCGACGTCGACCACCTCCTCGGGGATCCACGGGGCGCCGGGCAGCGAGTCCTCCGGGGCCCGGCGGGTGACCGCCACCTGGATGGCCTCGAGGGGATTCATCGACGAGACGGTCCAGTCGCTTCCGGCCGCCACCACGGCGCCGCTCTTCACCATCGACGCGATGGGATAGAGCCAGCGTGACCGTGCCGGCCCCAGCACCGGCTCGGTCAGGTCGGTGATGTAGGCATCCGCGAAGGCCCAGAGGGGCTGGAAGCTGGCCACGACGCCTAACGCCTTGAACCGGGGAATATCGGCCGGATCGAAGAGCTGGATGTGGGCCAGGATCGGCCGGTTGTCCTTGACGCCATTGGCCTGCCGGGCCTGCTCGATGGCGTCGAGGGCCATTCGGATGGCGCGGTCGCCGATGGCATGGATGTGGATCCGGATCCCGGCCGCGTCGAGGGCGGTCACCAGCGAGTCGAGCTGCCCGGGTCGGAAGACCGGGGTGCCGGCGTCGTTCCCGCCCAGGTAGGGGGCGAGCAGCGCCGCCGTCTTCGCCTCGATCACGCCGTCGGCGAAGAGCTTGGCGGCAGCCGGACGGAAGTACCGGGTCCCGGCGAAGCGGGCCTTCCAGGCCACGAGCGAATCGATCTGGTCGAGGCCGCGATCGGGGCTCACGTACTGCGAGGCGATCACCCGGGCGGTGAGCTGTCCTTCGCGGTCCAGCGCGGCCCAGGTCTCGAGCATCTCGGGACTGGTGGAGGCATCGTGCAGCGTCGTGATGCCCAGCGAGTTGGCCAGGGCCAGCGCCCGGAGGAGTCCCTGGCGCCGCTCCTCCGGCGTGTACGGAGGCAGGTGGCGGCTCACCAGGTCCATCGCGCTCTCCCGCAACGTGCCCGACGGCTCGCCGGTGCGGGGGTCGCGCTCGATCCGGCCGTTCGCGGGATCGGGCGTGTCTCGAGTGATCCGCGCCAGCGCCAGGGCGCGCGAGTTGACCCAGGAGGAGTGCCCGTCGGCCGCGCGGAAGTGGGCTGGCCGATCCGGCACCAGGGCGTCGAGCCATTCCCTTCGCGGGTTGCCGCCAGGGAACGCGGGCAGCTCCCAGCCGCGGCCGCGGATCCACGAGGCATCGGGCGCGTTCCTGGCGCAGCGCCCGATCGAGTCGAGGATCGCGGCGCGATCCAGCCCGTCGAGGTTGCACTCCGTCATCGCAATCCCGCCCGCGGGATGCACGTGGGTATCGTGGAACCCGGGCAGCACCATCCGACCACCGAGGTCCAGCACCTCGGTCGTACCGCCGACCAGGCGATCGGCTCCCGCATCGGCACCTACGTAGACGATGCGGCCCCCGCGGATCGCGACGGCCTCGGCACGGTCCGGCGTGGCCATGGTGTGAACGGCCGCGTTCCGGAGCACCAGATCGGCGGGGGCCGGTCGGCAGGCGAGCGCCCCCGTGAGGAGCAGAAGTACCAGTCCGAGTCGCATGCGATCAGCGTCCGGGGTCGGGAGGTTGGGTCAGGGAACCACAGGGAGCACCAGGCGCGACGGATGGCCCTGGCCCGTGTGGATCGTGATCGTGGCCCGGCGCCACTCCGCCGACTCGGTCTCGAGCAGGCCGGTGTGGAGGTTCCGCCCGTAGTGGGGCATGAACGATGGCACGATCACCACCCGGACTCGGTGGCCCGCGCCGAACCGGTTGCCGGTGAGCAGATCGGGCAGGGTGGCGGGATAGATGCGGCCGGGCTCGAGCAGCTGCCGCCGGTCCGGATCGCGGTAGCTCAGTCGGAGCCCGTCCAGCCCCGGGCTCATCAGGTTCCACGCGGTGCCGTCGGGCTCCACATCGAACACTTTTGCAAAGACATCTGCGTCCGGTGCGTCGACCGAGACGAACAGCTCGGCGCGGAGCCGCCCAACCACTCTGAGCGGCTCGACCAGGGGCTCGCTCTCGAACACCAGGACGCCTTCGTGGCCCGCCAGCTCCCGATAATCCTGCGCGCCGGACTTTCCGGCATGAGGGTCCACCACTGGATGCGCCGGGTCCGATACCAGCCGGGTCGCATGGGACGGACCGGGCCGGAAGGCGAGCCCTCCTCGGGCGCCGGCGCCGGCCTTCAGATAGAGCGAAACCTCGCGGGTACCGGGCAGAGGCCAGGTGTCGCCGGTACGCCAGACGTTCTCGCCCATCACGAACATCCGGAAGCGAGGGGTACGTTCCATCCCGTTGTCGAGGCCACGGACGTACCGGTCCATGAATCGGAGGACCTCCTCGTCGTAGCCCACCGCCGCGGCGCTCCCGACCACCCGGGCGCCGGCGGTAGCCTGGGCGCTTCGATCGTTCATGCCGGCGATCCCGTGAACCCAGGGTCCCATCAGCAGGTAGCTGCGGGGATCCGCGGCACCGGCCCGGGTGGCCAGGAGACCGAGGTGGTTGGTCAGGGCTCCTTCGGGCCCGTAGGGGTCGTCGTGCCAGCCGCTCAGATGAAGCACGGCCGCCGTGACCCGGCCGTACTTGTCGCGGAGGTCGGCCCAGTTCCACCAGGGGTCATCCGCCGGGTGGGTCATCCACTCGAAATACCAGGGTGCGATATCGCGCAGCTCGGGCGCGTTGCTGAGCGGGAGCCGTTGCTGAAGGTCCTGCCAGAGCGCCGGCCAGGCGGCGCGGGCCTCGGCCGCGGTCTTCGGGCCGTCGAGCCCCAGCCGGGCCCGCTGATCCGGTCCGATATTGAGCCAGATCCAGGCGGGCCACGAGAGATCGAACATCCCCGCGGTATACCAGAAGTTCGTAGGCCGGGAGAACGTCATGGCCGGCGCCATGGCCAGGAGATGAGGCGGCGCCTCGACGGCGGCGAGCCACTGCACGGCTCCCGGGTAGCTGAGGCCGATCGTGCCCACCCGGCCGTCCGACCAGGGCTGGGCCGCAGCCCACTCGATGGTGTCGTAGCCGTCCCGGCCCTCCTGCCGGTAGGGGTCGAACCGCCCCTCGGACCGGTAGCGCCCCCGGACGTCCACGGCGAGAACGGCGTACCCGCGGGCCGGAGCAGCGCGAAAGATCGAATAGGCGGCGACGGCGGCGTCGGCGCCGTACGGGGTCCGGTAGACCAGCGTTGGATGGCGGCCCGGAGTGGCAGGGCGAAGCAGCCGCCCCGCGAGACGGACGCCGTCGCGAAGCGGAATCGCGACCGTCGAATCGACCATCTGGCCCGGTGAGGTGGCCGTCGCGCCGGCAAGGCCGGCGCAGGTGAGCCACAGCAGTCGTCGCATGAACCGGTCTCCCGAGGACCCCGTGGCGCTTGAATCGTTGGCCGGCGTGGGGTCTGGTGTGGAAGACAAGATACTAGAACGGAATCGCCGTGCGCCGCCACCCGCGGAGGCGCGGAGCGGCCGATCGTGGTATACCTCATCGCCATGGAACCGGGATTGTTCGAGGGTTTCCCCAGGCGGCTGGCTTGAGCGACCAGCCGCTGCTGGGCGGCGCTGGCCTCAGCTCGGCCGAGGCGCGGGTCCGGCTGGCCCGATACGGTCCCAACGCCCTGCCGCAGCCGGCGCCGCAACCGGTCTGGCGGCGTTTCCTGCGCCAGTTTCAGAGCCCGCTGATCTACGTTCTGCTGTTCGCGCTCCTGGTGGACCTCGCGGTCTGGATCGGGCAGGGAAGGGACGGGCTGCCACTCGAGGGGATCGCCATCGGGGTGATCCTGCTGCTCAACGCGGGTCTCGGCGTCTGGCAGGAACGCAAGGCCGAGGCGGCGCTGGCCCGCCTGGCGTCGCTCGCCGCGCCACAGGTCTGGGTGATGCGGGACGGGCGGCTGGTCCGCCGGGCCGGGTCCGACCTGGTGCCGGGCGATCTGATCCGGCTGGAAGCTGGCGACCGAGTCCCTGCGGACGGCACCGTGCGAACGGCGGCGAGCCTGTCGATCGACGAGTCGATCGTCACCGGTGAATCGTTGCCGGTGGAGAAGGTCGCCGGGAGTGAGGCGCTGGCGGGGACGCTGGTGGTCCGCGGTCATGCCTACGTCGAGGTGGTCAGAACCGGGGTCGCCAGTACGATGGGCCGTCTGGCGTCGCTGCTGGAACAGCTCGAGCCGGAGCGAACCCCATTGGAACGCCGGCTGGACGAGTTCGGGCGCCGGTTGGCCCGCTGGGTTCTGGCGCTCGCCCTGGCGATTGCCGTGGCGGGGCTCCTGGCGGAGGGCCTGTCCCGCTTCGCCTCGGTATTCCTCTTCGCTGTTGCGCTGGCGGTGGCGGCGGTGCCCGAGGGGCTGCCGGCGGTGTTGACCGTGACCCTGACGCTCGGGGTGGAACGGATGGCCCGGCGGAAGGCCCTGGTCCGGAAGCTGGCCGCGGTCGAGGCGCTGGGCTCGGTGACCGTCATCGTCACCGACAAGACCGGCACGCTCACCGAGAACCGCCTCGAGGTCCGGAATCTCGACTCGCCGGACCCGGATCGAGCGATGCGGGCGATGGTGCTGGCCAGCGATGCGGAGCTCGACACCGGGGCCGGAGATCCCCTGGAGCTGGCCCTGCTGCGGTTCGCCGGGTCCAGAGGACTGGACTGCCGGGAGCTCCGCGACGCGTCGCCCCGGCTCGCGAGTCGCCCCTTCGACGCGGAGTGGCGGTACCTGCGGGCGACGGTCCGGGAAGCAGGGCAGCCGGTCACGTACCTCAAGGGCGCCCCCGAGGAGGTCATGGAGGCCTGCGCGCTTCCGCCCGACGAGCGTCAGGCCCTGGGTGCCGCAATCGACGATCAGGCCGCCCGCGGCTACCGGCTGCTGGCCCTTGCCTGGGGGGCGGGCGACCGGGAGGGCGGGCTCAGCTGGCTCGGCACCGTGGCGCTCTGGGACCCACCGCGGCCCGAGGTCCCCGACGCGGTGCGCCAGGCCCGGGCCGCCGGGATCCGGGTGATCATGGTGACCGGGGACCATCCGGAGACGGCGCTTACCGTGGCCCGGAGCGTCGGGGTGGACGCGGACCGGGCAGTGACGGGCGCGGACCTCACCGCGGCGGGGCCGGAAGAGCTGCAGAGTCTGCTGGCGACGGGCACGGTGTTCGCCAGGGTGGCGCCGGAATCCAAGCTCCGAATCGTCGAGGCGCTTCAGGCGCGGGGCGAGATCGTGGCCATGACGGGTGACGGGGTGAATGACGCCCCGGCCCTCAAGCGCGCGGACGTGGGCGTGGCGATGGGGGAGCGGGGCAGCGACGTCACCCGTGAGGTGGCCGACCTGGTGCTGCTGGATGACAACTTCGCCACCATCGTCGCCGCGATCGAGGAGGGGCGAAGCATCTACGAGAACATCCAGAAGTTCATTCGCTTTCTCCTTTCGACCAACCTGTCCGAGATCCTGGTCGTCACCCTCGGCGCCTTCGCCGCGTTCCTCCTCGGCCTCCGCGACGCCACCGGCGCCCTCCTGCTGCCGCTCACCGCGGCCCAGCTCCTCTGGATCAATCTGATCACCGATGGGGCGCCGGCCCTCGCCCTGGGGCTGGACCGGAATCCCGGCGTGATGGAACGGCCACCGCGCGACCCCCATGCGCCCCTGCTCGATGGCCCATCCCTCCGGTTCGTGGGGCTCTCCGGGTCGGTCAAGGCCCTCGTCGCCCTGGGCCTCCTCGCCCTGATGCCGCCGGTGCTGGACCAGCCGCTGGAGGCCACCCGAACCGCCGTGTTTCTGTTCATGGCTGCCGGGCAGCTGTTGTTCGCCTACCCGGCGCGGCACACGGACCTGTTCCCGGCCCCGAACCGCGCCCTTCACCTCGCCGTCGGAGTCAGCTTCGTGGCGCAGCTCACGGTCGTCTCCGTGCCCCATCTGATGCAGGCGTTCGGGACGGTGTCGCTCGGGCCGCTGGCGCTGCTGTGGGTGGCGGCCAGCGCGGTCCTGGCCTGGGGCCTGGCCGAGGGAGTGGCCCGGGTCCTCTGGCGCGCTCGGCGACCGGTCGGTCGGGTGCGGGGACGTGACCGCCGCGGTATAGTCTCAAGGCCCCGGAGGTGGTCGTGAACGATCCCGAACCCTGGTACCACGGCATCCAGCGGGTGCTGACCTGGCCGCTCCTCTCGATCGGCGGCACCACGATCACGCTGGGAAGCGTGCTCTATCTGGTGCTCTTCCTGGTGCTGCTGGCCTGGGGCAGCGGGCTGATCCGCCGGGTGGCGGTGAAGCTGCTGCAGCGCGGTGGGCGGGTGGAGATCGGGGTGGCCCAGGCGGTCGGTTCGATCATCCGCTACGTGGTGGTGCTGATCGGGTTGCTGGTCGCCATCCAGACGGCCGGCATCGACCTCACGACCTTCAACATCCTGGCGGGCGCGGTCGGGTTGGGGGTGGGATTCGGCCTCCAGAACATCGCCAGCAACTTCATCAGCGGGTTGATCCTGCTCATCGGGCGGCCGATCAAGGTGGGGGACCGGATCGAAGTGGCCGGGGTGGAAGGCGACGTGATCGATATCGGGGCCCGGGCCACCACGGTGCTCACCAACGACAACATCGCGATCATCGTGCCCAATTCGGCCTTCGTCTCGGAGACCGTCGTCAACTGGAGCCACAACGATCGCCGGGTCCGGTTCAAGATTCCGGTCCAGGTGGCCTACGGCACCGATGTACGCCTGGCGGAGCGCCTCCTGATCGAGGTGGCGAGGGCGGATCCGGACGTGCTCGACACCCCGGCTCCGTCGGTCCGGCTTCTGGAATTCGGCGACCGCGGCCTCAAGCTCGAGCTGCGGGCCTGGAGCACCACCCTGATTCACCGCAAGGGACTGCTGATCAGCAACCTGAACTTCGCGATTTACGACAAGTTCAAGGAGCGCGGTATCGAGATCCCCTTTCCCCAGCGGGTGGTGCACCTGCGACCGACCGCCGGGGCGTGAAGTTCGGAGCCTGGTATCTTTCGTCCCCCAACTGCCTTCGAGCCGCCATGTCCGTCTCGCGTCGTGACTTCCTTCGCACCGCCACGATCACCGCCGCGGGCGCTGGCCTCGGCCTGGCTGGCGGCCATCATGCCTCTGCGGCCCCGGTCCCGCCGTCCCGCTCGCGCGCCAGGAAGCTGCTGATTCTGGGAGGAACCGGCTTCATCGGCCCCCATATGGTCAGCTACGCCGTGGAACGGGGGCACGAAGTGACCATCCTCACCCGTGGGCGAAGCGGAACCCCGGTTCCGGGCGTGGAGCACCTGATCGCCGACCGCGAAGGGGATCTCGGCGTGCTGCGCCGGCGCCGGTGGGACGCCGTGCTCGACAACAACGCCCGCGACTACCGCTGGGTGACTCGCAGCACCCGGGCGCTTCGGGACGCCACCGGCCTGTACCTCTTCGTCTCGTCGATCTCGGCCTATCGGACCGAGACGATGAGCTACCGGACCGCTGGCCGGGTGCTGACCCGGCCGGCCATCCACGAAGACTCCGAGCGGTTCACGCCGCCTCCAGGCTGGAAGGACGGCGACGAGGTCCCGTACGGGATCTCCAAGGCGATCGCGGAGAACCTGGTGCACGCCGCCTTCCCGGGTCGGGCGACGATCGTGCGGCCGGGGCTGATCGTCGGTCCCACCGATCCCACCGACCGGTTCACCTACTGGCCGGTCCGGATCGACGAGGGGGGCGAGGTGCTGGCGCCCGGGAACCCCGAGCACTCCACCCAGGTGATCGACCAGCGCGATCTGACCGAGTGGATCGTCCGGCTGGCGGAGGAGGGGGTGACGGGCGACTTCAACGCCACCGGTCCCGCGAGCCGATTCTCCGTGGCCGAGATGCTCTACGGCTGCCGGGCGGTGACCTCCGCCGAGGTCCGGTTCACCTGGGTGCCCGAGGACTTCCTGGCGGAGCAGCAGGTCCGGGTCTGGAGCGACCTGCCGGCGTGGGCGCCCGGAGAGCCGCTGATGTACGTGAGCGTGGAACGGGCGGTGGCGGCCGGGCTCACCTTCCGGCCCTTCGCGGTGACGGCCCGCGACACGATCAACTGGGATCGGTCGCGCCCGGCCGCGGAACGCGCGAAGCGGGCCGCCGGCCTGACCCGGGCACGCGAGGCCGAGGTACTCGCGGCGTGGCGGGCGCGTTCGGCGAAGTGAGGCCACCCCTGCTCTTCGCCCTGGGTGCCGCAAGGCCCCTGGGCGAGCGGGTGGCGGCCCGCTGGGGGGGGACGCTGGCCCCCCACGAGGAGCGTGCGTTTGAGGACGGCGAGCGCAAGATCCGGCCCCTGGTGGCGGTGCGCGACCGGGACGTGTACGTCCTCGATTCCCTCCACAGCGACGCCCGGGAGAGCGTTCACGACAAGCTCTGCCGGCTGGTGTTCTTTCTGGGCGCGCTCCGCGACGCCGCCGCCGCTCGGCTGACCGCGGTGGTCCCGTACCTCTGCTATGCCCGGAAGGACGCCCGCACCAAGCTGCGGGACCCGGTCAACACCCGGTACGTCGCGCAGATGCTCGAGTCGGTGGGGGTGGATCGGGTGGTGACGATGGAGGTGCATAACCTCGCGGCCTATCAGAATGCCTTCCGATGCGTTACCGAGCACCTGGAGGCGCACGGCCTGCTGGTCGACCACTTCGCGACCCGGCTGGCCGGGGCCGAGGTGATCGTCGTGGCGCCGGATCCCGGCGGGCTCAAGCGGGCGGAGCGTTTCCGGGCCCGGCTCGAGGCCCGGCTCGGTCGCCCCGTGGCGGCGGGATTCGTGGAGAAGTACCGAAGCGGCGGAGTGGTCTCGGGCGGGGCGGTGATGGGCCCGGTGGAAGGACGGGCGGTAGTGATCATCGACGACCTGATCAGCACCGGGACGACGCTGGCGCGCGCCGCCGCCGGGTGTGCCGCCAGAGGGGCGACCACCCTGTTTGCGGCCGCAACCCACGGTCTGTTCACCGGCCGGGCGGCGGAAATCCTGGGGACTGCGCCGATCGCCGAGGTGGTCGTGACCGACACCATTCCCCCTTTCCGGCTGGGCCCTGACTCCCTCGGCGGGCGGCTCGTGGTGCTCGATACGGCGCCACTTCTGGCCGGGGTGATCGGTCGCCTGCACGCGGGCGAGTCGCTCGCGGAGCTGACGGGCGAGGCCTAGCCTGGCGCGCTCCCGGTCGCCGGTCAGCGAGCCGGAACCGGCAGGACTGCCAGTCCGATTTCCAGGTAGCTGCGGGCCCGCGCCATCCAGTGCTCGGCGCGCGGGGCGCCGTCGTCGCGCAGGTGCCAGATGGCGATCTTGGCCCGGAGACCGGCTCGGTACGCCAGGTAGAACCGGATCAGTTCCTCCGGGGGCGGGTCGCCGGCGGCCGCCGCGTAGGCCTCGATCACCGCCTGGCCGACCCAGGCCGCGCCGAGGCGACGACATTCCAGGGCCAGGTAGGAGAGATCGTCGAGCGGATCGAGGATCCGGAAGTCGCGGTTGAACTCGATGCAATCGATCACCAGTGGCGGGTCGCCAAGGCAGATGTGCTCGGGCCGGAGGTCGCCGTGGCCCTCGACGATCCGGCCCGCCTGGACCCGCCCGCGCAACCCGGCCGCGCGGGATGCCACGAAGGCCCGCGGCCCCGCGAGCGCGCGATCGACCAGCTCGGCGTCGAGCCCGTACCGAACCAGTTCGGCGCGACTTTCGTCGAGCTCCTTCGTCAGCCGCTCGAGATAGCCGTCGGCGGAGACCGCCTCCCGGGGCGCCTCGCCGCAGAAGCGAGCCAGCCGGCAGCCCAGAGCCACCAGGTCGGGGAGCGTCACGGTTCCCCCGGCGATCATGCGGTCGAGCATCCGCTCCGCCGGCAGCCGGCGCATCCGGACCAGCCAGTCGTGAACCACGGCCTCCCCTCCGATCTTGAGCTCCCCGCGGGAGCCGGTGCCCAGCGGCACCACCCCCAGATAGACATCCGGGGCAAGACGCCGATTGAGGCGGACCTCCTCCTCGCAGGACCGCCGGCGTGCCTCGAGCGTGGAGAAGTCGAGGTAGTCATACCGCACCGGCTTCTTGAGCTTGTAGGCGTGGGCATCGGTGAGAAACACCCAGGCCATGTGGGTCTCGATCGCCTCGACCCGGCTGGTGGGCTCGGGATAACTCTGCGGGCAGGACAGGAAGGCGACCTTGACGCCCAGGTCGGGCGGGAGCCCGGTGACCGCGGAACCGGTGCTCATGCCCTGGCGGCGAGCTCGAGTCCTTCCCCGGTCGGCACCAGCGTGGTTCCCACGGCCGCGGCACGGCGGACCATCTCGCGACAGATCTCGTCTCGCTCCGTGCCGCGGGCCAGGTTCACCACGGCATAGGAGAGCCGGACCGGCACCAGCCGCAGCCGTTCGATGAGGCCGTCGCTGGAGAGGTCGAGCAGGAAGACGAAGGACCAGTCGTTCCGGAACCTGGGATCCACGGCGTAGTCGTCGAGAAAGTCGCCGGTGTCGTAGAGGACGAACCGACCGTGGCGTTCCTCGACGCCCTGGAAGCAATGGGCGGAGTGGCCGTGGACCACGGTGGCAAACCGGAGAGCTGAGCGGGCCAGTCGGCGGAACCCGGGCGGCGGGGCGATCACCATGTTCGGTCCCCAGTGCAGTGAGAGGATCGACACCGAGGGCGCCGGCACCGGCTGGAGCGCGGCGCGGAGCGTCTCGATCGCGCGGGGATCGTGCTCCAGGTCCAGGTAGAAGGTGCCCGGCGCCTGGTCGGTGGCGGCGAACGCGGGCTCGTTGTCCGTTGCGGAGACGACGATCACGCGGACGCCCCCCGCCGGGAAGCTGGCGGGTGCCCGCGCGGCGGCGAGGTTCCGCCCCGCCCCGGCGTGCGCGATCCCGGCGGCGTCGAGGTGACGGAGCGTGTCCAGGAGACCGATCGGGTCGAAATCAAGGATGTGGTTGTTTGCCAGGCTCACGCAGCGGACGTTGCCGGCGCGGAGCACTTCCACCGCCTCGGGCGGGGCGCGGAAGTGAAACACCTTGTCGGTGCGACTCCACCGGACCCGGTGGTCGGTCAGGGCGCACTCCAGGTTGGCGAGTACCGCGTCGGCCGTGGTGAGGAGGTGGAGCGTCGTCCCCCAGAAGCTCTCGGGGGGCCGGCGGCCGATCTCGCTCGCCACGCCCCGGCCCAGCATCACGTCGCCGATCAGCGCCAGTGTCGGCATGACCTCGGGCTCGTCCTCCCGGCGCGGCCTCTCACCCCTTGACCACACCCAGCGGCCGAAGCCGCGCCACCTTCCTGGCCAAACCGGCCTGGTGCACGACGTCGACCACCCGCTCCACGTCCTTGTAGGCGTGGGGCGCCTCCTCGGCCAGTTCACCGGCCGAGGGACAGCGCACCACGATCCCCTGGGCTTCGAGCGTCCGGCGGACCTGGGCGCCGGTCATGGTCCGCTTGGCGGCGGCACGGCTCATCGCCCGGCCGGCGCCATGACAGGCGCTGCCGAAGCTTCCTTCCAGCGCCGCGTCCGTCCCGGCCAGGACGTAGGAAGCCGTCCCCATGCTGCCGGGGATGAAGACCGGCTGACCCACGTTCCGATAACGCGCCGGGGTCTCGGGGTGGCTGGGTCCGAAGGCCCGGGTGGCCCCCTTGCGATGGACGCAGAGCAACGCGCCGCCGTGCTCCTCCAGCTTGGCCATGTTGTGGGCCACGTCGTAGACGATCCGGAGCCGGCCCGCTGCGCCGAACGCCCGCTCGAACACGGTGCGGGCAAGGTGGGTGATCATCTGCCGGTTGGCGAAGGCGAAGTTGGCGGCGGCGCACATCGCCGCGAAGTATGACTGGCCTTCTGGCGAGCCGAATGGGGCGCAGGCCAGCTGGCGGTCGGGCAGCACGATCCCGGCTCGTGCCATCGCCTGGTCCATCTGGCGGACATGATCGGTGCAGATCTGGTGTCCGAGGCCCCGCGAGCCGGTGTGGATCAGCACAGTGAGCTGGCCCTTTCGGAGACCGAACGCCATGGCCGCCGCCTCGTCGAAAACCTGGTCGACGGTCTGGACCTCGACGAAGTGATTGCCGGCGCCGATCGATCCCACCTGATCGCCACCCCGCTGCTTGGCCCGGGCCGACACCCGGGCGGGGTCGGCGGCGATCAGGCTGCCACCGGCTTCGATGGTCGCGAGATCTTCACCGGATGCCAGGCCCCGCTCCATCAGGTAGCGGCAGCCCTCCGCCAGCAGCCGGTCGAGCTCGGCCGGCCCCAGGCGCAAGGCCCCCCCGCGACCGGTACCGGAGGGGATGGTCCGGCTGAGGTCGTGCACCAGGGGCTCGAGCCGCGAGCCGAGCGACCCGCTGTCGAGCTCGCTGGCCAGGAGGCGGACCCCGCAGTTGATGTCGTAGCCGACGCCGCCTGGCGAGATGACCCCGTCCTCGGCCCGCATCGCGGCGACGCCCCCCACCGGAAATCCGTATCCTTCATGGACGTCCGGCATGGCGTAGACGTACCCGGTCACCCCGGGCAGCGTCGCCACGTTGACGAGCTGATCCAGCGACCGGTCGGCGCCGATCTTCCGCCACAGCTCCCGGTCGGCGTAGATCCGGGCCGGTACCCGCATGTCGGTCCTGGCGGCGCGCGGGATCTCCCACAGGACCGGACTCAGCTCGACCGCCTGGTGTCGCGCGGCGGCCCCGACCTCAGACATCGAGGATGACATGGCCTTCGAGACCTCCTTCCCGTGGCTCGACCGAGACCCCGTGGAGCGTGGCCGCCTTGACCAGCGCCGGGGGCTGGTCCACCGCCACGCCCCGGAACCGTGCCCGGACCTGGGCGTCTTCCACCTGCTGGATCTCGAATTCGATCGGCACCTCCGAGCGGGCCTCGGCCTGATAGATCAATTCGTTGAGCCAGTCAGCCAGCAGCGCGGCGCGATCGGCCGAGGTCACCGTCACCTCGCGCCACGGCCCGTCCGCTTGGCGGAGCCGCCCATGCAGCGCCAGGGCACCGAGCGCCCGCCCGGCTTCCGCGAGCAGCGCGCCCAGCGACTCCGCCCGTACCTCGAGCGCCAGCTCTCCGGTGTGCTCCAGGAACCGGTGCGAGGATCGGCCGCCCCCGCTGGCCCTGATGGTCGTGGCGCGAGCCCCTGCGGGCGGATCGGCACCGGTTCTCATTCGAGCAATGATCGCCACCCAATGCTGAAGGGATCGTGAAGATAGCCCTCGCTGGCGATTCCGGACCGATTCAGGAGCCGCTCATGCCAGGCCGCCTATCCTGGCGCCGCGGAGCACGAAGTCGTCGGATGCAGTCAGGAAGGGGGACACCGATGTCCGTGGGTCGAATCTGCAGCCGGGTCGTCGCCACGGCGACGCCGGAGGAGAGCGTGCGGGTTGCCGCCCGCCGGATGGTACGGAACGACGTCGGAACGCTGGTCGTGGTCGAGGGTGGCGGGGTCACGAGGCCGGTCGGGTTGGTGACGGACCGCGACATCGCGATCCGGTGTGTGGCAGCCGATCTGGATCCCGATCAGACGCCAATCGCGACCATCATGAGTGCGCCGGTCCAATCGGTCGGGGAGCACACACCGATCGAGGAGGCGATCCAGCGGATGGCGAACCGCGCGATTCGGCGGCTGGTGGTGACGGGAGACCAGGGCTTCCTGGTGGGCCTGCTCAGCCTGGACGACGTGGTCCGGCTGCTGACCGAGGAAGCCGGATCGATCGGACGCTTGCTCGACGCCCAGCAGCCCAGGATTCCGGCCTGAGGGCGGGTTGGCGGGTCAGAGATAAGGCGAGAGCAGACGGGCGACCCCGTCGCGGAGTCGAACCGGCAGCGGGCGGCCGTCCACATCCGCCAGGGTGAGTTCCCGACTTTCCTGGCGCCGTTCCGCCACCAGATGGGCGACCCGTGCGGCCAGCGCCGGATCGTAGCATTCCACGTCCAGCTCGAAGTTGAGCCGGAGGCTGCGAGGATCCCAGTTCGTCGATCCGAACATGGTCCAGGTCCGGTCCACCACCATCAGCTTGGCGTGGTCGAACGGGGCGGGCGACAGAAAGACCCGGCACCCCGGGCCCAGCACCTGCCAGAGCAGCGCCGGCGTGGCCCAGCGGACCAGCGGGATGTTGCCGCGAGCCGGGATCACGATGTCCACGCGGACCCCGCGGAGCGCGGTCACCGCCAGGGCGGCGATCATCGACGGATCGGGCAGGAAGTAGGGGGTGACGATCTCGACCGACTCGCGCGCGGCGGCCAGGGCTCCCAGCAGCAGCTGCCGGATCACCTCGAAATCGTCGTCCGGTCCGTCGGTGAGCGCCCGGGCGGTGGTGGGTCCGGCGGGGGAGGCTTCGCTCTTCCAGGCAGGACCTTCGAGCGCCTCGCCGGCGGTGAAGGACCAGTCTTCCACAAACGCCTCCAGCAGCTGGGCGATCACCGGTCCCTCGAGTCGGAACTGGACGTCGCGGGTGGCAACCGGCGACCCGGCGCCGACCACGTGGCGGTCCCGGATGTTCATTCCCCCGCAGAACGCCACCCGACCGTCGACGACGAGGAGCTTCCGGTGGTTGCGCAGGTTGAAGAAGGCAAGCCCGGCCCCGGTGGTGATCGGGAGGAAGCGAGCCACCGGAACCCCGGCGCGCCGCAGCACCAGATGCACCGGGGGCCAGCTGTAGTAGACGCCGGCTGAATCGACCAGGACCCGGACTGCCACCCCCCGCCGGACCGCGCCGGCGAGCGCTTCCACGAACCGGCGGCCCACCTGGTCGGCAGCGAATATGAACGTGCTGAGGGCGACCGACCGCTCGGCCTGTTCGATGGCGGAGGCCATCGCCGGGTATGCCTCGTCGCCGTTCTGGAGCGGGACGACCAGGTTGCCGCTCAGGAGCGGCCTCCCGCTCACCCGTCCTCCCAAGCGAGCCAGCGCAACCAGGCCCCGATGGTCGGTTGAGGCCGCCTCGGGTCGGACCGTCTCTGCCGGGCGCTCGCTGGTTACCGACGTCGTCGATCGTGCCCGACGGAGCGCGATCGCCCGGCGGCGGATCCGGTTGACACCGAAGACCGCGTACAGGAGCACCCCGAGTCCTGGCACCAGCCAGATCAGCCCGACCCAGCCGATCGCGGCGCGCGGATCCCGTTTTCGCAGCACCACGTGCCCGCTGGCCGCCAGGCTGGCGAGCACGTAGGCCGCCCCGAGCCAGGGGGCGCCGCGGCCCAGCAGGAGGTCCCTCACCCGGACGTTCTCCTTTCCTCGATCGCCTTATCTTATCCGCGATGAAGCAGTCGTGCCGCCAAGGTGCAGCCCAAACGTGCCGGCCCGTCCTTCGGGGGTGGTCTGCCCGGTGGCTCGTCACGATTGGCGGGTTTGGCCTGGCGCTGGCCGGCGCAGAGGTCGCGGCCCAGGAGCCGGAACCGCCGTTCGTGCCGCCGATCGCCGGCAGCTGGGAGCCGGTGCGGTCCCTGGGCCAGCCCCCGGTGTGGAAGCCGTACCTCCTGCTCGGCTACGGGTTCGACCGAACTGCCGAGCCGACCCAGGGCGGCTTGTCGGCCGGGGTTGGGGTCTATCGGGATCTCGTGAGCCCGGTGTTCGGGGCGCTGGGTGCCAGCTTCGAGCTCTATTGGGGGCAGCGGAGCAATCGGGTGGACGGCGGGCTGCGCGCCTACGCCAGCGCCCCGCTGTTCTACCTGCACGGGGGCGTGGACTGGAACCCCCGACTCGGCCGGACCAACTTCGTGCTCTCGGCGATGTTCCCGCCGACCCGGGGTGGCTGGCTCGGACGGGGCGGCGAGCTGCGGCTGGACTGGATTCCTGCGCGAAGCCACAGCCTGGGCGCCTCGGTCGTCGTCCCGGTCGCGCAGCCGCTGGCCGGCAGGACCCGACCGAAGCGCGTGAGCGTTCCCTTGCCGCGGCCTCCGCGCATCGATTTGTTGCCCCCGCCCCCGGCGGGAACGGTGCTGGGGGACGCGTTGGCCGAGCTGGATCGCTCATCGCTGTGGCTGGTTCGCCTCCACAACCTCTTCTGGCTCACCAGCCGATCCCGCCGGCTGTACGACAAGACGGTCGACGACGCCCGCGCCGAACTGGCCCAGTTCCGCTCGGAGCTTCGGGCCCGGGACTCCCTCCTGCCCGACCGGGCCACCTACGCCCGGGAAGTCGAGTTCTACCACCGGAGCCTGGAGCAGGCGTTCGGCCTGGCTCTGGGGACCGGGTCAGATCTGGCGGCGGAGCGGGGGCGGCCGATGGCCGACCTGGCCCGGCGGATCGTGCTCGAGGAAGTCTTCCTTCCCTATAACCGGGCCATCGGTCAGTACAAGCAGCCGGACCGATTGGGGGGGCTGGTGGCCCGGGCGCGGGCGCGGTTCATCGCGGGTCAGGTGGAGGAAGGCGGCCTGGACGCCGCGCGGGAGACGCTGCGGGTGTTCGATGCCTGGGTGGATGGCCTGGAGGAGTTGCGGCGCCTCCTCAGCTCCCTCACCCGCGACTCCCGGATGCACTGGCTGCCGCTGTCGCTCGTCCTCCGGCCGGACCAGCACGCGGCCCAGGACCAGATCGACCGGATCATTGGCCTGGCACTGGGTCAGGGATTCGAGGGCGGCAGCGCGGCGCTGTATCTGAACGCGCCCCAGTTCCAGCTCGAGCTCACCCGGACGCTCCACGAAACCGAGTCGTACCACGTGCTCTGGATTCACGACTACAAGGGGCGGAACGAACTGGGGGAACCTGACCACGTGGCGTTCACGCAGACCACGGCCGGGTACCTTCGGGCCCTGATCGACCGGGTTCGGGCGTACGACCGGACCGGCCGCCTGCCAGTGTACCTGATCCTCCTCGACCAGCATTACTACGAGCTCAACGGCTCGCGGTCGTGGATGACCCTGCTGGAGCAGCCGCTGTCGGCTCGACTGCACCTGCCGGACCGGTTCCGGTGGATGGAGGACTCGGTGGCCGCGCTGCAAGCCGAGCTTCGGGCGGCGGTGGCCGCGTCCCCGCGGCTTCGCGCGGAAGCGGTGGCCTTCGGGACGGGGTGGATCGAGCAGGTGGTGAAGGTCCACGTCAACATCACCAACCCTGCGGATCTCTCCTTCCGCTCGCGCCACCTGCTCGGCCTGCCCATCGGTCCCGACAACGCGATGCGCGACCACCGCAAGATCATCATCCGCGACGTCACCGAGGCGGATCCGGCGGCGGGAGAGGTGATCCTGGCCGGCGTCGGGGTGGGCGACGTCTATGCCTCCGCCTGGTGGGACGACCGTGCCATCCTGATCCAGGGCCCGGCAGCCCTGGCCGCCAAGACCGCGGCCCGGCAGGTGCTGGAGGCCAACACGCTGCGGGGGGACCAGCTTCCGGCCCCGCTCCGGCCGGTGCCGTTTGCGCTGGACCATGGGGCCCGGGTGGCGGCGCTCGAGGCGGCCGGGGCCACGGGACGAATCCTTCAGGCGCACAACCAGACCGGTTGGGGCGCCAAGGATGCCACCTTCGTCCAGATGCTGCTCTACGACCTGGTGCCGCCCGGTACGATCATCTACGTGCCGGATTCGCTGTGGACCAGCTTCGAGTGGATGGCCCAGCTGGTGGCGGCCGCCTTCAGGGGCTGCCGGGTGTTCGTGGTGGCTCCTTCCATCACCAATGCGCCGGCTGCCGGGTTCGCCTCGATGGCCATCACGCAGGAATTGATGACGCGATTGGTGGTGGCCGCGAGCGAGCTCGGCGATGTGATTCGGGAAGACGGGGGTGAACTCCGGGTGGGGTTCTACACCCGGCAGGCGCCGATCGGCGCGTTGCGGCAGGATCTGGCGGAGGTCACGGCGACCTACTCGCGGTATCCGTTCCTGCACGAGCTGACGCCGCTGTCCGAACGGGGTTGGGAGGTGCTGCGACGCTATCGGGACGCGGAGGAGGTGCCCGCCGACACCGCCCCGCTGCCCCGGGCCGGATGGGAGGGGCGATGGCCCAAGCTGCACCGCAAGCTGCAGTTCGTCGGGAGCGCGGCGCTGCTCCAGGCTGTCGGCCACCATCCCCTCGTGGAAGACGCATTGGAAGCCGCCCTCGCGGCCAACGCCGAGGCCGCCGTACATCCGGCGGAGTCCGGCCCGATCTCTTCGCAGGAGCGGGCCGCCGTGCCCCAGCGGATGTTCGAGGTGTTCGATGCGCTGCCCACCGGTCTTCGTGACAGCAGCGTCGCCTACCTGCTTACGGGGTCGCTCAACAAGGACGTGCGAAGCATGGCGCTCGACGGCGAAGTCATGGCCGTCGTGGCCGGCCGCTGGGCCCTCCAGGCCTACCTGGACGTGCTGCTGCTCTCGGGGGTGACGACGTGGGTGGAGCGGCTGGAGGACGTGGACCGGTTGCTCCCGCCCTACCCCTGGCACCAGCGCTGGCTCGCCCGGAGGATCCGGAGACTCCTGTAGAGCGGGTCCCACCCCCTCGATCACACTGGCGCGGGCCCTGGTTTCGCCTGGTCGGGAGATGCGGCTGGTCCGGCCCGGAGGCCCACCAGGTGATGAAGCCCCCGGTGCACGTGATGCCCGATCGCGTCCAGCCACCGGAGGGCATCGAGGCGGTGGAGTGCGTCGGGCGCCGGCACGCGACCGGCGGCCGCGTCCTCGATCACTCTGGCCCGGGCATCTCGAACCCGATGCCGCACCTGTTCGGCCACGGACGCGGTCCGGATCGCGGCGTCCGGGGCATCGCCAGCGATCGCCGCGATGGCCAGCTCGAGGATCCGGGCCACTTCCTGTCGCTGGGTCGCGAGCGCCGGGTCCTGTGTGGCCACGGCGCGCGGGGCCGATGGGCGAGCGAGGGCCAGGAGCTGCTCCAGGTGGTCCACCGCGTGGATTGCCGAGACGTGCCGGGCGTGGACGTCCGCGGACTCCGGCTCCGAGCGTACCTCCGCCAGGAACTGCCGCACCTCGTCCAGGGCCTGCTCCAAGCCGGCCACCTGATCGGCGGCCGGAGCGGCCGGCTCGGCGCGGGCCAGCCTCAACGCCGCCCCAAAGACGTCCTGGAGGGTCCGGTGTGCGGTTTCAACCGCTACCGCCGCTACCCGCGTCACGCTCCGGTCAAGGTACCGGGTGAGCTGCGGGCCCCGATCGGGCACCAGCCGGGTCACCAATCGGGCAAAGCGGCTGGTGAGCGGCAACAGCATGGCGACCCCGAGAAGGTTGAATCCGGTCTGATAGGCGGCCAGGGCGAGGGCCTCGTTGGAAGAGATCGCGTCGCCCAGGACCCACTCTGCCGCCGGCACGACGCCCGGAAGCAGCGCGAACGCCACGCCCGCCGTGAGGAGGTTGAACAGGACATGGGCCAGGGCGGTGCGCTTGGCCGGGACGGAGGCGCCGATCGCCGCCAGGGCCGCTGTCACCGTCGTGCCCACGTTCTGGCCGATCACCAGCGCGGCACCCTGGCTCAGGTCGATCGCGCCCGAGCTGAGCGCCGTGAGCGTGGTCGCGACCGCAGCACTGGAGGACTGCATCACCACCGTCATGGCGGCGCCCAGGCCGACGAGCAGGGCGCGGCCGGCCAGCGTGCGGCCGGGGAAGGTCGTCGGCGTGACCCGATCAGCGAATGCCGTCATGCCGGCCTGAAGGGTGTCGATCCCGACGAAGATCAGGCCGAAGCCGGCCAGGGCGAGGCCGGCTTGCGCCAGCCGTCCCCGACCCAGCAGGCGGAGCAGGGCGCCGGCCCCGACCATGGGAAGCGCGGCCGGCAGGATGCTCATCTTGAGCCCGAAGCCGGCCACCAGCCACCCGGTGCTCGTGGTGCCGAGATTGGCCCCGAAGATCACGCCGACGGCCTGGGGAAAGGTGAGCAGGCCGGCGCTCACGAATCCGATGGTCGTGAGCGTGGTGGCGCTCGACGACTGGACCAGCGCCGTCACGCCCGCCCCGGCCAGGAGCGACCGCACCGGGCCACCGGTAAAGCGGACCAGCGCCGCGCGCAGGTCGTCGCCGGCGGCGGCCTTGAGCCCCTCGGTGAGCAGGACCATCCCGATCAGAAAGAGGCCGATCCCTCCGAGGATCGTCGGAAGCATTCGTGGTCACCGGGGTCGGGGCGATGGCGCAATCTGCCGTCCCGCCGTTCGCTCGGCCAGGGCCTGGCGACCGCGCCGAGGCGCGGTCGCTCTCCGCTTGACCAACCACTGGCCGCGCGGCACATTCCCGAACCCGGTCATCGAGGACGGTTTGCCATGCCAAAGAACCGCGTGATCTACTCCGGACTGCTCCTGGTGGTCGGCTCCGCCCTCGTGTGGGTGGGTGCCGAGTTCACCCGCCGGATCGAATGGTTGCTGCCGTACACCATGGTCGCCGGGATCGCGCTGCTGGTGATCGGCGCGGGGATGGAGGTGTACCAGAAGCGGCGGGGGGCGAGCACCCCCCCGCGTTCCTGAGACCTTGGCGTCGAGGTGATCCCGTGTACATCCGTTCGCTTCTGGTGGCAGGTACGGTGGCCGCCATCCTCGCTCCGGCGGCCCGGGCCCAGGACCAGCCGGAGGAGACTCCGCGCACCTGGCTTCGCCCGACCCTTGGCGCCCACCTGGGGTACGCCTCGGTGGAGCGAGCCGACAACACCTTCGAGATCGGCGCGTCGCTTGATGTCGGCTCGTTCCGGGTCCCGCGGGTCCGGGTCGCGCTCGGCGTGGACTACCTGAGCACCGAGCCCACGCGGGGCCAGTCGCGCGGATCCTACTCGGATCTCAGTGTCAACGCCGACCTCCGGCTCAAGCCGTTCCGGATCCGGTCGGTGGCACCCTATCTGGGTGGGGGCCTCGGCCTCCACTTCCAGAGCAACGACATCCCCGAGGCCAACATCGCGGACATCTATGACGGCGTGGCGGTAGGGGTCCAGGCCTTTCTCGGGATCCTGGTCGATGGCGCCGAGTCGGGGCGATGGGGGGTGAGCGGCGAGCTCCGAAGCGTGCGGGCGAAGAACCTGAGCCGGACCTCACTGCGCGGCGGCCTGTTTCTCCGCCTCTGACCCGGCCCACCACCACTTGAACGCTTCCATGGTCACCAGAATCGAGGTGGCCATGGCGAACGGCACCAGCCATTCCCCGAGCGTGACCGGGGCGATCTGGAGCACGCCCTGGAGCAGCGGGACGTGCATCGCCAGGATGTGAATCCCCTGGGCAGCAAGCACTCCAAAGACCAGCATCACGTTCCGGCGAAACGGGATCCGGAACGCCGAGACCGTTTCGGAGCGGCAGTTGAAGACGTGGAAGTTCTGAAGCACCACGAACAGCAGCAGCAGCCGGTCCCGGGCGTCCACTTCGTTAAAGCCGGCCTCGAGCAGCAAGTACCAGTTGCCGAAGGCCAGCAGCCCCATCGCGATTCCCGCGACCGCTGTCTGCCGGATCATCAGGCGGTTGAAGATGCCCTCCGTGGGGCTCCGGGGCGGCCGGCGCATCGCGCCCGGTTCCCCCCCCTCGAAGGCGAGGGCCACATCCTGGATGCCGTTGGTCACCAGGTTGAGCCAGAGGATCTGCACCGGGAGGAGGGGCAGGGGCAGACCGGTGGCCAGCGCCAGCGTGAACAGCAGCACCTCGGCCGCGCCGGTGGAAATCAGCAGGTAGGTCACCTTGCGGACGTTGTCGTACGCGAAGCGGCCTTCCTCCACCCCGGCCTCGATGGAGGCGAAGTTGTCGTCGGCCACGATGATCTCGGCGGTGTCCTTGGCGACGTCGGTGCCGGATCCCATGGCCACCCCGATGTTCGCCTTGCGGAGCGCGGGGGCGTCGTTCACCCCGTCGCCCGTCACGGCCACAAAGTGACCGAGCCGGATCAGGGCGTCGACAATCTGAAGCTTTTGCGCCGGCGTTACCCGGGCAAAGACCCGGGCGTCCTTCACGGTCTCCACGAAGGCCGGCTGGTCGGCGTCGCCCAGTTGGGCCAACTCCGGTCCGGTCACCACGTGCTCCTTCGCCCCTGCGATTCCCAGCTCGCGCGCGATCGCGAGGGCGGTGGCCGGGTGATCGCCCGTGACCATGGCCACCGTGATCCCCGCGTCGCGGCACTGGGCGACCGCCAGGGCGGCTTCGGGGCGCGGGGGATCGATCAGGCCGACGAGGCCGAGGAGCGTGAGGGGGGGAAGGTGATCCTCGCCCCAACGCCGGTCGTCCGAGCCTTCCGGGAGCTCCCCCTCGGCAACCGCGATCACCCGGTGCCCGGCGCCCGAGACCTCGAGGGCCTCCTGGTGAACAACCTCGGCGGCGATGGGCTCAGGGCCGTCGGGGCCGAGCTGCGTGGCGCAGCGGGGCAGGAGCACCTCGATCGCTCCCTTCGCCGCCACTCGGAGCCCGCCGTCGTCCCGGTAGAACGTGGCGGCGTAGCTCCGCTCCGATTCGAAGGGGATCTCGCCCACGACCCGGACCGAGTCCCGAATCGCGTCCGGCTCGGCCCCAGCCTTGTAGCCCAGCGCCAGCAGGGCCACGTCCACCGCATCGCCGCTGTGCTCCCACTCCGGTTCGGCTGGCCGGAGCGTGGCCTCGTTGCAGAGCACGCCGGCTCGGGCGAGCCGCTCCACCCGGGCACGGGTGGGGCCGGAGAGACTCCCGCCGTCTTCGCCCGTCACCTCGCCCTGCCCGGCATAGCCCTCGCCAGTCACCCGCACCAGAGGCCCTCCGGGCAGCGCGAGCAGCCGCACCGTCTGCCGGTTCACGGTAAGCGTGCCGGTCTTGTCGCTGGCGATGTAGGTGCAGCTTCCCAGGCCCTCCACGGCGGTAAGCCGGCGGACGATCACCTTGCGGGCCGCCATCCGGCTGGTAGCGATCGAAAGTGCCACCGTCATCGCCACCGGCAGGCCCTCCGGAATGGCGGAAACGGCGAGCGCCACGGCCAGAAAGAACACGTCGAGGAGGGGCATCCCGCGAAGGGACGCGATGACGCCAAGCACCACGCTGGCGCCCAGGACCACGAAGCTGATCTGGCGGGCGAACGCCTCCATCCGGATCACCAGCGGCGGCTTCGCCGTCTCGGCCGTGGTCACCGACTCGGCGATGCTCCCCACCTCGGTCCCGAGGCCGGTCGCCACCACCACCGCCCGGGCACGTCCCGACATGACCGTTGACCCGGCGAAGGCGACGTTGCGCCGATCGCTCACCGGCGTACCCTCGTCGAGGATGGTGAGATCCTTCGACACCGGGAGCGATTCCCCGGTCAGGAACGATTCGTCCACTGACAGGTCGTTCACCCTGAGAAGCCGCAGGTCGGCGGGCACCCGGTCTCCCGATTCCACCACCACCACGTCACCGGGGACCAGCTCCTCGGCGGGTATCCGCCGGACGGCGCCGTCGCGGAGCACTCGTGCCGAAGTGCTGAGCAGTCGTTGGAGCCCGGCCGCGCTTCGTTCGGCGCGCCATTCCTGGAAGGTGCCGAGGCCGGCGTTGAGCAGCACCACGGCCAGGATGAAGGCCGCGTCGGTGGTGTCGCGAAGAGCGAGCGCCACGGCGGCCGCGGCCAGGAGCACGTAGATGAGCGGGCTCTTGAACTGGTGGAGAACGATCTCCAGCAGGGTGGGAGGGGGACGCTGCGGCAGGATGTTGGGCCCGATCGTGGCCAGGCGGGCTGTCGCCGCCTGATGGGTCAGGCCGTCCGGGGACGACTCGAGCCGGGCGAATACCTCCTCCGGCTCGAGGGCGTGCCACGGCGGCGGCGGCGCGGCCGGCCCG
>CAZFSA010000058.1:0-25996 GCA_964521535.1 uncultured Gemmatimonas sp.
CGGCGCCCACGGCTGGCGGGGCCGCGGCCTCGCGGGCTCGCGACCAGGGAAGCCGAACGACCGCCGCGCCGCGTCGCCTCCTGGCCGCTGGTGGCGCCGAAACCTACCTCGCCATCGGGGTGGTGGTGATTGTGGCACTCCTGATCGTGCCGCTGCCGCCCGCGGTGCTGGACGCCCTCCTGGCGCTCAGTATCGGCCTCTCGATCCTGGTCCTGCTGGTCGCGATCTCGTCGAGCGAGCCGCTCGAGTTCAGCGTCTTCCCCAGTCTCCTCCTCCTGGTCACGCTGCTCCGGCTGGGCCTCAACGTGAGCAGCACCCGGCTGATCCTGAGCACCGGGCAGGCGGGGAGGGTGATCGATGCGTTTGGCACCTTTGTGATCGGCGGCAACTACGTCGTGGGTCTGGTGATCTTCCTGATCCTGGTGGCGATCAACTTCATGGTCATCACCAAGGGGGCTGGCCGGATCGCCGAGGTGGCGGCCCGCTTCACGCTGGATGCCATGCCTGGCCGCCAGATGAGTATCGACGCCGACCTGAGCGCCGGGCTGATCGACGAAGCCGAGGCCCGAGGGCGCCGGGAGGAGATCAGCCGCCACGCGGACTTCTTCGGCTCCATGGATGGCGCGGCCAAGTTCGTCCGGGGCGACGCCGCGGCCGGGCTGGTGATCACCGCCATCAACCTGATCGGCGGGTTCGTCATCGGCATGACCCAGCAGGGCCTGTCGGCCGGCGAGTCGCTTCAGACCTATACCAGGCTCACCGTGGGCGACGGTCTGGTGACCCAGATCCCGGCGCTCATCGTGAGTACGGCAGCCGGCATGCTGGTCACCTACGGGTCGTCCAGCCCGTCCATGGGAACGACGCTCGGCGCCCAGCTGACCCGCTCGCCCCGCACCCTGATGATCGCCGGCTCCATCCTGGGCGTGTTCGCCCTGGTCCCCGGGCTGCCCACGACCCCGTTCCTGCTCCTGGGCATCCTGGCAACCGCCGGCGGACTGGTGCTTCGCGGGCGGGCCGCCGCCCAGGCGGCCGAGGCCGAAGCCGGGAAGCCGGCGGCCACCGAGACTCCGGCCGTTTCGCCGATTCGGGATCTCCTGGCCGTGGAACCTCTGGAACTCGAGCTGGGGTACGCGCTGGTTCCGCTGGTCGACGAGACGGCGCAGGGCGATCTGCTGAAGCGGATTTCCCTCACCCGGCAGAAGCTGGCGATGGAGCTGGGGATCATCGTGCCCCCGGCCCGGGTGCGCGACAACATCCAGCTTCCCGCCACCGAGTACGCCCTCAAACTCCGAGGAGTGCGCGTCGGAGGCGGCGAGGTCATGCCCCGATTCCTGCTCGCGATCGACACCGGCAACGCCACCGGCCCGCTCGAAGGGATCCAGACCAGGGATCCGAGTTTCGGGATGCCGGGGGTCTGGATCGCACCGGAGCTTCGGCTCGAGGCCGAGAGCGCCGGCTACACCGTGGTGGAGCCGGCCACGGTGATCTCCACCCATCTCATGGAAATGGTCCGGCTCCACGCGGCCGACCTGCTCACTCGCCAGCACACCCGCGAACTGCTCGACGGCCTGAAGGAGAAGCACCCGGCCCTGGTGGACGACGTGGTTCCCGGCAAGCTCTCGCTCGGCGGCGTGCACCGGGTCCTGCAGCGACTCCTCAAGGAGGGCATCCCGATTCGCGACCTGGTCAGCATTCTCGAGGCCCTGAGCGATGCCGCCGATCAGACCAAGGACACCGAGGCGCTCACCGAACACGTGCGCCGGGCCCTGGGATCGGTCATCGCCCAGCTCTTTGACCAGGGCGACGGAACCATCCGGGGCATCACGCTGGGGCCCCGGCTCGAGGCCGCCCTGATGCAGCTCTTCAGCCCCCGACCCCTGCGCGAGGGAGTCCGAGGGATGGATCCGGACGAGCTGACCGACGCCCTCCGGCGCCTGAATGATCTGGTACAGACCCACCGCCGCGACGGTGTGCCGCCCGCACTGATTACCTCCCCGACCCTCCGGGTCGGGGTCCGGCGGCTGGTGGAACCGGTGCTGCCGGCCGTGCCCGTCCTCTCGCTCGGCGAGCTGCCGACCCAAGCCCCGATCCTGAGTCTTGCAACCTGGGAGTTGGCCCGTGCCGCTTGAAACCCTTGTGGGCTCCAACCTGGCCGTGCTCCTCAAGCGCGCCCGTCAGGTCGTTGGTCCCGACGCCGTGATTCTCCACACCCGCCGGATTCGCACGCCGGACGGGCCGGCCTTCGAAGTGGTTGCCTCCGATCCGATGACCGCCCGCCAGCGGGGTGGGGAGCGACGCGACCCGCCCAACGCGGCCCTCGAAGCGATGATGCCCGGCAGCCCGACGGAGGGGCCGCTCATCGTCGCCCTGGTGGGTCCAACCGGCGCGGGGAAGACCACCACCCTGGCGAAGCTCGCCTCGAACCGACGCGTCTTCGGAAGTCGTCGCGTGGGCCTGATTTCGCTCGACACCTACCGGGTCGGCGGGGCGGAACAGCTTCGGACCTATGCCTCCATCGCCCGCCTCCCGATCGAGGTTGCCTATGGCGCGGGCGACCTGGCGGGCATTCGCGAACGGCTCTCCGACCGGGATGTCTGGCTGGTGGACACCCCGGGCCGCAGTCCCCGGCACCGCCAGGACCGGGCCGAGTCCGCGTCGCTGCTTGCCAGCCTGGCCCCCACCGAGGTGCATCTGGTGCTGCCGGCTTCGCTCTCGCCGCCCCTGGCCGCCGCCCAGGTCCGCGATGCCCGTCGGCTTGGAGTCACCCACCTCCTCGCTACCAAGCTCGACGAGGCCCCGGACGAGAGCGGGCTGTTCGACCTGGCGCTCGCGCACGGCTTTCCGATGCGTTGGACCACGGACGGCCAGGACGTCCCGTTCGACCTGGGCTCGGCCGCTGAACCGCTCGATGCGGGCCGGTTGGCCGGCGGAGTGGGGCGGCGGGCGACGGAAGGAGTGGCCGGATGAGCAGTTCGTGGCTCAGGCTTCGCCAGGTCATGTCGGAGGGGCCCGGTCCCGACGCCGAGCGCGACGGCCCGCCGGTGATCGTGGTGGGAAGCGGCAAGGGCGGCGTGGGGAAGTCGGTCTTCTCGGTGCTGCTGGCCGGAGGCCTCGCCGATCGGGGACAACGGGTGCTCCTGGTCGACGGTTCCCAGAACCTGGGGCACCTCCAGGTCCTGGTGGGGGTGGCCGTGCAGGGGAGGCTCGAGGCCCTGGCCCGCGGCGAGACCCCGGCCGGCGCCCTGGTTCACCAGGTCGGCGAGCGCCTCTGGCTGCTGCCGAGCGAGTCGGGCGCCGAAGGTCTGTATGCGATGGGGGCCCTGGAGTCGGCACGGCTCCACCACCGGCTCTGCGATCTCTATGACGACTACGACCTGGTGGTGGTCGATGCCGGGCCGGGAGTCGAGGGGGTCATCCGCCTCGCCGCCATGCGAGGCACCCGCCTCGTCGTGATAACCGTGCCCGAGGCCGCCGCGCTGACGGATGCCTATGCCCTGGTGAAGTTGGTGCATCTCCAGCTGCCGCTCCTGCCCGTTGACGTGCTCGTCAACCGGGCCGCCGTGCCGGAGGATGGTCGCGAAGCCTACGGGCGCCTTGCCACCGCCACCCAGCATTTCCTGGGACGCTCGCTCCGGTACCTCGGCGCCCTCGCCGAGGAGCCGGCGCTCCGCGAGGCCGTCCGCCATGGGAAGAGCCTGCTCACGGCCCCCGGGCTCGAGCCCTTGAGGCGGCAGGTGGCCGGCCTTGACCTCCTGCCGGAGCCGGCTGGCGCCTGCGGATCGGCGTCGAACGCGATATGACCACGGTCACAGACGCGCTCTGGGAGCGCTACCAGGAACAGGGTGACGCCGAGGCCCGCCGCGAACTCCTCGATCAGTATCTGGGCCTGGTGCACCACTGCGCCCGCGAGATGGCCACGCGGATCGGGCACGCCGTCGAGTTCGACGACCTGTTGGGCGCCGGCACACTCGGACTGGTCCAGGCGGTGGAAGGGTTTGACCGTTCGCGCGGGCTGGCCTTCAGCACCTATGCCATGCGACGGATCCGCGGCGCCATCCTCGATGAACTCAGGAGCCGGGATTGGCGTCCCCGAAGCGTGCGAACCAAGGGACGGCAGCTGGCCTCCGTGGTGACGGCACTGGAGACCCGGTACGGGAGAGCCCCGGAACCTGCCGAGGTGGCGAAGGCGCTTGGGATCGACCTGCTGTCGTACTACCGCCTCCGGCAGGACGTGGAAGGAGGGACCATGGTCTCCCTTGCGGGGCCCGTGGCCCGGGGCGGAGGCGACGCCCTCCGGCTCGAGGACACCCTTGCCGACCCGGAGGGCGAGGCCGGCGTCCGGGCCGTCGGGCGGGAAGACACCCACCGTCACCTGCGCGAGGCGATCGCCAGTCTCCCGCCGCGAGAGCGAACGGTGCTCGCCCTCTACTACTACGAGGAGCTCAATCTGAAGCAGATCGCCGCGATGCTGCACGTGACCGAATCGCGGGTGAGCCAGATCCGATCTCAGGCCATCCGGCGGCTGCGCGAGCGCTCGGCCCTGACCCCGGAGGACGCATGACCCGACCCCTGACGAAGCGAATCTGGGCCGCAGTGTTCCTGAGCGCCGGTCTCCTCACGGCCGCGTCGGTGGTCGCGTCGGATCGGGACTGGCGGCCACCCCTGAAGGCCGCCGCCGGCAGGGTCGCGATGACCGCCGTGGGGCAGGCCCGGGCTGCCCGGCTGTGGCTTGCCACCCATCCCGAACAGGCGAAGACCGCAGGAGCCGCGCTCCTGGCGCTCGCGGCCAGCCTCGGTGTCGGACTGCTGGTCGGCCGGCGGACCGGGCGCCGGCCCCGCCGCGGCGATGCGCTCCCCTGGCGCCAGGTCACCGAGCTCGCACGCCGTGGCCAGTCCGTCGACTCCATTGCCAGGACCACCGCGCTTCCCCGGGACGTGGTTCGGGCGCTCCTGGTTCCGGTCGAAGTGGAACCCGAGTTCTCCCGAGGCAAAACCTTCCGGAAGGAAGCGCCGGAGTCGTCGGGAGCGCGCCGCTGAGCGGATGGCGGGGCGGGGTGTTGAACTCATTGCCCGACAATGGATTGAACGATCCTGACGGTTAGGGCAAGCGGGGCATGGCGATTGCCCGACCGCCAGTTGGAGGAGATGAGATGTCACCTTTGCGTGGAATTGTGACTGCCGCCCGGACGTTGGGATTCCATCTCCGGCTCCAGGAAGTCACCGCCAACAACCTCGCCAACCTCGGCACCGCCGGGTTCAAGGCCGACCGGGTGTCGGCCCGCCGGCTCGAGGGGATGGAGAGCCCGGTTCCCTGCCAGGCAACGGATTGGAGCCAGGGAGCCCTCCGGGTCACGGGCCGGCCGCTCGATCTGGCGCTCGAGGGAGAAGGATTCTTCGTGGCATCGACCCCCGCGGGCGAGCGGCTGGTCCGGGGAGGCAGCTTCCGACTGGACGGAGAGGGACGTCTGGTCGATTCCGGCGGTGCGCCCCTCCTCGGGCGGAACGGCGCGCTCGTGCTCCAGGGTCCGGAGATCGAGATCCGGCCGGACGGGACGGTGCTGGACGGCGGGACCGAAGTGGACCGCCTCCGCGTCGCCCTCCCGGCCGAGGGGGCGAGCCTGCTCAAGGAGTCGGCGGGCAGGCTCCGGCCGGGAGACGGCCCGCTGCGGGAGCCTCCCGAGGCGACGCTGGTCCGCCAGGGCCAGCTCGAGGAGGCCAACTTCAACTCGGTCGCCACCATGGTGCAGCTGGTCGAGGTCCAGCGCGCCTATTCCGCCAACGTCACCGCCGTCCGAACCCTGGACGGGGTGTTGCAGTCGATCACCAGCGACGTGGGACGGGTGGGCTGATACCCACGCCGTCCCTGACGAGGAGAGGGAACGATGAACCCGGCCATGCGGACCTCTGCCAGCGGCATGATCGCCCAGCAGCGGCTCATCGACGTGATCGCCAATAACCTGGCCAACGTCAACACCACCGGCTTCAAGCGGAGCCGGGCCGCCTTCGAGGACGTCCTCTACGAGACGATCCAGAGCGAGGCCGTGGTCAACTATCAGAGCAGCGAGGGCGTGGCGCCGGTTCAGGTCGGACGCGGGACCAGGATCGCGGGAGTCACCCGCTTCCACCAGCAGGGGACGCTCCAGCAGACCGGTCGTCCCACCGACCTTGCCATCGAGGGAGACGGCTTCTTCCAGATCCAGCGTCCCGACGGAACCCTGGCCTACACCCGCGACGGCTCCTTCACCCTGTCCGGCACCGGGGCCCTGGTCACCAGCGGCGGGTACCTCGTCCACCCCGGTGTCACCATCCCGCCCGATGCCGCCGAGATCGCGGTGGCGCCGAACGGCGTCGTCAGCATCCGCACCGCCGCCGCCGACGCCGAACCGATCGAGATCGGCCGCCTGGAGCTGGCGCGATTTGCCAACCCGGTGGGGCTGGAGAATCTCGGCGAGAATCTCTATCGGGAGACCGTGGCGTCGGGGCCTGCCATCGTGGGGCAGCCTCAGGAGGCGGGGTTCGGCCGGGTGGCACAGGGAAGCCTGGAGTCGAGCAACGTGGAAATCGTGGTCGAGATGACGGACATGATCGCGGCGCAGCGGGCCTACGAGATCAACGCCCGCGCCATCCGGAGCACCGACGAGATGATGCAGGCGACCAGTGACCTCGTGCGGTAGCATGCTGGCCCTCCTGGTCGTCGCGGCCCCGCCAGACACGACCGTGCCGGCGAGGCTCGACCTCCTGGTTCGGACCGAGGTGGCCCGGCAGTGGGACGTCGATCTGGCCACCGTGCGGCTGGAGTGGAGCCGGATCCGGCCTCCCGTCGTGACCGACAGCGCGGCGTTTCGCCTGGCGGGGCAGGGGGCGGACGGCCGGTTCGTCGTGCTGGTCTCCCATCCCACGGGCGAAATCGCGATCAGCGTTCGCGCGGGCCGCGAGGTGGCGCAGTGGACCGCAACCCGCCCCCTCGCCGCCGGCGCTATCGTGAGGCCGGGAGATGTCCGACTCGACCGACGGCTGGTATTCGGCCCGCCCAGGGGCGACGACCTGTCGCCCCTGGGGTGGGAGGTGCGTCGGTCGCTTCGGCCGGGCGACCCGGTCGCCCCACCAGCCGTGCAGGAACCCCCGGTGATTCGCCCCGGCGATCCGGTGCGGTTCGAGTGGCGCCTCGGAGCAATGATCGTCGCCCGGGAGGGGTTGGCGGCCAACGCGGCGCGCCGCGGGGAGCGGGTCTGGGCCCGCGACCCCGTCCGCGGGGAGCGGATTGACGGAGTTGCCATCGGGCCGGGCCAGGCCCGCCTCGGGAAAGGAAGCTAGCGATGGCACGGTACCTCGTGGTCCTGACGGTGGCTGTGCTCGCCAGGTCCCCCGCGGCCGGGGCGCAGGGCGTGCCCGGACCCGCCGATTCGAGCTCGGTCCCGGGCCGGAGCGGCCCCAATCTCCGGGCCGCGTGGTTGTCCGACCGGCTGCCGCTGCGAGTGGGTGACGTGCTGACCGTGGTGATCGACGAGCGTGCCGATGCCAGCGAGCGGGTCTCCACCGTGGCCAGCGCCGATCGAAGCCAGCGGGCCCGCCTCGGCATCGGCGTTGACTCCGCGGTCCGGCTGGGACCGGCCAAGGAATTCAGCACCGGAATGAACAGCGCATCCCGCGACGTGGGCGAAAGCGGCAGGGCGGGGAACCTGCGGGCCGTCCTCACGGTCCGGGTCACGGCCCTCGATCCAGGTGGCCTGGCCACCGTGGAAGGCACCAAGAGCGTCACCATCGACGGCCGGCTGCAGGAGGTCCAGCTGCGGGGGCGGGTTCGCGCCGAGGACGTGTCGCCCCAGAACCTGGTGTCGTCCTCGCGGGTCGCGGACGCGGTGATCACCTACAAGGGGAAGAAGATCGGCCCGCGGTCCGGAATCCTGGGCAAGCTTCTCGCGATCTTCTGGCCATGATGCGACGCGGATTTCGGCTGGCAACGATCGGTGCGGCCCTGGCGGTGGGCGGGAGTTCCTCCGCCGGCCTCGCCGCGCAGCAGAACGTTCGGGTGGGTGAACTGACCGTCCGCCAGGGCGAGGTGCCGCGGCGGCTCGCCGGCTACGGGCTGGTGGTGGGCCTCGACGGGACCGGGGACCGCAGCTTCGGCGGATTCAACGGCGCTACGATGACGGTCCGGAGCGTGGTGAACCTGCTCCGGCGGTTCAATATCGAGGTCCCGGGTGAGCAGCTCCGCCTTCGGAACGTCGCGGCGGTCCTGGTCACCGCCGAGGTCTCCCCGTACCTGCGGCCCGGCGGGCGGTTTGAGGTTCAAGTGGGTGCCCTCGGTGACGCGACGTCGCTGCGAGGCGGCGTGCTTTGGATCACCCCCCTCCTGGTCGATCCCAACCAGCCGCCCGTCGCGACGGCGCAGGGGCCCCTCGTCGTGGCGACCGACGGGAGCGGCCGGGTTTCCAGCAGGCAGGGGAACGCCGGGCGGATTGCCGAGGGCGGTGTGATCGAGGTGGACCTCCCGCTCCCAACCCTGGGGCCGGCGCCCCGCCTCGCGCTCCGGCATCCGGACCTCCGGACCGCGTCCCGGATCACCGCCGCCATCGTCGCGGCGGCCGGGCCCGGAACCGCCCGGACCGAGGATGCTGGCAGCATCCTGCTCAACCCCGGTCCGGAGCACGCCGATAGTCTCCCCCAGTGGCTCGCGGCCCTGGATACCCTGACCGTAACGGTCGCCGACGTCGCCCGGATCGTCATCGACGGCCGGGACGGTACCGTCGTCGTGGGCGGCGACGTACGCCTCGGGCAGGCGACCGTGAGCCATCGGGGCTTCACCGTCCGGATCGGTCCCGAACCGGGAGCGCCGGGCCCCGAGGCCGGCGGGGGACTGGTAGAGGCACGCTCCGGTGCCAGCGTGCAGCAGCTGGTGGCCGGCCTCCATGCCGCGGGGGCCAGGGCCCCCGAGGTGGCGGCCATTTTCGAAGCCCTCCGGACGGCAGGTGCCGTTCGGGCCGAGGTCGTGGTGCGATGAGCGTCGGCGATGGGGTCGGCGCGATCGGGGCCGCGCCAGGACCACAGACTCCTCGCGAGCGGCTCCGCCAGGCGGCGTCGGAGTTCGAGGCCCTGTTCCTGGCGCAGCTGTTCCGCGAAATGCGGGCGTCGGTCCCGAGCGACATGGCCGAGGACGTGGGCGGCGCCCGGGAGATGTTCACGGCCATGATGGACGACGCGGTGGCGGTCGAGGCGGCCCGCCGCTCCACTCGCGGCCTGGGCGAGGCCCTCTACCGGCAGCTGGCGGCCCGGCTGGATCATGGAGCCTGAGCGGGAGAGGTCGGACCCGGACGGAGCGGGCCCCGCCGCGGAGGGGGTGCGAAGCCTGCTCGCGGGCCTCGGGATCGAGATCGGCCTGCTGAGAGATCTCCGGAACGGCCTCCTGCAACAGCGCGAGGCCCTGGCTCGCGACGACGCGGCCGAACTCGAGCGCGTCGTCCACGATATCGGCCGCACCCTGCTCGCCTTGCGCGAAACCCGGAGGGAGCGCGCCCGGCTGGTGGAGATCGTGACCGGCGATGCCGATTCCACCCTCCCCGACCTGGTCCAGCGGCTGACGATCGCCGAGGCCGAGCCCTGCCGCGCCGCCGTCGGCGAGCTCCACCTCGCGGCGCGGGCTGCGCAGCGCGAGCTCGAGGTCAACCAGCGAGTCATCAGGAAGGCGATCGAAACCGGCGAACAGTTCCTTCATCAGATGCTCACCGCGTCCGCCGGCCCGGAACCGCCGGTCGGGTACCCGGCCGCCGCGGCCCAGGCAGGCAGCGGCCTCCTCCTCAACCAGAGGGCGTGACATGGCGCTCACCAGCCTGCTGTCGGTCGCGGCCAGTGCCCTTCGGACCCACGAGCGGGCCGTGGCGGTCACCGGCCACAACATCGCCAACGCCGAGACGCCCGGGTACACCAGGCAGCGGCTGCGGCTTGCGGCCGCGTCTCCGGAGCGGACCCCGATCGGTCAGATGGGTCGGGGCGTCGCCATCCTTGGCATCGATCGGCTCCGAAGCACCTTCCTCGACCGGACCTGGCGGCTGGAGACCGGAGTCGAGAGCCGGTACCGGACGCTGGCCCAGACCCTCGACCAGGCGGCATCGGTCTTCGGCGAGCCCGGCGAGGCCGGGCTCGGCGCCTCACTGGACCGGCTGATCGACGCCTTCCACACCCTGGCCGGACACCCGGTGGATGCCACCGCTCGCGCGGTGCTGCTTGCCACGGCCGCCGAGCTCACCGACCGGTTCCATGCCGCGAACGGGCGGCTGGACAGCCTGGTGCAGGGCATCGGGAGCGAGCTGGGTGCGGCGGTGGCCGACGCCAACCTCGCCATTCAGGAGATCGCCCGGCTCAACGGCCAGATCCGGGCCGCCGGAGGGAACGCGCCGGATCTCATGGACCGGCGGGAGCAACTGATCGATCGCCTGGCGGGTCTCGTCGACGTCCAGGCGATCGATCGGGGGAGCGGGACCGTCGACGTGAACCTTGGTGGCCTGCAGCTGGTGTCGGCCGGTGGCGGGGTCCAGCTCCTCTCCGTCTCCGGTACCGGCCCCTTTCAGCTGCAGATCGGCCAACCGCCGGTGCCAGCGAGCGTCGCCCAGGGCCGGATTCGCGGGCTGCTCGACGCGGCGGCGACGATCGGGGCGCCAGGCTCGGCCACGAGTCGGGCCACCGGACTGCGTGGCCAGCTCGATGACCTCGCCCTCGCCGTGGTCGCCGCCGTCAACCAGATCCACAGCGACTACGACCCGACGACCAAGCCGCTCCAGCCGACCCTCACGCCGCCGCCGTCGCCCCTGGCCACGATCGGTCCGTTCTTCGACCCGAACGGCGTCACTGCCGCCACGATCGCCCTCGATGCCGCGATTCTCGCCGATCCGGGTCGGATCGCGGCCGGCTACAGCACGGCGGCCGGTGACAACACGGTGGCCGTGCGCCTGGCCGAACTCCGACAGCTCGTGGTCCCGGTGCCCGGGTCGACTGCGGCCGGTCCCTGGTCGCCGGCCGTCGCAGGGGGTCCGGCGCAGGTGCTGGGCGACTACTACGCCGCCGTGGTGTCCTCGCTGGGAGTTGCCACCCGGGAGGCCTCCCTCGGGTCCGACGCGCAGTCCGCGGTGCTGGACCACCTGGAAGCCCAGCGGCAGGACGTGTCAGGTGTCTCGATCGATGAGGAGATGGTGCGGCTGATCGAGCACCAACAGGCCTACACGGCGGCTGCCAGGCTCGTCCGGATCGCCGACGAGATGCTGCGCGAGCTGGTCAATATCGGGCGGTAGATCGGCCGGCAACCGGGAGGCGAACGGTGACCTGGCCGCCGTCGGGGTTCGGGTCGAGCCGGAAGTCTCCTCCCGCCTGCGTCACCAGGGCTCGCGCCACCTGCAGGCCGAGATCGGCAGGGGCGGCCCCCGGCGGCGGCGCTTGGCCCGGAGAGCCGGACCGTCGGGCCAGAACGACAAACTCGATCGCGACGTCCCCGGGGACTGCTTCGGCCAACACGGTCACCCGGCCCCCCTCTGGTCGGGTGGCCTCCTTGGCCCACATCACGAGATCAAGGAGCATCTGCAGGAGCGACGCCTGACCAATCGCCACCGGGGGCAGGTCCGCGGCGTATTGAAGCTCCAGCGCGGCGGTCGGGAGGTTGCGCTGGTAATCGGCCAACCGCGCCACCAGAGCGAGGACCGCACCGGGCGACGCCAGGGGCGGGTCGCTGTCGAGGCGTCGCCCCAGCTGGCCGAGGATCTGAAGGGTCTCGCTCATCTCGTCGATCGCCCGTTCGACCCGCGACTCGATCTCGGCGCCATCCACCGAACTGCCGAGCGTGAGCACCTGGAGGTTGTTCCGCAGGTCGTGTGCGATTCCCCGGAGCAGCTCCTGGACACCGAGAGCCCGGTCGAGTCGCACCAGCAGATCGACCGGGACGTCGGGCATTGGCGCTCCGGGAACGGAAGGCGGGACGCTCATCGATCGTGGTTCCGGATCGGCATCATAGGGTGCCTCCGCGCCAGCGACAAGGCGGCCTCAGCCCGTCCCCGGGGCGGTCCGGCGCACCCAGACGCCGTGGACAATGGGATCGCTCCGATGGCGCCGGCGGATGGTCTCGAGCACCCCGGAGGTGAGTTCCGCACCGGCGGCCAGGAGCTTCATTCCCGAACTGGTGCAGAGATCGTCCGCCAGCACCATGCCGGCGGCCAGCTTGCCCAACGGGAGCCGGACCCGGTCGTCGGTCTCGGCCGGCGAGGCCGTCGCCCGGAGCAGCGCCTCGAGATACGCGATCACCAGCGGGTCATATCTGGTGCCGGCGTGGGCTTGTAGCGTCGCGAGGGCCGAGTCGGGCGTCCCGGCGGCACCTGAGGCCAGCAGCGCCTGGTAGTCGATGAGCACCCGGAGAATCCGGGCACGAAGCGGAATCTGGCCCTGCCGAAGACGGTCCGGGTGACCGGTCCCGTCCCAGTTCTCGTAGCAGGCCCCAATGAGCTCCGCGGCGGGCCCGAGACCGTCGGCCTGTTCGAGCAGCTCGCGAGCCGCCACCACGTAGCGCCAGCCGTCGCCTTCCATCACGTCCTCCGGCCCGTCGTCCCCGGCTTCGGAGGCGAGGGCCACCCGGCCGATCTCGTGCAGTCGGGCGGCGATGTCGAGGTCGCGCCGGAGGGGTTCCGGGACATCGAACCGATCGGCCAGCGCCGCGGCCAGGCGGGCGTTCTCCCGGCCCCGCGCCGCGGCCCCCGGGACGCGGAGATCGATCAGGTGGACCAGCAGGCCCAGCAGCTGTTCGAACCGGCCAGCCAGCGCCTGGTGCAGCCGCTCCAGTTCGGTCTTGTCCGCCCTGAGCTGCTCGTGCATTCGGCTCAGCCCGAGCATGGTCCGGACCCGCGCCACCAACGCCACGGGGGTGACCGGCTCGAGCAGGACGTCGTCGATGGCCGGATCGACCAGCACGGCGTCCTCGGCCTCCGGTGGGCAGAGGAGGACGAACAGGGCCCCCTCCAGCAGCGGGTCGGCTCGCACCGCCCGAGCCAGGCCCGGGCCGCCCTCGCCGGCCAGGTCCCACCCGCTCAGGATCAGGTTCGGCCGGTGGAGCCGGGCGAGGGAAAGCGCGGCCGGGGCATCCGGCGCCGTCAGAACCCGCCAGGTGCCTGGTCCGCGCAGGAGCGTCGCGTGCGCCTCCAGGGTCGTAGGGTCGCTGTGGACCAGCAGCACCGTGCCGGCCCCGGTCATCGGGCCCTTCCGAGACGGCGCCGGACGCTGTCGATCGGGACGTCGCCTGGACCGACGGTCCGGTCCAGTTCGACCAGGATCGAGACCCGGCGGTTTCGGGGGTCGTACGGCGCGTCGGGATAGCGGAGCTTCCGGTCGGCATGGCCCCGGATCTCGTCGAACCGGCGAGCCTCGACCCCCGCGGCGCCGACGATCCGGCGGGCGGCGTTGGCCCGGTCCACGCTCAGCTCCCAGTTGCCATAGCCGCTGCCGCCCGCGGCGAAGGGCCGGGCATCGGTGTGGCCTTCAATCGTCACCTGGTTCGGATCCGTGGCCAGCTCGCGTCCGATGAGTTCCAGTAGGAGCCGACCCCGGCTGCTCGGTATCGCACTGCCCGATTCGAAGAACATCGCCGTCGAGTCCTCGATGAGCTCGATCCGGAGCCCCTCGTCGGTCATCGTGATCTCGACGTATTGGCGAAGCGAATCCAGGAGCGGTACCCGCCCGAGCTTCTCCCGGATCTGATCGGCCAGGCGCAGCATCCGGTCGATTCGGAGGTCGATCACCTGCATCGGGGCCAGCGGCCGGGCCATCTGGGTCTGGGCTCCCTCGCCCGGAATCAGCGACGAGCCGTATTCGCTGGCCCGGCCCAACGGATCCTGGAAGTAACCGGCGATCGCCGATTTCACGTCCGAGCTCTGATTCACGAGCCAGAGCACCAGGAACAGCGCGAACATCGCGGTCATGAAGTCGGCGAAGGCCACTTTCCAGGCCCCGCCGTGGTGGCCGTGGCCGTGGACCTTCTTCCGGACCACGATGACGGGGGTTTCGCGATCCTTGTGCACCGGGCCCTACCGCTTGATCGACTTGCAGGCCGTTTCCATGGCCTGGAAAGTGGGCCGCACGTCCGCGGCGATGGCCCGCCGCGCGAACTCGACCGAGACGATCGGTGCAAACCCCTTGGCGAACGCGACCACCCCGGCCTTCAGAACCTGGTAGAAGTGCCCCTCCGCCGCGTTGAGATGCTCGATCGCCGTCGCCAGGGGCCCGAAGAAGCCGTAGGCGCAGAGCACCCCGAGCATGGTGCCGGTCAGTGCCGCCCCGACGTGCTCGCCCACCTGCTCCACCGGTCCGGCGATCGCCGCCATCGTGACGATGATCCCGAGGACCGCCGCCACGATCCCGATCCCGGGCAGCGCGTCGGCCACCTTCTGGAGAGCGCTGGCCGCCGCGCTCTCCTGGTGATGGTGCAGCTCGATCTCGCCGTCCATCAACGTGTCGAGATCGTGGGGCGGCACGCTTCCCACCAGCACCAGGCGGAGGTTGTCGCAAAGGAACCGGACTGCATGGTGATGCCGGAGCACCGCCGGATAGCGCTGGAGGATCGCGCTCTTCTCGGGGGCCTCGATGTGGGTCTCGATCGCGACCAGTCCATCCTTCCGGGCCAGCTGAAACAGCTCGTACAGCAGTTTGAGGGTGTCCAGGTAGGCGCCGGCGCTGTACGGCGTGCCCTTCAGAACCCCGCCCATCTTCCCGATCATAAGCTTGAGCACCGGCACCGGCGTCGAGATCAGCACCGTCCCGAACGCCGTGCCGAGAATCACGATGATCTCGGCGACGTGAAACAACGCAGGGATCTTTCCGCCGGCGATGCTGAAGCCGCCCAGCACCGAACCGAGTACGACGAGGATGCCGATGATGGCAATCATGCCCGATGCCCGCTCCGCTTAGAACCCGATGGCCGTCGGTGCCGCCCGGCCCAGGAGTATCGGCGGCCCCGAGGCCCATCTTGAGACGGGGGGCGGAGATAGCGCGGTGGAGACCGACATGTCAGACCACCTGACGTTTCCCGACCGGCTGGCCCAGGTGTTCGGCCGGAAGGAACAGCTCCCCACCCTCCCGGCCCTGCTGGTCCAGGTCCAGCAGGCCCTGGCCAACGAGATGGGCGGGCTCCAGGAGCTGGCCCGGGTCATCGAGCGCGACCCCCCGCTCGCGGCCCGGATGCTTCGCGTGGCCAACTCCGCCGCCTTCTCCTCCGGCGCCGAGGTCACGACGATCACGGCAGCGGTTGCCCGTCTCGGAATGAAACACGTTCGGTCGCTCGTCATGGCGGTTGGCGTCGTCCGCGCCTTCGGCGGCCGGGACTCCAGCCTGGACCATGCGCGGTACTGGGAGCACTCTGCCGCCGTGGGGCTGGTGGCGGAGCGCCTGGCCCAGTTGAGCAAGCGCAATGCCGGCGTTGACGGCGCGGAAGCCTATGTGGCGGGCCTACTTCACGATGTGGGCCTCCTGGTACTCGACCAGTTCTTCCCGGCAGAATTCGCCGCGGTCCGCCAGGAAACGGAAGCCGACGGTCGGGGTGTCTGGCACGTGGAGGTGGCCCGCCTCGGAATGGACCACGGAGACATTGGCGGGCAGCTCCTCGCCCATTGGCGCCTCCCCGTGCCGGTGGTGTCGGCGGTGACCCACCACCACCACCCCGGGGAGGGGCCGGCGCTCGCCGGCCCGATCGGCCAGCTGGTCTGGGCGGCCGAGTCGCTCTGCAGCGCCTGTGGCCTGGAGCTCGACGCCGAGGGAGCCGCCGAAGTGGCGCCGCGCGACGTGCTCGCGGTGCTCGAAATCCCTCACGACACCCACGACACCCTGCTGGCCGACGTCGGGGCCATGGGCGAGCGAGCCCGTCAATTCACCGCCGGTTAGGTCGGTCGCGGGTTGGTGCTGGCGGCGTGATGCTGCCCTCCGGCCGCGCGGGACACCCCGGTTAAGTTGAATCGTCAGGCGGCGGGGCCGGCCGCGGTCGCCGGCCGGCCCCCGCTTGGTGGGAACGGTCCAGGTCGGATCGGGCAGCGCTGCCGCCGGGAAGGCCGAGCCTATGCGGACCAACCACTCGACCGGAACACCCTGGGAACCCGTCGTGGGCTACAGCCGGGCGGTCCGGATCGGCGCCATGATCCAGGTGAGCGGGACCACCGCGACCGGGGCCCATGGCGAGGTGGTCGGTCGGGGCGACGCGTACGCCCAGACGGTCCAGACGATCCGGAACCTGGAACGCGCCCTCGAGGCGTTAGGCGGACGCCTGGCTCATGTCTACCGCACCCGGATCTACGTCACCGATATCGGCCGATGGGAGGAGGTGGGCCGCGCGCACGGGGAATTCTTCGGCGCCATCCGGCCGGTCACCTCGATGGTCGAGGTAAGCCGGCTCATCGACCCCGACATGCTGGTGGAAATCGAGGCCGAGGCCTTCGTGGACGATTCGGCTTGAGACTATCTTCCCGTCGTGATCGAATCCGAGCTGCCCCTGTCGCTTCGGCGCCTGCTCGGCGCCGCCATCGACTACGCGGGCCTCTATCCCCCGGCGGGGCTCCCCATGGATCGGGCGGTAGCCAACTATGAGGCATACCTGGTGTCCTCGGATCGATGGGCATTGGGTCGATTCGTATCGCCCGCGGCGCGCCTGCCGGAGCTGGAACTCGCCCTGGACGACCTGGGCCCTGGGGGCGATCCCTGGCGCGTGAGCGCAACGCTTGGCCCGGACTGGGACGCCGATGCCCGGGCCATCGAGGCGTTCGGTCATCGGTCTGACGCCGAGGTCGACGCTGTGGAAGGGCGGGTGCTCGACCCGGCCGCGGTCGACGGCCTCGCTGCCCGCTTCCCCGGGATCACGGTCTATGGCGAGGTGGGCCTGGCTCCTCACGGCATCGAGCCGGTGCTCGATGCCCTCGCCGCCCGCGGTCTGGCCGCGAAGGCCCGGCTCGGCGGCGTGACGCCGGACGCATTTCCCGGGGCGGACGCGATCGCGGCCTTCCTCGTCGGCGCCGCCGAGCGGGGCCTCGCGTTCAAGGCGACGGCTGGCCTCCATCACCTCCGCCGCGGCCGCTACCCGCTCACCTACGAGCGCGACAGCCTCGTCGCATCGATGTACGGCTACCTCAACCTTGGTGTTGCCGCGGCCCTGGCCCAGGCGGGGGAGGGGGCTGCCGAAGTGCAGGCGGTCCTCCTCGCCGAGGGGACCGACGCCATCCGCCTCGACGGGGAGGACCTCTGCTGGCGGGGGCGCCGGATCGCGCCCGCGGAGACGGAGCGGTTGCGGAGCCGCTTCCATGGCTTCGGGTCATGCTCCTTCCGGGAACCGCTGGACGAAGCCGCCGCCGCGGCCGTGGCATGACCTCCGCGCTTGATCGAACTCACGATCCCGGCGTGCGATCCTGGGTCGAGTCGGCGGGCCGGCCGGAGACCGATTTCCCGGTCCAGAACCTCCCGTTCGGGGCGTTCCGCTCGCCCGACGCCCCGGATCCCAGGCCCCGGTTGGGCGTGGCGATCGGCCACGAGATCCTCGATCTGGCAGGAGTGACTGCGCGCGGGCTCCTCGAGCCGCTGCCGGTCGAGGTCCGCGCGGCGCTCGCGGCGCCAGTCCTCAATCCGTTGATGGCGCTGGCGCCGCCCGCCAGGGCCGCGCTACGGGGTCGCCTGTTCGACCTCCTGGTGGATCCGGGATACGCGGGGACGGTGGAACCCTGTCTGCTGGCGGCGGACCGGGCCGAGCTGCTGCTCCCGGTCGACGTCGGCGACTACACCGATTTCTACGCCTCGATTCATCACGCCACGAACGTGGGCAGCATGTTTCGGCCCGACCACCCGCTCCTCCCGAACTACAAGCACGTACCGATCGGCTACCACGGCCGGGCGTCGTCCGTGGTGGTGAGCGGCACCCCGGTCCGGAGGCCGCAGGGCCAGACGGTGGCCGAGGACGGCGCCGCCCCGACCTTCGGCCCCAGCCGGTCGCTCGACTACGAATGCGAGGTGGCCCTCTGGGTGGGGCAGGGGAACCCGCTGGGATCGCCGATCCCGATCGCGGAGGCCGGCCGCCATCTCTTCGGCCTCTCGCTCCTCAACGACTGGTCGGCTCGTGACATCCAGCGCTGGGAGTACCAGCCGCTCGGACCCTTCCTCGCAAAGAACTTTGCGTCGAGCGTCTCGCCCTGGGTGGTGACCCTGGAGGCCCTGGCCCCGTTCCGGGTGCCGGCGGCGGCGCGGGCAGGAGGCGACCCCGACCCGCTCCCCTACCTTGCCGATCCGTCCGATCGCGCGACCGGCGGCATCGGCCTCGTGCTCGAGGTCCACCTGGCCACCGCCCGGATGCGCGCCGAAGGGCACGCAGCGGTGCGGCTGAGTCGGGGGTCGTTCGCGTCGCTCTACTGGACCCCGGCGCAGCTCGTCGCCCACCATACCAGCAACGGGTGCAACCTCCGTCCGGGTGATCTCCTGGGGAGCGGCACCGTTTCGGGGCCAAGCCGCGAGGAGCGCGGCTGTCTCCTCGAGCTCACCTGGCGGGGCCGGGAGCCGGTGTCGCTGCCGACCGGCGAACAGCGCCGCTTCCTCGAGGACGGCGACGAAGTGATCCTCACCGGCCACTGCGAGCGGCAGGGGTTCCGCCGTATCGGCCTCGGCAGCTGTCGGGGCATCGTCCTGCCCGCCTGACTGCCATGGCCGCCGCCGACCCCGCCCCCGTGATCGTCACGACCCTGGAACTCACCTCGCTCGACGCCCTCCGTCCGGCCGCGAGGCGCCCCGCGGCCGAGCTGGTTCGCGCCCGAAGGCCGTCGCCCGAGCTCAACCGCTATTTCTATACCTCGGTCGGCGGCGATCACGCCTGGCGGGACCGGCTGGACTGGACCTGGGATGAGTGGCTCGACACCATCGCCCGGCCGGGCTACGAAACCTGGTATCTCACCGTCGAGGGGACGCCGGCCGGATACTTCGAGCTGGACGCCACCCGACTGCCCGGCTGTACCATCGCCTACTTCGGGTTGGTTCCGGCGTTCGCCGGCCGGGGCCTCGGCGGATGGCTGCTGGAGCAGGCCGTCCGGCGCGCGTTTGCGCTGGGCTGCTCCCGGGTCGAGGTCGAGACCTGCACGCTGGACGGACCCACGGCCCTGCCGAACTACCTCGCGCGGGGATTCACCGTGGTTCGGACCCGCACCCGTCCCCCGGAACGGCTGCCCCCTCCCGGTCCGTGGCCCGGGGCGGAGCGACCCCGGAGTTCGCACCAATGAGCCTCGCGGACCGCCGCACCGAGTACGAGGGCCCCCCGCTCGACCCCGCCTCCGTCGATCCCGATCCGTTCCGGCAGTTCGCCGCCTGGTTCGACGATGCGGCCCAGGCCGGGGAGCCTGATCCCAACGCCATGACCCTCGCCACGGTGGGCGCGGGCGGCCAGCCTGCAGCCCGGATCGTCCTCCTGAAAGGGGTCCACCACGGCGACTTCGTGTTCTATTCCAACTACGAGAGTGCCAAGGCCGTGGAACTGGCGGCCAACCCGGCTGCGGCCCTGCTCTTCTACTGGCCGAGCCTGAGCCGCCAGGTTCGGATTTCGGGCCGGACCGTTCGGGTGACACCCGCGGAGTCCGACGCCTATTTCGCCACCAGGCCGCGCGGGAGTCAGCTCGGGGCGTGGGCCTCCCGGCAGAGCGCGGTGCTGCCGGACCGGGCTGCGCTCGAGCGCGCGGTCGCGGAGCTGGAGGCCCGGTTTGGCGCAGCCCCCGTTCCCCGGCCCCCGCACTGGGGCGGATACCGCCTTACGCCGCACGAATTGGAGTTTTGGCAGGGTCGCGCCAATCGGCTCCACGACCGGGTGCGTTACCGGCGCGACCCCGATGGCGGGTGGAGCGTGGACCGCCTGTTCCCTTGATGGCGGAGGGAGAAGAGATGTCCGTATCGCCGCGCGGTTGGACCTTGCTGGCGCTGCTGGTGGCGGTAGGACCCGCCGGGCCGATTCGGGCCCAGGGCCCGGCGCCGGACCTTGATCTTGCCTGGATCATGCGTGGCCCCGAGCTGGTCGGTCGCGAACCCGCCAACGTTCGCTGGTCGCCCGACAGCCGGTGGATCTACTTCGACTGGCTGCCCCCGGGCGCGTCCTGGCGAGAGTCCCCGCGGCCCTTCCGCGTCAGGGCGGCGCCGGGATCGGAGCCCGAGGCACTGAGCGTGGCCGACTGGGACTCGCTTCAGGCGCTCGTCGCACCAGGCGCCACCAGCCCCGACGGACGGCGGCGGGTGACCTCGGTCCGGGGCGATCTGTTCCTGGTCGACCTGCCCAGCGGGCGGCTTCAACGCCTCACCGATACCCCATCGGGAAGTGAAACCGACCCGAGCTTCGATCGCACCGGCATGCGGGTGTTCTTCCGCAGGGACTTCAACCTCTACTCCTTCGATCTGGCGACCCTCGCGGTCCGTCAATTGACGGACATCCGGGCGGGGCCGGCGCCCGACAGTGCCCGGGCGCAGGGCCAGCGGGCCTTTCTGGAGCGGGAGGAGCGGTCCCTCATCGCGGCCATTCGGGACCGCCTCTGGCGCGACAGCGTGCTCCGGGCCGAGCGGGAGGAGCGCGACGGCCGCCGGCCGAAGCCACTCTATCTGCGGCGCGGCGAAACCGTGGCCGCGATCCATCCCTCGCCGGCTGCGACGCATGCCCTGGTGTTCACGGTCACGGCGGGGGAACCCCGGCGCACCGAGGTCCCGGCGTACGTGACCCCCTCGGGCTACACCGAGCGGGTCGAGGCCAGGCCCAAGGTGGGCGACGCGCCGTCCCGCCAGCGCGTTGGGCTCCTCGCCCTGGCAACCGGGGCGGTGGAATGGCTCCGGCCTGTCCCGGGCGACACCACCGATCGCTACGCCCTCCTCGATGGCCGCGGCTGGAACGACGCGGGCACCGCGGCCCTCGTGCTCGCGGTCGACGTGGATCGCAATCGTCGCTACCTCGGTCGGGTCGAGGCGGCGACCGGCGCCCTCGAGACCCTCGACGTCCTGGTGGACAGCGCCTGGGTCGGTGGTCCCTGCGCCGGGTGCGCTGGCTGGCTCCCCGCCGACCGCGGCGTGTGGTTCGTCTCGGAAGCCGACGGCTTCGCTCACCTGTACACCGTGGCCGGCCCGGGCCGCACCCCGGTCCAGCGGACCCGCGGTCGGTGGGAGGTTCTGAGTGCCGAGCTCACGCCGGACCGGACCCGTTGGGCATTGCATACCAGCGAACCCTCGCCCTTCGAGCGCCATTTCTATCTGCTGCCAGTGGACGACGGCCCGGCCCGCCGGCTCACCACCGAGGTGGGGGGGCACCAGGTGGTATTGTCTCCCGACGGCACACTCCTCGCCGACGTGTTCTCGACCCCCAACCGGCCCCCCGAGCTCCATCTCCGGCCGGTCCGCGGAGGTGCCGGTGCGCGGCTCACGACCTCGCCCACGCCGGAGTGGCTCGCCTATCCCTGGATCGTTCCCGAGATCGTCCTGGTCCCGGCGTCGGACGGCGCGGAGGTCCCGGCGCGGATCTACCGCCCCGCCGACGTGGGCGCTGAGCCCAACGGCGCTGGCGTGATCTTCGTCCACGGCGCCGGGTATCTCCATAACGTCCACAATTACTGGTCGAGCTACTACCGGGAGTTCATGTTCCATCATCTCCTGGCGCGTCGCGGCTACGTGGTGCTGGACCTCGACTACCGGGCCTCCGCCGGCTACGGCCGCGATTGGCGGACCGCCATCTACCGCCACATGGGAGGACGGGACCTCCAGGACCAGGTCGACGGGGCCAGGTTCCTCCAGGCTCGCTTTGGCATTGCCTTCGATCGGATCGGGATCTACGGCGGCAGCTACGGGGGGTTCATCACGCTGATGGCGCTGTTCACCGAGGGAAGGTACTTCGGCGCCGGAGCGGCCCTCCGATCGGTCACCGACTGGGCCCACTACAACCACCCGTACACCGCCAACATCCTCAACGAGCCGCCCGCCGACTCGGCGGCCTACCGGCGATCGTCGCCGATCTACTTTGCCGAGGGACTCCAGGATCCCCTGCTGATGGCGCACGGGATGATGGACGTCAACGTCCACTTCCAGGACATCGTCCGCCTGACCCAGCGGTTGATCGAGCTGGGCAAGTCCGACTGGGAGCTGGCGGTCTACCCGGTGGAGGATCACGGCTTCGTCCGCCCTGATTCCTGGACCGACGAATACCGCCGCATCCTCGACCTGTTCGACCGGCGGCTTCACCCCTCCCGGTGACCGACCTCGCGGCCCGGTTCGACGCCGCCCTGGCGCGGCTGGCGCTGCCGGCGGGCCGCGCCCTGATCGCCGTTTCCGGGGGCCCCGACTCGGTGGCGCTGCTGCACCTCCTGTCCCGTTCCCCGGCTGCCGCCGGCCTCAGCCTCGGAGTGGTGCACGTCGACCACGGCATCTCGCCGGACAGCGGGCGGGTGGCCGACCTGGTCTGTGCGCATGGCGCAGCCCTCGGCCTGCCGGTGCGGGTTGAGCGGCTGGCCCTTGGCGCGTCCGCCTCGGAAACCCGAGCGCGGGAAGCCCGGTACGCAGCCTTCCGCCGCGCCCTTCGGAGCGAGAATGCCGCCCTCCTGTTCCTTGCCCATCATGCCGACGATCAGGTCGAAACCATCCTGATGCGGTTCCTCCGCGGCTCGGGGCCGGCAGGCCTCGCGGGCATGCCGGTCCGGCGGGGGCGGGTGGTGCGGCCCCTCCTGCCGTTCGCCCGGGACGAACTCGCTGCGCTGGTAGCCGGCCTCGGCATCCCCACCTGGGACGACCCGGCCAACCGGGATCCGCGCCACGACCGGGCCTGGATCCGGCACGAGTTGCTTCCCCGCCTCGAGGCTCGGTGGCCGGGACTCCGCGCCGCCCAGCTTAAGGCGTGCCGGGCGCATGCGCTCAACCGGCGGGCCTGGTCTGACCTCCTGCCCGTACTTGCTGGCCTGGCTTATCGCCGCGAACCCGAAGGCGCGTCCGTTGCTGCGGTTTCCCTTCGGGGGTATTCTTTCCCCCTGCAGGTGGCGATGCTCGGAGCCCTTGCTCGCCGGGCGGGAATCGACCTTCCGGCGCGTCACGTGGAGCGGGTGCAACGGCTGGTGGCGGTTGGACATAGCGGACGGCGGGTGGAGCTGGGCCGGGGCGCGATTGCGGAACTCGCATTCGGCCGTCTTCGCTTGGTGCGCCCGGCCCCGGCCCCACGGCCTGCGCCGGTCAGCCTCGAGGGCCAGGCGGGTACCGCCCGGTTCGGGCCGTGGAGTCTGCGGTGGGCCCCGGACGTCGGCCCGACAGCGCTCGCCCGGGAGAGCACGGAAACCTGGTTGCTCTCGACCGAGGGGTGCGAGGTGCGCGCTTGGGCTCCGGGCGACCGGATTCGGCCCCTCGGGGGACGGGGCTCCCGGCCCGTGGTCCGGTGTCTGCAGGAGCAGAAGGTGCCCCGAAGCGCTCGGCCAAACTGGCCGGTTCTGGAATGCGCGGGCAGCGTGGTGTGGGTCCCCGGCGTGTGCCGGAGTGACAGTCTGGTGCCGGCCGCGGGCGCGCCGGCGGTGAGGATCGATGCCCGTCGAGACTGAGGCGCTCAAGCGGACCGGAGGTCGCTCGTTCAAGTCGATCGTGTTCGACGAGGCGACCATTGCGGCCCGGGTGCGGCAGCTCGGGGCCGACATCACAGCGGCGTATCCGGATGGTGAGCTGCTGGTGCTCGGCCTCCTGAAGGGCAGCTTCATCTTCCTCGGCGACCTGGTGCGGCAGATCGAGCGACCCTTGCAGGTGGATTTCCTGGTGGCCAGCTCCTACGGGCGGGGAACGACCTCCAGCGGCACGGTGTCGCTGCTCTATGACCCGGAGACCCGATTGGAGGGCAAGCACATCGTCCTGGTCGAGGACATCGTCGACAGTGGCAACACCGTCCGCCGGCTGGCAGCGCTGCTCGAGGGTCGGCGTCCGCGGTCGCTCGCGATCTGCGCGCTGCTCGACAAGGTGGAGCAGCACGAGCCGCTGCCGCAACTGCGGTTCGTGGGGTTCCAGGCGCCGGCGGCGTTCCTCGTCGGCTACGGACTCGATCACGCGGAGGACTTCCGCCACCTTCCCTTCATCGCGGACCTGATGTAGATGTCGCAGCGCAACCATCCCCGCCAACCGTCGCCCAACTGGGGTGGGCTGAGCCGGAACCTGGCCCTCTGGGCCATGGTGGCGCTCCTCGCCCTGGTCCTCTACCAGTTCGTGGACCGGCAGCGGGGTGCCCCGCAGGATTTCACCTACTCCGAGTTCAGCCGCCAGCTCGATGCCGGCAACGTCGCCCGGGTGGAAATCGTCGACGGCAAGCTCGTCAAGGGTGAGTTCCGGGTGGCGGTCCCCCGCGACGGCGGCTCGGTCAAGCAGTTCTCGGTGCTCCTGCCGATCGCCAACAGCGAATCGGTCCTGCAGCGGCTCGAGACCGCCGTGCCGGTCATCTCGGCGAGGGAGCCACGGGCCGGACTGACCTTCTTCCTGATTCAGGCCCTGCCCTGGATCGTCATCATCGGGCTCTGGTTCTTCTTCATCCGCCAGCTCCAGGCTGGGGGTAATCGGGCCTTCTCCTTCGGGAAGTCCCGCGCGAAGCTCCTGGCCGGCGACACGCCCAAGCTCACCTTTGCCGATGTGGCTGGCGCCGACGAGGCGAAGGTCGAGCTCCAGGAGATCATCGAGTTCCTCAAGGACCCGCAGAAGTTCACCCGTCTGGGCGGGCGCCTGCCGAAGGGCGCCCTGCTGGTCGGCCCCCCGGGGACCGGGAAGACGCTGCTGGCCAAGGCTGTGGCTGGCGAGGCCGGCCGCCCCTTCTTCTCGATGTCGGGCTCCGACTTTGTGGAGATGTTCGTGGGCGTCGGGGCCAGCCGGGTGCGTGACCTCTTCGAGCAGGGGAAGGCCCATGCCCCCTGCATCATCTTCATCGACGAGATCGATGCCGTGGGGCGGCACCGCGGGGCCGGTCTGGGCGGCGGCCACGACGAGCGGGAGCAGACCCTGAACCAGCTCCTGGTCGAGATGGATGGCTTCGAGTCCAACGACGGGGTCATCCTGATCGCGGCCACGAATCGGCCGGACGTGCTGGACCCGGCGCTCCTCCGGCCCGGCCGGTTCGACCGGCAGATCGTGGTCGACGCCCCCGACGTCCGGGGCCGGGAGGGGATTCTTCGGGTGCATACCCGCAAGATCCCGCTCGCGCCAGACGTCCGCCTCGACGTGATCGCCAAGGGAACCCCCGGCCTTTGCGGGGCTGACCTGGCCAACATGGTGAACGAGGCAGCCGTCCTGGCGGCGCGACGGAACAAGGCCCTCGTCGACATGCAGGACTTCGAGGACGCGAAGGACAAGGTGATGCTGGGCGTCGAGCGGCGCAGTCTGACCCTGACCGAGGACGAGCGCCGGCTCACGGCCTACCACGAGGCCGGCCACGCGATCGTGTCCCTCAAGATTCCGGGCCTCGATCCGCTGCACAAGGTGACGATCATTCCCCGGGGCCGCGCCCTCGGGCTCACCACCTGGCTGCCCGAGGAGGACCGCCACAACTACACCAAGTACTGGCTCGAGGGCCGGTTGGCATGCGCGTTCGGCGGCCGCGTCGCCGAGGAGCTGGTCTTTGGCCCCGAGAAGGTGACCACCGGCGCGACCAACGACATCGAGCAGGCCACCACCATCGCCCGGCGGATGGTGACCCAGTTCGGCATGAGCGACGAGGTGGGCGCCATCGCCGTCGGCGACCGGGAGCAGGAGATTTTTCTGGGTCGGGAGCTGTCCCAGCGGCGCGAGATCTCCGAACGGATGTCCGACATCGTCGATCGCGAGATCAAGCGGATCATCGACGAGGCCTACGCCCGGGCCCGTGGCATCCTGGTGGAGCATCGAGTGCTCCTCGACGCCATCGCCTCCGCCCTGCTGGAGCGGGAGACGCTGGATCGGGAGGAGATGGAGCTCCTGGCGCGCGGCGAGCCCCTGCCGCCGCCGCCCGCGCCCGGGCCTC
>CAZFSA010000059.1:0-25864 GCA_964521535.1 uncultured Gemmatimonas sp.
CTGGTGCCCGCGACCGGGGCCGCGGCCCAGGCACGGCCCGTTTCCGGCGCCCCGCCCGGCAGCCGGCACCTGGGGCAGGCCTTCAACTTCGAGCAGATCCGCGATGGGGTGTACCTCGCCCAGGGAACCGGTACCCTGGGCGTCGGGTCCAACGCGGCGGTCGTGGTGAACGAACGGGACGTCCTGCTCGTGGACTCCCACATTTCGCCCGCCGCGGCCTGGGTACTCCTCCGCGAGCTGAAGCGGATCACGCCGAAGCCGGTTCGCTACGTGGTCAACACCCACTTCCACTACGACCATGTCCATGGCAACCAGATCTATCCCCCTGACGTGGAGGTGATCGGACACGAGTTCACCCGCGAGATGGTGCGGTCCGGCAAGTCGAAGGACAACGTGGCGTACGCGGGCTCGCTGCGGTTCGCACAGACCCAGGTGGACAACCTGACCCGGGCGGCAGACGCGGCGACCGACCCGGCGCGCCGGCGGGAGCTCAGGCGACAGGCGGAGGTCTGGCGACAGCAACAGGTTGCGGTGGAGGCGGTCGTGCCGACGCCGCCCAATCTGACGCTGTCTCACCGGATGACCCTGGTGAAGGGTGGGCGCGATATCGAGATCCTCTTTCTCGGCCGCGGCCATACCGGGGGAGACGTGGTCGTATACCTGCCGCGTGAGCGGGTGCTCGCCACGGGCGACCTCCTGGTCGAGCAGGCCCCGTTCCTGGGCGACGGGTACCTGCGGGAGTGGGTGACGACGCTGGAGGCGCTCAAACAGCTGGATTTCGACGTGGTGTTGCCTGGTCACGGGCCGGCATTCTCGGACCGGGCCGCCATTGATCACCTTCAGGCCTACCTGACCGACTTTCAGAACCAGGCGGAGTCACTCTACCGCGCCGGCGTGAGCGCCGAGGACGCCGCCGGGAGGCTGGACCTGACGGCCCACCTCAAGCACTATCCCATTCCCCCGACCTGGACGGCGGAAACGGTTGCCCGGCAACGCCTGGTAGGCATCCGTCGGGTCTACGAGCTGCTGGGCGCCTCCCGGTGACGCCCGGGGCCTACCGCAGCGCCGCCAGCAACTGAGCCGCCGCCTCGTCGACGCGACGGGCGTACCGGTCGAACGCCGCCGCGAGGCGAGCGACTTCCCGTTGGGCCAATGCGAGATCCCGTCGCTCCTCCACTGCGCTGCGGAGCGCAGGGAGCGGCGTCACCCCGCTTCGGCTGTACGGCCCCGCTCCCTGGACCAGGTGGCGGTTCCACGAGCGCCCGGGGACGCCGGCGCTGTCCGTCAGAAGCTGCTCGGCGGTATAGACAAGCCGGTTGACGGGGGCCAGCGCTGCCCAGCGGTCCCGGGTTCGGTCGGCGGGCGCGCGCGCCAGGACATCAGAGGCGGATTCGAATCGGGCCGCCGCCCTGGCGACGGCGTCCAGGGCACGGTTTGCCGGCGCGAGATCGAGGCCCCGGGTGCGTGGATCCCGGGCAGCCAGGCGCCCTACCTCCTCGATCTGGGTCCTCCAGAGCAGTGCCGCTGCGGTGAACTCGAACGGGACCACGGCCGCATCTGCCAGGCGGAGCGCCGCGGTAGCGAAGGTCTGGGCCAGGAGGGACACGGTCGCAAAACCCGGGTCCAGGTGCCGGGTGTAGTACTGGAACGTCTCGTAGATCGTGTGCCGCGCTCCCAGCGGCCCGGTCTGGCCGCTGTAGGCGATGTGCATGGCGGGCACACCCAGATGGAGGATGAAGGGCGAGTAGTCGGAGTTCATGCCGATCGGTCCGGGCATGAAGACCGGAGGCGTGGCCTGAGTCGACGGACCCTCCCGTCCGCCCGCAAGCATCGAGCCCGGGTTGGCCTGCCAGGCCCCGAGAACGCTCGTTCCGCGGGTCGGGTCCGGGAGATCGCGTGCAACCTCGCGCAGAAACAGGCCGAGCGATGGCACGCCCTGCGCGCGGATCCACCCCCGCTGCACATTATCCCCGTTGAGGTAGACCACTGCGCGTTCCCGCAGCGTAGCGGCATGCTTCTCCACCCATTCCGTGGAGCCCATCAATCCCCACTCGTGACCGCCCCAGGCAACGAACACGAGGGATCGCGATGGACGCCATCCGGTTTCGAGCAGGCGGGCCGCCGAGCGCGCTGCCCCGTCGAGGGCCACCTGGCCGGAAATCGGATCGTCGGCCCCCGGTCCCCAGGCATCGTGGTGATTGCCGAGAATGACCCACTGGTCCTCGGACCGGGCGCCAGGGATCATGGCGATGACGTTGTAGAGGGGGCGAGTCTGCCAGTCCGAGCGCACCGAGACCCGGGCCCGCGCAGGGCCGCCCGGTCCGAGGCGATAGGTCACGGGCAAGGCCCCGCGCCACGCCTGAGGAGCCACCGGACCGGCCAGGGCACGGAGGAAGGGCAGGGCATCCCGCGCCGAGATCGGCACTACGGGGATGGGCGGAAGCGACTTGGCTTCGGCCAGCGAAAGGCGCCGCGCGCCCGGCTCGGATGCCCAGCCTGGCGTGAGGGGATCGCCCGCGTAGTGGTCCCAACCCAGGACCGACGCCGAGGCGATCGCAAAGTTGGGGCGCCGGGGACCGTCCGGGTAGGTATCGCCGTGCATGTACCCGTCGTCGGCCGGGTCGTGGTAGATGATGCACGCCACGGCGCCGCGCTCGGCGCCGAGCCGCCACTTGGGCTGGGGCATGCCGCCGGCGCGGGACAGTACGACCTTGCCTCTGAGGTCGACGCCCAGGGAGTCGAGGAGAAGGTAATCCTCGAGCTGGCCATAGTTCACGTACACCACCTCGGCCGTCACGTCCCCATCGGCGGAGTATGCGGAGAAGGCCTCCAGGTGCGTCGGGTCGGTGGTGGACGGGTCCTCGGGGAGACCAGGTTCGCGAAGGACGGCGATGTGCCGATCGGGTCCCAGGAGCTCTACCCGTCGCGAGATCGGGATCGGCATCAACGCCTCGAACTGCTCGATCCGGGCGTCGAGTCCGTAGGACCGCCAGCGAGCCTGGATGAGCTGGGCCACCTCCCGGTCGCGCTCGCTCCCGGTCACGTGCGGTCGCTCGGTGAGCTGGCGCATCCAGGCCGCGAGGGAGTCGCGGTTGGGAACGGCCAGGGCGAGGGCCTCACGCGCCCGCTGTGCCGGGACGGCCTGCGCCGGAAACCCGCGGATCGGCTCCTGCCCGGCAAGCGGTCTCAGCGGGCCAGACATCGCCAGGAGCCCGATAAGCACCCTCGCGACCGACGTCCACGGCGTCGGGCGGGGAGTCACGGTGCTACCCTCAGCCGCTCGTCGCGATTGGCCAGGTCCCAGCTGAGCTGATAGGCCAGCCGCACCACCTCCGTCAGCTTCGGATAGTTGATTCGGTCGGCCCGATCCGCCGGCGTGTGATAGTCCGGGTGCAGGCCGGTGTGAAGGAACAGGGCCGGCACTCCGTGATGCAGGAACGGCCATTGGTCGCTCCGCCGTAGCAGGTTTGATTCGCTGGTGTCGTATCGGAAGCGGACCTCGAGGTCTGGAGCCGCCCGGTCGCGGCTCCGCTCCACCAGCTCACGGGCGGCGGCGACCCGGGTGTAGCCCAGCAGGTTGACACTGCGTCGGTTCGACTCGGCCGTTTGGGGGGGGAGCCCCCGAAAGCGGGGGTCGCCGTTCTCCGGGACCTCCTCGTCGCGGCCGATCATGTCGAGGTTGAGCACGCCAGCAACTCGGTCCAGGGGGACCAGGGGCTGTTCGGTGAAGGCCCAGGATCCGAGGAGTCCCCGCTCCTCCGAGTTCCAGGCCGCGAAGAGAACCGATCGGCGTGGTCGTGCCCCCTGCCGGACCGCCAGGGCATAGGCTTCCGCGATCTCCAGAAGGCCCGCCACGCCGGACGCGTTGTCGTCCGCCCCCGGGAAGACGACATCCCCGTCGGCGCCATTGTGGTCGTAGTGGGCACCGAGCACCAGCCATTCATCGCGGAGCGCCGGATCGGCGCCCTCGAGCAGCGCGACCACGTTGCGCTCTGCCACCAGGGTGCGCGTCACGGCGGTTACCAGCTCCACCTCCGACCCGCGAATCGGTAGCGGCACCATGCCGCGGGCCGTCGTCTCGGCCTGCCGGGCAAGCTCCGCCAGCGTCCGGCCTGCCGGCCGGAGCAGGGAATCCGCCAACGCCACTGAGATCTGGGCCGCGGGGATCCGGATCCGGTCAGCCCAGTCGGCGAGCATTCCCCAGGCGAAGCGCTCCAGACGCGGCGGCTCGGTCGGCCAGTAACTTCGCCAACCGGCCTCGAAATCGGGTTGGGCGGCACCATCAGCAGGATGGGCGACAAAGAGGATCCCGATGGCGCCGCGCTCCTGCGCGGCAAGTGCCTTCCGCCAGGCCGCCGCCTGCTCCGATCGAACCCCGCCCCTCCGGGCTTCGCCCTCCAGCACCAGGACGATCCGCCCCCGGATCGCGTCGCCGCGATAATCGTCGTAACCCAGGCGCGGGATGACCAATCCGAATCCGGCGAAGACGAGATCGCCTCGTACCCGCCCCGTAGCGCTGAACCGTTGGGGATAGAACCCCTGCCCTACCTGCCTTCGCTGCCCTCGCACCACCAGCCCGTTGCCTTCGCCCAGGGCGGCCGAGACGGTCCGATACTCCTGGAAGTACGAGGCCTCCGGCGCGGGCGGACTCAAGCCGAGCCGCTCGAACCGCGAGCGGATGAACTCAGCGGCAAGCCGGTTGTCAGGGGTCTGCACCAGCCGACCCCGGAAGCCGGGGCCCGCGAGGAACGCGAGGTCGGCGCGGAGCTCGGTCTCTTGGATCGACTCAATGGCCGGGGCACGCTGGCGGGCCTCGAGCGGCGGGCGGGGGAACGCCGCCAGCGCGACGCAGACCCCCACCAGTCGCAGCGACACGCTTTTCATCGTAGGTCGGATGGCGTGGAGCGTCCGTCGCGGGCGGTGCGGATCAGCTCCCGGGCGATCACCAACTGCTGAATCTGGGTCGTCCCCTCGTAGAGCCGGAACACCCGGGCGTCCCGATACAGTCGTTCGGCGGCGGATTCCGCCAGGTATCCGGCGCCGCCGTGGATCTGAACGGTCCGATCCGCGACCCGCCCTACCATCTCGGACGCGAACATCTTGGCACACGATGCCTCCAGCGTAACCCGTTCGCCCCGGTCCAGCCGGCGGGCGGCGTCGAGCACCATGCAGCGAGCCGCGTACGCCTCGGCCTGGCTGTCGGCGAGCATCGCCTGAACCAGCTGGTGCTCGGCGATCGGACGGCCGAACTGGGGTCGGTCCAGCGCATAGCGCAGGCCCTCTTCGATCAGCCGCTCGGCGAGGCCCACGCACATCGCGGCGATGTGGAGGCGTCCGCGGTCGAGCACCTTCATCGCGGTGGTGAAGCCACGGCCCTCAACGCCGATCAGAGCATCCGCCGGGACCCGGCACCCGTCGAGAATCACGTCAGCCAGGTGGGCGCCGTGCTGGCCCATCTTGCGGTCGCGGCGACCGACGATGAGGCCGGGGGCGCTCCGGTCGACGGCAAACGCCGAGATGCCCGGTGGTCCCGGGAGCGCCGGATCGGTGCGGGCCAGCACGATGAACAGGCCGGCTTCCGGAGCGTTGGTGATGAACCGCTTGGTGCCGTGGAGGACGTAGTGGCCGCCATCCCGGCGGGCGGTGGCGCGCAAGGCGGCGGCGTCCGAGCCGGAGTCGGGTTCGGTCAGGCAAAAGGCGGCGATCAGCTCGCCGGAAGCGAGCCGTGGCACGTAGCGGCGGCGCTGGTCCTCGGTGCCGTCGAGCAACAGGCTCCAGGAGCCGAGTCCGTTGTTGATCCCGACGACCGATCGGAACGCTGGCGCGGCGCGACAGAGCTCGAAGAAGGCCCGCACCGATTCCTCGGCATTGAGTCCGAGCCCGCCGTACGCGGTCGGAATGGTGAGGCCGTAGAGGCCCAGCTCCCGCATCTCGTGCAGCAGGTCGGGCGGGATCTCGTCGTCCCGGTCGACCCGCTGTTCGTTCGGAATCAGTCGCTCGTCAACGAACCGGCGGATGGTCGCCAATAGCGTGCCCAGAGTCTCGGGATCGAGCCCGGGGACCTGACGAGGGGCCGAATGGCTCACGAATTCGTGATTCCGAGAAGGGCCCGAGCCTCATCCGGGGTCGCGACGTCGCGTTGGAGCTCGGCGGCCAGACGCACCACGCGCTGCACGAGCTCGACGTTCCGGGCCAATACCTTGTAGGAGTAAAACAGGTTGTCTTCCAGTCCCACTCGACAGTTGCCGCCGAGAATGATCCCCATCGTCGAGGCGGGCAGCTGCGCCCTGCCCACGCCGATCACGCTCCAGAGCGCGCCGGGCGGGACCGTCTCGATCATGTGGAGGAGGTGGCGCGGTGACCAGGGAATGGCGTTCTTCACCCCCATCACGAAGTCGAAGTATGGCGGGTCCTTGATCAGTCCCCGCTTCCAGAGGTCGATCCCGGCGTGGATGTGGCTCACGTCGAAGCACTCGATCTCGGGCTTGACCCCGTACTCCAGCATCTTGCCGGCATAGTATTCGACGTCGTCGGGAGCGTTCACGTACGGCCCGCGCGCCAGGTTCACCGAACCGACGTTCAGGCTCATCATGTCGGGACGCAGGTCCACGGCCCGGATCCGGTCGTCGCGATGGTGCGGGAAGCGGAACCCGGTGGAGATCTGCACGATGAGCCGGGTATACTTTCGGAGACCCTCCACCGTGCGAGCGAAGAATCCGTAGTCCAGGGACGGCCGCTGCTCGGCGTCCCGGGCGTGGAAGTGGAGGATGCTCGCGCCGGCTTCCCAGCAGCGAATCCCGTCCTCGACCACCTCGTCGGGGGTGACTGGCAGGTAGGGGGTATCCGCCCGCGTAGCGAACGAGCCGATCGGGGCGACGGTGATGATCAGTTTGGCCATGGAGATCCTTGGGGGATCGGGTGCCCCGTTGAGCAAACGGGCGACCGTGATGATGGTACCAACTCCGCCGGGCCGCCAAGGTTGGTACCAACGGGCTTTCCCCTCGTAGGATCAGGGTGGGGTGCGCGGTCGCCATCCTCGGCATGACACCACAGGAGCCAGCATGACAGCCACGTCGGACAGCGCGGGGGTCCGCCAGGCCTCCGGGTCCCGCCGCCTCTACGAAGAGGCGCGCCGGTACATTCCGGGGGGCACCTCCCGGATCCACTACTGGTTCGAGCCGCACCCGATCTATGCCCAGGCCGGGCGCGGCTGCCGCCTGGTCGATGCCGACGGGATCGAACGGATCGACTTCCTCAACAACATGACCTCGCTGATCCACGGCCATGCCCATCCGGCGATCACGGCGGCGATCATCGACCAGTTGGGCCGGGGCACCGCCTGGTCCGAGCCGGGCGAAGAGGAGCTTCGCCTCGCCCGGCACCTGATCGGCCGGGTGGCGTCGCTGGAACAGATCCGGTTTGCCAACTCCGGCACGGAAGCTGTCATGCAGGCCATCAAGCTGGCCCGCGAATTCACCGGCCGGCGCAAGATCGCCAAGTTCGAGGGGTTCTACCATGGGTATTACGACTACATCCAGGTGAGCGTCCGGACCACGCCGGCAAACTGGGGCCCCCGCGAGGCACCGGCCAGCGTTCCTTCCTCGGGGGGGCTCTCGTCGACCGTTCTGGATGAGGTCGTGGTGGTCCCTTTCAATGATCGCGAGCTTCTGGAACGCCTGCTGGCCCGTCACGGCCCGGAACTGGCCGCCTTCGTCGTCGATCCCCTGGCTTCGCAGGCCGGCAGCCCCGCGCCGGAGCCCGGCTTCCTCGACTTCCTGACGGAGCTCACCCGGCACCACGGCATCGTCCTGATCTACGACGAGGTGGTGAGCTTTCGGCTGGAGCACGGAGGGGCCCAGGCCCGCTACGGCGGTCGCCCGGATCTCACGGCCTTCGGCAAGATCATCGGAGGAGGGCTGCCGGTGGGCGCAGTGGGGGGACGGGCCGAAATCATGGCCCTCCTGGACCCGAGCAGGGGGCAGCCGCGGGTGCTCTCGGGCGGCACCTTCAGTGGCAACCCGCTCACCATGGCCGCCGGGATGGCGGCCATGGAACTCTTCGACCCCTCGGAGGTCGGGCGACTCAACGCCCTGGGCGACCAGCTTCGCCGCCGCTGTAACGAGGTGTTCGCGGCGGCCGGCGAAACCGCCTGTATGGCGGGAGAGGGGTCGCTGTTCCGAATCCTCCTCACTCCGGAGCCGGTGCGCGACTACCGCGAGTGGGCGTCGCGCGCCGGGCCGGTGAGCCGGATGGGCGCCCTCCACCGCGCCCTTCTGGACGAGGGCGTCATCATCGCGAAGCTGGGCATGGGATGCCTCTCGACTCCGATGGGCGACGCCGAGGTCGATGCCTTCGTGGGCGCGCTGGATCGATCCGTTCGCCGCCTGGGGCCGTAACCACCGATGGGGGTCGCCGCGGGGGAAGGACTCCGGCGCGGCCTGGGCCCGTTGGAGGCCCTCACCCTGGTGGTCGGTGGCACCATCGGTGCGAGCATCTTCCTCGTCCCGACCGCGGTTGCCAACGAAGTCCAGGCCCCCGGCCTGGCCCTCGTCACCTGGGGTCTGACCGGGCTCCTTGCCCTGTGCGGGGCGCTCAGCTTTGCGGAGCTGGCGGCGGCAATTCCGGAGACCGGCGGGACCTATCAGTTCCTCAAGCGGGCCTACCCTGGCACGCCGGTCGCGTTCCTGTTCGGATGGATGATGTTCTTCGCCTACGCGGCTGGCGCCACCGCCGTCACCACCACGATGGGCGCGCAGTACGCCGGCCACCTCCTCGGCAGGTGGGTGCCCTACGGCGAAGGCACGAACCGGGCCATGACCGTGGGGATCATTCTCACCTTCACGCTGATCAACTGTCTGGGCGTTCGTGAGGGCGGCCGGGTCCAGAACCTCCTGACGTTCCTGAAAGTCGGCGGGCTGCTGGCGGTGATGGCGGCATGCTTCCTCTTCGGGGACGGCGATCTGGCACGGCTCGGGCCGCTGCTGCCCCCGGACCGCCCCGCCGGAACCATGATCGCCTCGGTGGGCACCGCCATGATCCTCACGATCTTCAGCTACAGCGGGTGGTACTTCATCACCCACGTCGCCGGCGAGGTGCGAGACCCGGCAAGGAACCTGCCCCGGGCCATCTTCGGCGGGATGCTGGTCCTGATCGGGCTCTACCTGACGGTCAACGCGGCGTACCTCTATGTTCTTCCGTTCGAGGCGATCCGTTCGTCGGGCCGGGTCGCTGCCGATGCGATGCGTGCGGCAATTGGGCCGTTGGGAGCCGACGTCCTGGCGGTCGTGGTCGTGCTCTCGGCGCTGGGGGCCGCGAATGCCCAGATGCTGAACTATCCCCGGATCACCTTCTCGCTGGCCCGGGATGGGCTGTTCTTCGACCGCCTGGCCATGATTCATCCGGGACGAGGCACACCGGTGGCCGCGATCCTGGTGTTCGGGCTGGTGGCGTCCACCTTCGCGGTGGCGGGTACCTACCAGCAGATCCTCACCTCGGTCGGCTTTGTTGGCCAGCTCTTCATGGCGCTCACGGTGCTTGGTCTGGTCGTCCTGCGGCGCCGGGAGCCCCACCTGCCTCGCCCCTTCCGGGTGCCGGGTTATCCGGTGGTGCCGCTCCTGTACGTGGCGATCCTGGCCTGGTATCTGGCGAACCTGCTGATGAACCGACTCCTGCCCAGCCTGATCGGTATCGGGATCGTGCTGGCGGGGGTTCCCTTCTACCTCTACTGGAGCCGCCGGAAGGCGGTGACGGGATGAACGCGTTCCGAGACGGACTGCTCGCCGGGAGGACGGCGTTCGTGGCGGGCGGGACCAGTGGCATCAACCTGGAGATCGCGCGGAGCCTGGCGGCCGCGGGGGCGAAGGTGGCCGTGCTGAGCCGCGACCCGGAGCGCGTCCGGATTGCGGTCCGGGAGCTGGAATGGCTGGGGCCGGTCCGGGGCTATCCGGCCGACGTCCGCGACTACCCGGCGGTGGCGTCCGCCGTGAGCCAGGCCGTGGCCGCCCTCGGACCGCTCGACATCGTGGTCTCGGGCGCGGCCGGCAACTTCCTCTGCCCGGCCGCCCGGATGTCGGCCAACGCGTTCAAGGCGGTAGTCGACATCGACCTGATCGGTACCTTCAACGTCTATCGCGCGTCCTACGAGCACCTGACCCGGCCCGGAGCCAGCCTGATCGCCATCTCGGCCCCCCAAGGCACCGAGGCGCACTGGGGCCAGGCCCACGTGTCGGCCGCCAAGGCGGGCGTGGACATGCTGACCCGGTCGCTCGCCGCGGAATGGGGACCCGAGGGCGTCCGGGTGAACGCGATCGTACCCGGGCCGATCGACGGAACCGAGGGAATGCGGCGCCTGGCGCCCAGCCCGGAGGCGCGGCGGACCATCGAGGACTCGATTCCGCTCCGGCGGTACGGCACCATGGGAGAAGTGGCGCAGATGGCGCTCTTCCTGGCCAGCGAGGCGGCGTCCTACGTGAACGGCGCGATCCTCTACTGCGATGGCGGCCAGGTCCTCGCAGGCGCGCGACGGCGGCCCGGTCAGGAAGTGCTTCAGGCCCTGGGCCTCACATCGGACTGACTGATCTCCAATGCGGTTCTCGGCCAGCGTGAGCCTGATGTTTCAGGAGCACCCGCTCCTCGACCGGTTCGCCGCCGCGCGCGACGCCGGGTTCGCGGGCGTGGAGATTCAGCGCCTGGACGAAGGAGATCCCCTGCTCATGGCGCGGGCGGCGCGGCGCGCCGGGGTCGAGGTGGTCCTGCTCAACGTCCCGGCCGCGGATTACCTGGAGGGCGGGCCCGGCCTCTCCGGTGTGCCGGGGCGGGAACGAGAGTTCGAAACGGCGCTCGGCACGGCGCTGGCCGCGGCGGACGCCCTGGGCGCGCGGTTCGTACACCTGGCCCCGTCGCGGGTGCCGGACGGCGAGTCGCGAGAGGCCTGCCTGGCCACGTATCGCCGCAACCTGGCACTCGCCGTCGAGCGAACCCGCGGCTCGGGGTCGGCCCTGCTGATCGAGGCCATGAACCGGGTCGAGGCGCCTACCGCCCTCTTGAACGATGTCGACGATGCCGCGGCGTTGATCCTCGCCGACTTCGCGGGCCAGATCGGCCTCCAGTTCGACGTCTACCACACCGCCATGAACGGCCGGGACGTGCTCGGGGCCTTCACGGCGCACCGGGAGCTGATCCGTCACCTGCAGTTCGCCGACGTCCCTGGCCGCAACGAGCCGGGGACCGGCTCCATCGACTTCGACGCTCTGCTCCCGGGTCTCGAAGCCGCGGGATACTCGGGGTGGTTCGGGGCCGAGTACCGCCCGAGCCGCGCCACCACGGCCACGCTCGGTTGGCTGGGCCGGCTTGCCGGTCGGGGGGCGCGATGATCGATCGCGCCAGCATCGGCCGAACGTGGGGGCCCTGGGAAGTGGTGGTGGAGCAGGGGCGACTCCGGTTGCTGGCCAAGGCGATCGGCGAAACTCGCCCGGTCTACACCGACGAGGCCGCCGCGCGAGCGGCCGGGTACCGATCGATCCTCGCTCCCCCCACGTTCGCCTTCTGCCTCCTCTCGGACGACCCCGGCGACAAGCAGTACCTGGCCGACGTCGGCGTCCCGGTGTCGAGGATGCTCCACGCCGAGCAGCGGCTGGTGCTCCACGAGCCGATCTGTGCCGGAGACCGGGTCACGGTGACCCGCCGCGTGGCCGAGGTGTACGAGAAGAAGGGCGGGGCGCTGGAGTTCATCGCCTTCGACTTCGAGGTTCGCGGGGCTCCGGACGGCCGACTCCTGGCCGGCGGGCGACAACTCGTCGTGGTTCGGACCCGATGAGCCGGCCGCGAGCCGTGCAGGTGGGTGACCGCCTCCCCCCCTTGGCGCTGCCTCCCCTGACTCGGAGCACCCTGGCCCTCTACGCCGGTGGCTCCGGCGATCACGTGCCGCTTCATATCGACTCGGCGTTCGCCCAGGCCGCGGGCTATCCGGACGTCTTCATGCACGGGATGCTCGGGATGGCCTACGTGGGCCGGATGCTGACCGCGTGGATCCCGCAGGAAGCCGTGCGCGAGTTGACGGTTCGGTTTACCGCCATCACCTATCCGGGCGAGTCGCTGATGGTCGAGGGCTGGGTCACCGAGGTGACGCCCGAGGGGCAACGGGACTGCTGCCGAGTGGAAGTGATGGTGGTGAACCAGGATGGCGAGCGCAAGCTCGCGGGGCACGCGCTGATCTCACTGCCGGATTCTTCCGGCGCCGATCGGGGGGATAGCTGATGGAACCGGTGGTGGTGGCTGGCGTCGGGATGGTGCCGTTTTCCAAGCCGGGCAGGAGCGAGCCATACGATGTCATGGCCTCGGCCGCCGCGCGAGCGGCGCTCGAAGACGCGGGGCTCCCATACCAGCGGGTGGAGCAGGCGTACGCCGGCTTCGTGTTCGGCGACAGCTGCTCGGGCCAGCGGGCGCTGTACCGAGTCGGCCTGACCGGCGTTCCGGTGGTGAACGTCAACAACAACTGCGCCACCGGTTCCACCGCGCTCTTTCTGGCGCGGCAGGCGGTCGCGTCCGGAGCGGTGGACTGCGCCCTGGCCCTGGGGTTCGAGCAGATGGCGCCGGGACCGCTCAGCAAGGTATTCCAGGACCGGCCGGTTCCCACCGACCACGTGATCCAGGCCCTCGCCCGCGTGGTCGGGATCGATCGGACAGCGCCGCTGGCGCCCCAGTTCTTCGCCGGCGCCGGGCGGCAGTACATGGAGCGATGGGGCGTGAGCCCGGCGACGTTCGCCAAGGTCAGCGTCAAGGCGCGCCGCCACGCGGCCCGAAATCCGTTCGCCCTGTTCCGGGAGCCGGTCAGCGAGGAACAGGTGCTCGCCTCGCCGATGATCGCGCCGCCACTCACCAGGCTCCAGTGCTGTCCCCCGACCTGCGGCGCGGCCGCGGCCGTGCTCTGCTCGGAGGACTTCGCGCGGGCCAATGGGCTGAACAGTCAGGTGACGATCGCCGCCCAGGCAATGACCACCGATCGGGAAGGAACCTTCGACGGGGACGACCTGCTGCGGGTGGTCGGCTGGCACATGGCCCGGGAGGCCGCCAATCGCGTGTTCGAGACCTCCGGTATCGGCCCCGACGAGTTGGACGTGGTGGAGCTGCACGACTGCTTCACCGCCAACGAGTTGATCAGCTACGAGGCTCTCGGACTGACCCCTGAAGGCACCGCCGAACGTTTCGTCGTGGACGGCGACAACACCTATGGCGGCAAGGTGGTCACCAACCCCTCGGGCGGGCTGCTCTCCAAGGGCCACCCGCTCGGCGCCACCGGCCTGGCCCAGTGCGCCGAGCTGGTCTGGCAACTCCGCGGCGAGGCCGGCGATCGGCAGGTGCCCGGCGCCCGGATCGGATTGCAGCACAACCTGGGGCTGGGCGGCGCCTGCGTGGTGACCCTGTATCGCCGGGCCTGAGGCCCGCCAACGGAGACTGAATAATGGCACGAAAACTGGAGGGCCGGGTCGCGCTGGTGACGGGGGGCGGACGGGGGATCGGCCTGGCGCTGGTGCGCAAGCTCGCGTCCGAGGGCGCCCGGGTGGTGGTGAACGACCTCGACCCCGAACCGGCGGGGGCCGCGGTTGCCGAGGTCCAGGCCGCCGGTGGCGAGGCCGTCGCCTGCCCGGGAAGCGTCGCCGACCCGGCGTTCCCCGGGCGGTTCATCCAAACCGCGCTCGATGCCTTCAGCGGGATCGACATCATCGTCAACAACGCGGGCTACACCTGGGACAACGTCATCCAGAAGATGACCGACGAGCAGTGGGACGCGATCCTCGACGTCCACCTCAAGGCCCCGTTCCGGATCCTCCGCGCCGCGAGCGAGTTCATCCGGGCGGCCGCCAAGCGGGAAGCCGCCGAAGGCCGCGAGGTCTATCGCAAGGTGGTGAACATCTCGTCGGTGTCGGGCACGGGCGGGAACGCCGGCCAGGCCAACTACTCGGCCGCCAAGGCCGGCGTGATCGGCCTGACCCGGGCGCTGGCCAAGGAATGGGGGCGTTACCGGGTGACGGTGAATGCGGTAGCCTTCGGCCTGATCCAGACCCGGCTCACCACCGCCCCCGCGCACGGCGGCGCCACCATCGACATCGAGGGCCGCACCATCCCGGTCGGGATCAACCCCGACGCCTTCGAGTCGCTGGCGAAGATCATCCCCCTCGGCCGGGCGGGCACGCCCGAGGAGGCGGCTGGCGGCGTATACCTGTTCTGTATCCCGGAGTCGAACTACATCACCGGCGAGGTCGTCACCTGCGGGGGCGGCTACAAGATGTCATGAGCGGCGGAACCGGCGGCCAGCGATGACAGGGCTCAATCGATACAGCGCCCGGCTCACCCAGGCCCGCGCCCAGGTGGGCTCGCGCGCGATGCTCTTCGGCGCCGGGCTCAGCGAGGCCGACCTCGATCGACCGCAGGTGGGAATCGCCAGCATGTGGTTCGAGGGCAACCCCTGCAACATGCACCTGCTCGGCCTCTCGGACGACATCGCCATCGGCGTGCGCGCCGCCGGCATGGTGCCGATGCGATTCAATACCATCGGGGTGAGCGACGGGATCTCGATGGGGACGGCGGGCATGAGTTACTCCCTTCCATCCCGGGAGGTGATCGCCGACTCGATCGAGACCGTGATGGGGGCCCAGTGGTACGACGCCCTGGTCACCGTTCCGGGGTGCGACAAGAACATGCCCGGGTCGCTGATTGCAATGGTACGGGTGGACCGGCCGGCCCTGATGATCTTCGGCGGCACGATCCGGCCCGGGCACTTCGCCGGGGAGACCCTGGACATCGCGTCGGTGTTCCAGGCCTATGGCGAGTTCCTGGGCGGCTCGAGAAGCGAGGCCGACCTCCGCGCGGTGGTGCGCCATGCCTGTCCGGGCGCGGGCGCCTGTGGGGGGATGTACACCGCCAACACCATGGCGACCGCGGCCGAGGCGCTGGGCCTCACGCTGCCCTACAGCTCGTCGACGCCGGCCACGGATCCACGGAAACGGGAGGAATGTCGCGCTGCCGGCGCAGCGATTCGCCACCTGGCGGAGTTGGAGCTGACCCCACGACGGATCCTCACCCGCGCCAGCTTCGAGAACGCCATGACGGTGGTGATGGCGCTGGGCGGCTCGACCAACGCGGTGATCCACCTGCTCGCGATCGCCAGGTCGGCCGGGATCCCCCTGGCGATCGACGATTTCCAGCGGACGTCGGCGAGGGTGCCGTATCTGGCGGACCTCAAGCCCAGCGGGCGGTACGTGATGGAGGACCTTGACCGGGTGGGCGGCACCCCGGCCGTGATGAAGTATCTGCTCGAAGCCGGACTGCTCGACGGGTCGTGCCTCACGGTGACGGGCCGCAGCATCGCCGAGAACCTCGAGGCGCTACCCGGCCTCAGCCCCGGGCAGGACGTGGTCCGGCCGCTCGAACGGCCGCTCAAGCCCACCGGGCACCTCGAGATCCTCCGCGGCAACCTCGCCCCCGAGGGGGCCGTGGCGAAGATCACCGGGAAGGAGGGCGTGCGCTTCGCCGGGCCGGCCCGGGTGTTCGACTCGGAGGAGGAGGCGCTGGCGGCGGTCGAGGAGCGGCGAATCGGCGCCGGGGACGTGGTGGTGATCCGGTTCGAGGGTCCAAAGGGGGGGCCGGGCATGCCGGAGATGCTCTCGGTGACCGGCGCCATCGTGGGGGCCGGACTCGGCGGGTCGGTGGCGCTCATCACCGATGGCCGGTTCTCCGGGGCGACCCACGGTTTCGTGGTCGGGCACGTCACGCCGGAGGCGCAAGAGGGCGGCCCGATCGCACTGGTCCGGGATGGCGACCGGATCGAGATCGACGTCGAACGGCACCTGATGACCCTCCAGGTCCCGGACCACGAGCTGGCCGGCCGCCGGGCGGCGTGGACCGCCCCGCCGCTCAAGACCCGAAGCGGTGTGCTCCTCAAGTACGCCCGGGCGGTCTGCTCGGCGTCCCAGGGCTGCGTGACCGATGCCTGAGCCCTCGGCAGACTCGCCGCGGGTCGGCTTCATCGGACTGGGACGGATGGGCCTCCCGATGTGCCGGAACCTGCTGCAGGCGGGGGTACACCTCACGGTGTTCAATCGCACCGCCGGACGGGCGGCACCCCTGCTCGATCAGGGGGCACAATGGGCCGCGACCCCGGCCGAGCTGGCCGACCAGGTCGACATCCTGCTCACCTGCCTTGGCACGGTGGAGGCGACGGAGGCCGCCCTGTCCGAGAGCCTGGCCGCGCTCCGCCCCGGGATGCTGGTCGCCGACCACGGAACGATGGGGCCCGACACCGCGCGCCGCCTGGGCACCGGGCTGGCCGGTCATGGAGTCGAGTTCCTCGACGCGCCGGTAAGCGGCGGGCCGGAGGGGGCGGTCGCGGGGACCCTCACCATCATGTGCGGCGGGTCCGAGGCCGCCTTCGGCCGGCTCGAACCGGTGGTCCGCAGCTACGGCCGCCTGGTGGTTCGGGTGGGCGAGGTCGGCACGGGGTCGCTCCTCAAGCTGGTGAACCAGCTGCTCACGTTTGTCCACGGCACGGCGGCGGCCGAGGCGTTGGCCTTCGCCAGGAAGGCGGGGTTGGACCTGGGAACGGCGGGTGAGGTGCTGCGCCAGAGCTTCGGCCAGTCCCGGATGCTGGAGCGGGCCCTGCCCCGGATCGAGAGCGGCAACTACGACGCGGGCGCGGCCCTCAAGCTCTACCACAAGGATCTCGGGCTGCTGCTCGGCGCGGGCGGCGACGCGGGCGCGGCGCTCCCCCTCACCGGGGCGGCGCTCGCGGTACTGGAGCAGGCCCTGGAAGCAGGGCTCTCGGACCGCGACATCACGGCACTGTACCTCTGGTACGACCAACGCTCCTCATGAACCAGCTGATCATCACCGTGGCGCCGAACGGCTCGGTGCCCACCAGGCGGGATACCCCTCATGTCCCGATCACCCCCGATGAGGTGATCGAGGATGGAATCGCCTGCTGGGAGGCCGGCGCCGCCATCCTGCACTTCCACGCCCGCGACGCCGATCAGAAGCCCTGTCTGGACTACGACTACTTCGCCAAGGTCCTGGAGGGCCTCCGGAAGCACACCACGCTCATCGTCCAGATGTCCACCGGTTCGCGCCTCAACCCCGATCGCGAGGCCAGGATCCGGGCGGTGGACCTGAGGCCCGACATGATGAGCCTCAACGTGGGCTCGATCAACTTTCCGCTCGGTCCCTACATCAACAGGCCGGAGGACGCCGAGTACTGGGCCGGGAAGATGCAGGAGTATGGGGTCAAGCCCGAGATCGAGTGCTTCGACGCGAGTCACATCGAAGCCGGAACCCGACTCTGGAAGAAGGGTCTGATCGACGATCCGCCCTTCTTCGACATGGTGCTGAATGTCAAGAACGCCCTCTCCTACACCCCGCGGAACATGCTCAACCTGATCGAGATGATGCCGCCGGGCTCCCTCTGGAACTGTATCGGGGTGGGGAAGGCGCAGCTCCCGGTCTCGACCCTGGGCATGATCCTGGGCGGGCATTGCCGGGTGGGACTCGAGGACAACATCTATTACGCCTACCACCAGCTGGCCACCAATCGGCAACTGGTGGAGCGGGCGGTGCGGATCGCCGGCGAGCTGCAGCGGCCGGTCGCCACGCCCGCCGAAGCCCGGCAGATCCTCGGGATCAGGAACTCCTGAGATGACCGGAGCGATGCGGCATACCCTGGCACTCACCCTGGCGGCCCTCGCGTCGGCAACTGCGCCGGCCGCGGGGGGAGCGCAGGTCGTTCAGGAACGCCTCGACCTCGATGCCCTGGCCCGGATCCGGGACGAAGCCTTCAACCGCTCGCAGGTGATGGAGATCGCTGGCTATCTGGCAGACGTGATCGGCCCGAGGCTCCAGGGATCGACCAACCTGGCCCGGGCCAACCGGTGGACCGCCGAGCGGCTGCGCAGCTATGGCCTGTCGAACGTCACCGTCGAACCCTGGGGCCGCTGGGGACGCGGGTGGGAGCGGGTCCGTTACAGCGGAAACATCCTCACGCCGTGGCCCCAGCCGCTGATCGCGCAGCCAATGGCATGGAGCGGGAGCACCCCGGGCCTGATCCGGGGCCGGGCGGTCATCCTGGAGGCGACCGATTCGACCTCGTTCCAGCCCCATCGGGGAACGCTGAAGGGCGCCTTCGTGCTGCTCGGCGAGCCACCGCTTTCGCAGTCGACCTATGCCGACCCGCCGGTGCCCTCGATGGCCATGGAATGGCCGACGCGGAACCGGCGCTTCAGCGAGGAGGAGCTGCACGGCCCCGACCTCGTGCCCTCTTTCGTCTGGTCGCCGCTGGAGGTCCGGCTGGCCCGCCGCCAGGCGGGAGACCGTTACGCCGACCTGGTCCGCCAGCTTGCTCGGGAAGGGATTGCGGCCCTGATCCTCCCGTCGACCCTGCCGTACGGGATCATCCGGGTCGCGGCCATCCCCGGGTGGCACGACGTGCGCGAGCAGGCACGGAGCGAGCCGATCCCGGCCCTGGTGGTATCGCACGACCAGTACGGCCAGATGTACCGGAACCTGCGGCGTGGCGTGCCCGTGGAGATCGAGGCCGATATCCGGAACCGGTTCCTGACCGACGATCTCGACGGGTACAACACCCTGGCCGACCTGCCGGGAACCGACCTCGCGCACGAGCTGGTGATGTTCGGCGGCCACCTGGACAGCTGGCATGCCGGCACGGGGGCCACCGACAACGGGGCCGGCGTGGCCGTGGCGATCGAGGCCATGAGAATCCTGAAGACCCTGGGGCTTCAGGGACGCCGCACCATCCGGGTCGGCCTCTGGACAGCCGAGGAGGGCCGGCATCTGGGGGTTGCGGGCTGGATCGCGAAGCACCGTGACCAGTGGCCCGGCATCTCCGTCTATCTCAACCTCGACACCGGGCACGGGCGGATCCGGGGCATCTGGAACCAGTCGAATCCGGCGATGGTCCCGATCTTTCGCCAGATCTTCGCGCCCCTGCGAGACCTCGGTGTGTCGGTGGTGCGGGAAGGCAACGTGGGGGGAAACGAGCACCAGGATTTCGATGACGTTGGCATCCCGGGCTTCAGCTTTCTCCAGGACCCGATGGAGTATGTGCTGCGGAGCCACCACTCCAGCGCCGACACCTTCGAACGGCTGATCGAAGCCGACCTCCAGCAGGCCGCCACCGTGCTGGCCTGGACCGCCTACACGCTGGCGAATCGGGAGGAGATGGTCCCTCGGAAAACCCTTCGGTAAGCCTGGGCGCCGCCGCCGGTCAGGGACTCCGTGCCGGCGGCCTCAGATCGCCACGATCCACCCCATCGCCCCGCCCTCGATCATCTGCCCCTGATGCGGGTGGAACATGTACCGCCCCCGGCGCGGCAGCGTGAACTCGAGGATCACCCGCTCGGTAGGCCCGAGCGACACGACGTCGGTGTGATCCGACGGCACCAGCGACGAGCCGCGGAACACGTCGAACGTGTGCGCGTGAAGGTGAAACGAGGCCACCGGGTCGTACTCCACCAGGTTCGCCACGTAGAACCTCACCCGCTCGCCCGCCGGCACCTTGATCGGGAACCGGTCGTAGAAGCCCGCCACGCCGTTCCAGGCGTAGATCTCGTTCCGCCCGTCCCCGTCCAGGTCCCAGCCCGAGAGCACCAGCACGAACTCGTGCGCTGGCGGGCGACCACCCGGCGGATCGACGATCATCGCGCCGTACATCCCCTTGGCGATGTGCCAGGCGTAGGGCGCGGTGTGGCAGTGGTAGGGGTGAAGGCCGACCGCGTCCGGCCGGATCCGGTAGGTCCGGCGTTCGCCAGGCGGTACCGGCTGCCAGCCGTCCTGGGTCGGGTCGAAGGCGCCGTGGAAGTGCAGGGTGTGAGGCGCCCCGGTCTGATTGACCAGCGAAACGGCCAGCTCCTCTCCCACGCGGGCGCGGACGATCGGACCGGGCACCGTGCCATCGTAGGCCACGGCCTGGACCACGGCGCCGTGGCCCACTTCGAGGAGCGTCTCCACCAGCCGAAGCTCGACCTCACGCGGTCGATCCGCCGCCGCTGGTCGGAAGGGCTGAGGTACACAGAGCGCATCGAGGGCCCGGGGACCGAGGTGCGGCGGAGGTGAGCTGATCCGGGCGTAGCGGCCGGAGAGCCCGCCCGGCCCACCGGTCGCGGTCCCATGCCCGTGTCCCGCCGCCGGATAGGGTGGGGATGCAGGAGGCCCTTGTTGGGGTCGCCCGGCGGCGGCCGTTCCGGCAGCGCCCACGAGGCCGGCACCGCCACCCAGGCCGAGCCACTTGAGCAGGTCGCGACGCCGGATCGGCATCTCAGGACGCGCCCCCAATCATCGATCCGAGCGCGAGGGCCAGCACCAGCAGCCCGAGCCCGCCGCCCACCATCGCCGCCCGGAGGGTCTTCGGGATGCCCGATCCGCCGATCAGGTGGTAGACGAGGGCGCCGAAGAACGGTACCAGGAGCACCACCCCGACCCAGGCACCCGTCCGGCCGGCGGAGATGTCGGTGCGCCGGCCCAGATCCCAGAACGCCAGTGTGGACCAGGCCGCGTAGAGCATCAGCGGAAGGAAATAGCCGTACAGGCTCAGGATGACCTGCGGGGCGGAGGGAAGCGGGATCTCGCTCATGGAATCCTCAGATCGGGGTTCAGCTGATCCGGATCATGGTGTAGGCGTACGCGGCTGCCACCAGCAGCACGCCTCCCAGGACGACGCCCAGTCGGACCGGACGCGCGAGGGTCGACCGGGCGGCGAGGAGGTAGGCGCCGGCCCCCACGACCGGAACCGCCAGGATCGCCGCCGTCCAGCCGAGCGTCCGACCCCGGTCCGCCTCGCCGTCGCGCGCCAGGTCGAGCAGCGCCAGCGTGGACCAGGCGCAGTAGAGCATGATCGGCAGGAGATAGTCGTACACCGCGAACAGTACCGAGTTGATCCGGAGCGGTGTGATGAGCGACAGAATGCTCCCCGGCATCAGGACCCCCCCGCGCGCGAGGCGATGACGGCCCGGTCGCCGGTGGGCCGGCGGATCGAGGCGAGATTGAGCGGGAACTCCTCGAACGGGCGGACCGGCGGGCGCACCGGCGCCGCGGCTCCGCCCGGCATGGTGGGCTGCGGTCCGGGCTTGGGCCAGGCCTTCCACTCGTCGCCGAACCGGGGCCGGGGGCTGAAGAGCGCGTTCCGTCCGGCTACCGACGCAAAGTACGCCGCCGGGTCGCCCACGACCGGGAGCCGGAGTCCCTGGCAGCGCTGGAGCAGCGACAGACCCCAGGGGATCGTGGTCCGGAGGACGTTGCTCTCGAAGCAGTTGCCGAGACTGCCGAGGCCGCTCAGCGAGAGATCCGCCCGCCCGGATCCCACGATCACGTTGTCTCGGACGACGTTGTGGGTGGAGGGGTAGTAGTTCCGGTCACGGGTTGGGAAGATCGCCACCCCGCTCCGGCGGTTCCCCCGGATCAGGTTGCGCTCCACCAGGTTGTGATTCCCACCCACGATCGAGACCCCGTTCCCGCGATTGTTCTCGATCAGGTTGCCGATGATCGTGGTCTCGCGCTCGGGCGGGTGCGGCTCCACGTCGAAGGTGTTGGGCGCCACCCCGCCGCCCTCGTTGTCGCTGAACACCGAGTTGATGATGTAGAGGTCGCCGCCGGAGTTGGTCCCGGAATAACCCCCGCCCAGGTTCATGATCCCGGCCACCTGGTCCAGCACGGTCTTGCAGGGGTAGCAGCCGCCGATGTAGAAGCCGGCGTCCGGCGAGCCGCTCCCCAGCGAGTGCTCCAGCACCCCGTTGTAGGAGTCGAAGGCGTAGATGCCGTAGTCGCCGTTGTTCATCGCCGAGATGTAGGAGCCCCGGTAGCCGGTGACGCCGCTGATGAAGAAGCCGTTCAGGGTATAGTGCTGGGCGGTGAGATTCTCCAGGGCGACGGCGTCGGCATAGACGGTGATCCCGTTCGCTCGCTGGAACTCGCCGTCCAGCACCACGGCGTTCCGGTCGGCGCCGCGGATGGTGAGGGACGGGGTGGTGACGATCACCTCTTCCCGGTACACCCCCTCGGCGATCAGCACCAGATCGCCGGGCGCCGCGGCGTCGACGGCCGCCTGGATGTCGGGATAGTCGGCGGGCACGTGCCGGGTCACGCCGGTGGCCTGCTCCACGGGCTCCAGTCGCCCGGCGGCATGGGGCGTGTATTCCACGTCACCCACCACCAGCGTGCCCACCATGCCGAGCTTCCCGTCGGGGGTGCCGTGGTAGCTGCAGTAGAAGGGGTAGACGCCGGGCTGGTCGAACTTGACGTCGACCCACTCGCCCACGCGCACGGCGTCGCGGCCGCTCACCGCGCTGGTCGACCAGGAGCCGTCCACGGCGACGGCGTTGTGGATGATCCCGCCCCAGTTCCGGAAGTGGACGTGGCCTCCCACCGGGATCCGCATCACGCCCGGCGAGAAGGAGTTGTCGGCCATGGTGATGAAGGTGCTGTTGGAGAGGTCCTCGCCGCGGCAGGCGGCGAGGACGACCAGCAGGGTCAGGCCGGCGGCAGGTCGCGCCATGATCCCTCGGCTGTGAATGGGGGGGGCGCCCCAATACTACGGATCATCCGGCGGAACAGCCAGTCCGGCTTGACGGGCCAGCGCCTGGCGCCGTTTCTTCCCCCGGGTTCCTTCCGGAGCACCCCAGACATGCGCATCATCGCCGCTGGCGCCAGCGCCACGATCCTTCTTGCGCTGCTGCCGGACCCGGTGGCGGCCCAGGTCACCGCCAGCGACTACGCCCGCGCCGAGGCCTTCCTGCCCTGGAACGCCCAGACCCTGGTGTCGGGCACCGAGGTGACGCCCCGGTGGCTCGACGGCGACCGGTTCTGGTTCCGGGGCCGCCGGTTGGACGGGCATGAATTCGTCCTGGTGGATCCGGCGCGCGTGGCCCGGGGTCCTGCCTTCGATCACGACCGCCTGGCCGCGGCGCTGTCGGTGGCGGCCGACACCGCCTACGTCGGCCGCAAACTGCCGTTCAGCGAGTTCGAGTTCGTCCAGCAGGGTCGGGCGATCCAGTTCCAGGTGGCCGACTCGATCCGCTGGACCTGCGACATCGTGGTGTATACCTGCCGCGGCCCGGACTCGGCGGCGGCGTTTCCCCGGCACGAGATCCGCTCCCCCGACGGCCGCTGGGCCGCGTTCGAGCGGAACGACAATCTCTGGGTCCGGAACCTGGAGACCCGGGAGGAGATCCAGCTCTCCACCGACGGCGAACCGGACTGGGGCTATGCCGTGGTGCCGGAGGGCTGCTGCTCCGAGATCACCAACCGGCGCCGGAAGTTCAGGCCGCCGCCGGTGCTCAGGTGGTCACCCGACTCGCGCCGGATCGCCACGCACCGGTACGACGAGCGGAACGTGCCGCAGCTGCACCTGCTGGAGACGGCCACCGGCCGCCCCAAGCTGCACAGCTGGCGCTACGCCATGCCCGGCGACTCGGTGATCCCGACGTTCGAGATCTATGTCTTCGAGGTCGCCGCCCGCCGCGGTGTCCGGGTGCAGGTGGACCGCCAGCCCGGGTTCTTTACGCCGGCCGATTCGGGCTTCCAGGAGGTCCAGTGGACCAGGGACGGCGCCTCGCTCTTCGTCACCACCCGCACCCGCGACTTCAAGCGGTACGATCTCTTCCAGGCCGATCCGACCGACGGCTCCGCCCGCCGGGTGCTGACCGAAACCGGCCCGACCTACCGGGAGCTCAACCAGTTTGCCTTCCGTGGTGGTCCCAACTGGCGCCCGCTCCGGAACGGCCGCGAGGTGCTCTGGTGGTCGGAGCGGGACGGGTGGGGCCACCTGTACCGCTACGATGCGGCCACGGGGCAGGTGCTCAATCAGGTCACCAGCGGGCCGTGGCTCGTGGTCGATCTGCTGGCCGTGGACGAAACCCTGGGCTGGGTCTACTTCACGGGCGTGGGTCGCGAGCCGGGCGTCGACCCCTACTTTCAGCAACTCTACCGGGTCCGGCTCGACGGGACCGGCCTCACCCGGCTGAGCCCCGAGGACTCGGATCATCTGGTGTGGGGCAGTCCCTCGGGCCGGTACTTCCTCGACGTCCACTCCCGGCGCGACACCGTGCCGACCGCGGTGGTCCGGGGCCCCGACGGCCGGGTGGTGCAGACCGTGGAGCGGGGCGATGCCTCGCGCCTGCTCGCCACCGGGTGGAAGCCACCGGTGCCGTTCCGGGCCAGGGGACGGGACGGCGTCACCGACGTCTACGGCTACCTCTACTTTCCCACCCGCATGGACCCGGCGCGCAAGTATCCGGTGGTGGACTACGTCTACCCGGGCCCGCAGGTCGGCGCGGTGTTCAGTCGGAGCTTCACGGTGGGGCCGCCGGGCAACGGGCACGCCCTGGCCGAGCTGGGGTTCATCGTCTTTACGGTGGACGCGATGGGCTCGCCGCTCCGGTCCAAGGCCTTCCACGACGCCTACTACGGCAACATGACCGACAACGGCCTCGCCGACCACATCTCGGCCCTCCGCGAGCTGGCCGCGCGGTATCCGCAGATGGACCTGGACCGGGTGGGCATCTTTGGCCATTCGGGCGGCGGCTTCGCGTCGACCGACGCGATCCTCCGGTATCCCGATTTCTTCAAGGTGGCCGTCTCGAGCGCCGGAAACCATGACCAGCGGGGCTACCACTTCCCGTGGGGCGAGAAGTACCACGGTCTGCTGGAGAGGAAGCCGGGCGGGGGCGACAACTACGACTCGCAGGCCAACCAGAACCTGGCGGCCAACCTCAAGGGCAAGCTCCTGCTCACCTACGGCACGCTGGACGACAACGTCCACCCCGACCTGACGCTCCGGGTGGCGGAGGAGCTGATCCGGCACAACAAGACGTTCGACATGTTCGTGTACCCGAACCGCAACCACGGCTACGCGAGCGAGCCGTACGTCGTGCGTCACACCTGGGACTACCTGGTGACGCACCTGTTGGGGGAGACGCCGCCCCCGAACTACGAGATCCGGCCGCCGCCCCGGTAGCCGGGGTCGCCGGGCTACTCCTTCGGCTTGCTGACGAAGTTGTAGATCGCCGCGCCGAGCACGCCGCCCACGATCGGCGCCAGCCAGAACACCCAGAGCTGCTGGATGGCCCAGCCGCCGGCGAAGATCGCGACGCCGGTGCTTCGCGCCGGATTGACCGAGGTGTTGGTGACCGGAATGCTGATCAGGTGGATCAGGGTGAGTCCCAGGCCGATCGCGATCGGCGCGAAGCCGGCCGGCGCCCGGGAGTCCGTGGAACCCAGGATGATGACCAGGAAGAGCGCGGTGAGCACGACCTCCGTGATCAGGGCCGCCTGGAGCGAGTAGCCGCCCGGCGAGTGCTCGCCGTAGCCATTGGACGCGAACCCACCGACCTCGAAGCCCGCCTTGCCGCTGGCGATGAGATAGAGCACGCCGCCGGCCGCCACGGCGCCGACGACCTGGGCCACGATGTAGGGGACGAGTCGGTTCGCCGGAAAGCGCCCGCCGGCCCAGAGGCCGATCGAGACCGCGGGGTTGAAGTGGCCGCCCGAGATGTGGCCCAGCGCGTAGGCGCCGGTGAGCACGGTCAGGCCGAACGCCAGCGCCACCCCGGCGAACCCGATCCCGAGTCCGGGAAAGGCCGCCGCCAGCACCGCGCTGCCGCACCCACCCAGAACGAGCCAGAACGTTCCCAGGAACTCCGCGGCGTACCGGTTCATGGAAGCCTCCTCGCAGGCGCGAACGGCTGATCGTTGTCCGGGGAGATCGTTTGAAGAGCCGCTAAGATACCGCCAGCAGCCGGCGCGGCTAGTCCGGCGCGGAGCCGGCCCGGACCAGCGTCCTGGCGCCGGTGCCGCCCGGGGCCGGTTCGGG
>CAZFSA010000060.1:0-25666 GCA_964521535.1 uncultured Gemmatimonas sp.
CCTCCAGGCGCCGACGACGGATCCAGAGAGTGGCGAGCGCACCGGCCACGATCGCGGCAGCGGCCACCGCGGTCGCGGCTCCGCCGGCCAGCATCGACCGGCCGGCGGCCATCCACCAGCGAACCCCGGCCCAGCCAGCAAGCGCCAGCCCGATCGCCAGCGTCACCGGAGTCCCGAGCGCGAACTCGAGCGCCAGACTCGCCACCGAAGTCCTGAGTGGCACCCGCGCGAGTCGGAGCCCCGCGAGTCGGGCCGGCTCCCCGCCGAGTCGGAGCGGGGTGACAACCGCGCCCAGATCCGACCAGGTGTTGACGCAGAGGGAATCGAGCCAGGAGAGCCTTCCGCCCGCCAGCCGCACCAGCGTTCGGAGGCGAAGCGTCCGCGCGCCCACGTCGACCGCGACGAGCCCGATGGCGACGAGCGAAACCAGCGCACTCATCGTCGGCGGGGTGCTCAGCGGTGCTCGGCGAGGAGTCGCCGATAGGTCGCGAAGAAACGGTCGAGCACTCGCGCCCAGGCGTGATGGCGCTCGGCATAGTCGCGGGCCCGGGCGCCCAACGTCGCCAGGTTCTGCTGCGCCAGGCGGACCCCCGCCTCCGAGCAATGTCCGGCATCGCCGTCCCGGTAGCACTCGCCGGCGCCGGCCCGCTGCACCAGCTCCGCCCCACCGCCCTCGTCGACCGAGAGCACCGGCAGGCCGGACGCCATCGCCTCCAGCACCGAGAGCCCGAAGGTCTCGAGCGGTCCCGGGGCGACGTAGAGATCGGCCGAGGCCAGCAGGTCGGCCAGCCGCTGGCGCTCGCTCACGAAGGGGAGCCAGTAGACCCGGGAGGCATAGGGATGCCGGCGCAGTCGGGGGGCATCGGGCCCGGCGCCGACGATCGCCAATCGGACTCGCGCCCGGCGCTCCACCTCGCGCCAGGCGTCCAGCACCACGTCGACGCGCTTCTCTTCCGCCAACCGGCCGGCGTAGATCGCGAGCGGGCCCTCGGGCAGTCCGAGTTCGCGGCGAGTGACGGCACGACGTCTGGCCCGCTCGGGACGGAAGGTGTCAAGGTCGACGCCCAACGGCAGCCGGGCCAGATGCCGGACGCCCAGCCCGGCCAGGGCGCCTTCGGCGAAGGCCGAGCCGACGATCACGAGCGCGAACCGGCGGGCCAGCAACCCGACGTAACGGCTCAGGCCTCGGGCCAGGGCCCGGCGCGCCCAGCCCGCCCGGCCGGGAACGGGCGCCACCAGCCTTGGCAGATGACTGTGATAGTGCCAGATCATCGGCGCCCGGAGCCGCCGGTTGGACAGCCTCGCCAGCCACGGCACCAGGAGCGGGCTGCCGACCTCGATCAGACCGGGGTGCTCGTGCTCCACGATCCGGCGCAGGGTCCGGGTGGCCAGCAGGAAGCGATAGGGATCGTTGGCCGGAATCCGCGGGCCCCGGAGGCGATAGAGCCTGGCCCCGGCGGCGGTCGAGACCTGATCCCGGGGCCCCGGCACCACAATCACTTGGCGGAGTTCAGGACGCGCCGCGACGTACCGAGCCTTTTCGAGCAGGTAGGTCCGAATCCCGCCGCTGGAATGGCCGAAATATTTGGTGACATCCAGCACCCCGACCTCGGCATCAGGGCGAACCGGGGGCGGGAGGTCACGCGAGAGCACCCCGAGGGGTGCTCCCCAATCCGAGATGACCGCATCAAATGCTGCCGTCACGAACGACTAAGGTGCCTGCCTCGCCACACCCCTGCGTCACGACCTGGTGCCTGGCGTGTCACGGGGTACCGTGGGGGAGCCGCCAATCAGTCGAGCAGGTCGCCGAACCAGGCGGGAAGCTTGAGCACGAGCGGCTCCGGCGCCCCGGCCGGCTGCCACTCCAGTCGCTCGGTGAGAATCTCCGGCCGGGCGTCGCCGGGACGCCAGCGTTCCACCAGCCGGGCGTCGAGATCCACGATCCAGTACTCCGCCACCCCGGCGTCCTGATAGGCCGGACGCTTCACCACCCGGTCGTACCGCGCGGTGGTGGGTGACGAGACCTCCACCACAAGCAGCGGCCGCCGGTACTCGGGCCAGGCGCGGGGCCGGCGGCCATCGACCAGCGGGACCACAAAGAGGTCGGGCTGGTAGATCTCGCCGGGCCGGAGCTCCAGATCGGCTGGGGCCACGCTCACATGACCCAACCCGTACCGGCGGACAAACGGGGCAACCCGGTCGTACAGGGCCAGCACCGTATCCTGGTGCAGCGACCGGGGGGCCGGCGTCACGAGCAGCTCGCCGGCCACCAGCTCGTAGCGGTTGCCGTCGTCCGGGAGGGCGAAAACCTGGTCCCGGGTCCAGGTACGAACCACGTCGGGCATGGCCATACGGTAGGCTCGGCGGGGAGGGCGGGGCAAGATGGGCGCACCCGCCGAAACTCGACCCCAAGGGCCGGCCGGCGTTAACCCGAATCGCGCCCTGCGGGTCCGGAATCGCGCAAGCCATTGCGCAGGCGGTGGAACGACCGCGTCGCGGGCGACTGCCTGCGGGCTGCGGCTAACGGCAGTTGTTCACGCCAGGGTCCCGGTCCCGGGGTTCCCGCGCCGGCAGCGACCCGTCCAGCCGCAGGGCATAGCTGTCCTGCACCTGATTGTCCTCGTACCGGATCGACTGCCGGAGGGTGACCGGGCGGATGGCGTTGCCGGTGATCCGGTACCAGTTGTTGGTCGACGCAGTGTACACCGGGCCACAGCGAACCAGCCGAATCGTGTACCGGGCCTTCTCGTACACCACCCCCAGCAGGTGCTCCCCGCGGGCGTGCATCCCGTTCTCCTCGAGGTAGACGGCCTTGACCTCGGTAGCGGTCCCGGTCGCGGTGGCAGAGAACTTCCGGCCGGCGTAGGCGGCGGACCCGGAGAGATACATCGGGTTGCTGTCCAGATGACTCAGCGGGCCCCGCAGCGGGCCACCCTCGTTCCAGGTGATTCCGGCGGGAAGGGCCGCCAGCGCCTTCCAGTCGAGGGCAGGCCCCTGGGCCGGCGGCACCAGGGCGATGATCGCCTCCGCCAGGACTTCGTGGGGCCTGCCGGTGGCCACCGGCTTCCGCTCCGCCCCGGCCGAGCACTGCTCGCTGTAGAGGCTCACCTGATTGGCCTGGAGCGCGGGCAGCTCCTCACCGCGCGAAAGGACGAACCCCTCGCAGGGACGGCCCGCGCACGAGGTCTGGACCGAGAGCACCCCGGGCTCGCTTCCCTCGCCAGTGAGCCGGTACCAGTTGGTGCCGCCGGCCCCGGCGCGAACCGGGCACCGGGCCAGGCTGGCGGTGAAGCCCGCCTCCTTCAGCGCCTCGAGCAGCGCATCCTCCCCGAAGGCGGCCGATCCGTTCCGGAGGTAGACGTAGCTCACGATCGTCCGGGCGCCGCTCGCCATCGTGGTGAGATTTCGGCCGGCCACCGTGCCCCGGCCCTGGCGGGCGAAGCAGCCGCCATCCGGGAGACAATTCTGGAGCATGGTGGGCGGCGCGGCCCAGGTGATTCCAGGGAGCTGCTCGATCCCCTTCCAGTCGAGGACCACCTCGGGGCTCAGGAACGCCCTCACGATCCCCGCCAGCTCGGCCGCAGCCGCGGGAGGCGTCTGCGCCGTCCCGACCGATCCGAGAAGCTGGATGCAAATCGTGGTCACCGCTGTCAGGGAGCGAGCGCGCATGACAACCTCCGGAAAAAGCGCGGGGTCGGCCGGGCCGACCGGTTTCCCTGCAATGCGGGAATCAGGACCTGGAGCTGTCACCCTCCCCGTTCGGGGGATTGCGCGGACGGCGCCGCGGCTGCCGCTTGAGCCACATGGTGAGTCCCGAGACGCCCTGAAGGGCGAAGAGCCCGGAGCCGACGAAGTACACCACGGCCACCCCCGCTCCCATGCCGAGCCCGCTGTGGAGCCGCCGCACCGTGCGCCGGAGGTTCCGCTCGAAGGGGGTGTTCTTGGCCTCGACCCCCGGACGGGGCGGGCGGGGGTCGATATTCTGGGTGAGCATCAGCCCGGTGCCGGTCACGGCGATCACCAGCATCACCACGGCGAAGATGAGACCCGCCGAATGGTGGAGGTCGTGGAGGAACCGCCGCCAGCCCTTCCGGAGATTCACCTTGATGAGCTTGCTCCGGAACCAGAGGATCACCCCGCCCAGCACCAGCAGGCTCCCCGCCACCGTGGCGAGGTTCACCAGCCACCGGCCCGGCGCGCCCGCGGCGAGATGGGTATGCAACTCCACCAGGAACGGCGATCGCGCGAGCTGCGGCAGCATCAGCAGCGACCCCGAGAGCCCGGCCACGAGCAGCACGGCGGCGCACGTGAGCCCGATCCAGCGGTGGGTGACCACCAGGAACTGCCGAACGGTCACTTCCGCACCACCCAGCTCCCCTGGTCCACCAGCTCGCGGATCAGGTCCTCGCTGGTCCGGTCGGCGGCCTCCGCGGCAAAGTTGGTGACCACGCGGTGACGGAGGACGGCGAGTGCCACCGACCGGACATCATCCAGATCGGCCATCGGACGGCCGTCCATCGCAGCCCGGGCCTTGGCACCCAGTACCAGGTACTGGGAGGCCCGCGGCCCGGCTCCCCATTCGACGAACTCCCGCACCAGGGGCGGCGCCTCCGGATCCACCGGCCGGGTCATCCGCGCCAGCGTCACCGCCGACGCGATCAGCGCGGGCGAAACCGGCACCCGGCGGACCAGCTCCTGCATCGCCCGGAGCATCGCGGCGTCGAGCGCCGGCTCGATCGATACCCGCCGGCTGCCGGTGGTCTGCTCGACAATGGTCTCCTCCTCGCGCCGGGACGGGTAGCCGACCCGGAGCTCCAGCATGAACCGGTCGAGCTGCGCCTCGGGCAGCGGGTAGGTGCCCTCCTGCTCGATCGGGTTCTGGGTGGCCAGGACGAAGAAGGGATCGGGAAGAGGATAGGTCTTGCCGGCCGCCGTCACCTGGTGTTCCTGCATCGCCTGGAGAAGGGCCGCCTGGGTCTTGGGCGGAGTGCGGTTGATCTCGTCGGCCAGGACCACGTGGGCGAAGATCGGCCCCGCGACGAACCGGAAGGCGCGGCGCCCGGTGGCCGGATCCTCCTCGACGATCTCGGTGCCGGTGATGTCGCCCGGCATCAGGTCCGGGGTGAACTGGACCCGGCTGAACGACAGATCGAGCGCCCCCGCCACGGTCTGCACCATCAGGGTCTTGGCCAGGCCCGGAACCCCGATCAGCAGGGCGTGCCCGCCGGAGAGGATCGCGGTCAGAATCCCATCCACCACCTCGTCCTGCCCCACGATCCGCTGGCCGACCTGCTGCCGCAGGGTCCGCACCGACGCCGCCAGGCGCTCCAGCTCGCGAACGTCATCGGGGGCGGTGAGCTTCGGTGCGGCCATGGAGTCCAGTCCGGTCCGGTGAGGTAACCCGCGCAAGCGGTGGAGATTAGCCGCGGCCCGCCGGGGCGCCAAGGGCGGGCTCCTGCCGACCCCGGAAGCCGGTCCCGGAAGTCCGTTTTCCGCATCCGGATTCGCTTGCGAAATTTTTCACAAGCGCGTAACTTGGGGGCCGCTGGCCATGGCAAGCGAGGCGCCGGAACCCGGATTCCGGGCGGGAACGAGGTACCTGTCGGCCGCGCTGCGGTTCGCCGGCGGAACGGTGCTGTTCCTCTTTGGCGGCCTGGCCCTGGACCGGTGGATCGGCACCGTCCCGCTGTTCACCATCGGGGGCGCGCTGCTGGGCGCGGGGCTCGGCTTCCTCAGCGTGTACCGTGAGTTCATGGCCGACCGGGGACGGCAGGAGCCCAAGGCGTGGTCTGGAAGACGGCGGGATTCGGACTCATCCTGAGCGGGCTGGTGGGGCTCGGCTTCGGGGCCGGGTCGGGGATGGCGGCGGGGTTGGCCGCTGCCGGGTTCGGGGGGCTCGCGACCGCTGCCCAGACGCTCGCGGTGAGGCTGATGGGCCCGGCGGTGGGTGGACCGGTGCACCGGCAGTTCCAGCGTCACGGGCTCGGGATGGGCCTCCGGCTGATCGGAGTGGTGGCCCTCCCGGTGGCGGTGGTGGCGGATCGGGCCCTGTTCCCGCCGATCCCGTCGGCGTTCGGCTATCTCGGTGTGCTGGTGCCTCTGCTCTTTCTGGAGACGCGGCTCTTTCGATGACCGACGGCGAACAGATCAACATCGGTGAGATCATCTTTCACCACACTTCGGACGCCTCGGAGCTCGAGACGCCGTTCGGGGTGATTCACCTGCCGCACTGGCCCGACGTCCAGATCGGCGGGCTCGTGGTGAATTTTTCACCCACCAAGCACGTGGTCTTCATGATCCTGGCCGCGGTGCTGGTGCTGCTTACCATGGCCGTGGCCAAGCGGGGACTGATCCGGCAGCGGGCCCACGAGCAGGCGCCGACCGGCTTCCCGGGCTTCATCGAGCAAATCGTGCTCTGGCTCCGGAACGACGTGGTCATCGCGAACATCGGGCCCGATGGAGCAAAGTACGCCCCCTTCATCGTGGGCCTCTTCTTCTTCATCCTCTACATGAACCTCCTCGGCCTGCTGCCGTGGGGGGCCACGGCCACCGGCAACCTGGCGGTGACCGCAACCCTCGCCATCCTGGTGTTTCTGGTGGTGGAGATCGGGGGGATGATCAAGCTCGGCCTCAAGGGCTACCTGGGCACGATCTTCATGCACGTGCCCGGGATGAGCGGCCCCGGCGCTGTGGCCATCTCGCTCGCGATGGCGCCGATCGAGATCCTGGGCAAGCTGGTGAAGCCCTTCGCCCTGGCGGTCCGTCTCTTCGGCAACATGACCGCGGGACACTTCGTGGTGCTGGCGCTGCTCGGGATCATCCTGTTCTTCGGGAACTGGATCATTGGCGGGGTCGCGGCCCCGGTGATCGCGGCGATCATGCTGCTCGAGACCCTGGTCGCGGCCCTCCAGGCGTACGTGTTCGCGTTGCTCGCCTCGACCTTCATCGGGCTGATGCAGCACGAGCACTAGGGCCGGGGTGGTTGAAGCATCGAAGGACCGGACGGTCGCCAGCGCTCGGCGGCCTCCGGACAGGTAGCCGGTCGGGCGACCGGCGAAGCCCGCTGCCTCCCCCGGGGAGGCGTTGGCGGGCGCCGCGGAACGGGGCCGGACGGAAGACCGGGGCCCGGGCCGCAGGGGGCGCGGTGCGGGACACTGATCTTCCGTGAACTGACAGAGGATATCAGAGATGCTGCCCATGCTCGCGTTGCTGCAGGACGCCGCCGGACTCTCGGCGGAGGCCGCCAAGAACAACATGTCGCTGCTCGGCGCCGGAATCGGCATCGGGCTCGCGATCCTCGGGGCCGGGATCGGTCTGGGCCGGATCGGCGGGAACATCGCCGAGGGGATCGCCCGGCAGCCGGAGGCGGCGAAGGACATCGCCAACGGGCCCTTCATCATCGCGATCCTGCTGGAAGGCGCCACGATCATCGCGCTGGTGTTCGCCCTCCTCTTCAAGCTGCTGTAAGAGGTGGCCATGACCCTGCCCGTGCTGGCGCTGGCGCTCGCCGCCGAAGGCGGCGGCGCCGGCCCCTTCAGCGTGAACTTCGGGCTCACGCTCTGGACCCTGATCGTCTTCGGGGTCTTCCTCTTCTTCTTCCGGAAGACCTTCTGGACCACGATCGTGAGCCGGGCGGAGGAGCGGGAGAAGGCCATCGCCCGCCAGCTCAGCGAGGCGGAGCAGGCCAATGCCGAGGCCCGGGCGCTGCTGGCCCAGCACCAGCAGCTCCTGGCGGATTCCCGGAACCAGGCCCAGGCGCTCCTGGCCGAAGCCCGCGCCGCGTCGGAGAAGGAGCGGGCAGCGGCCCTGGAGAGGACCCGGCATGAGCAGGAGGCGATGCTGGAGCGGGCCCGGCGGGACATCGCCGCCGAGAGGGACAAGGCGGTGGCGGAACTCCGGCGGGAGGCGGTGGACCTGGCGCTGAGCGCCGCGGCCAAGGTGATCGGGCAGCGGCTCGACAGCGAGACCGACCGGCGGCTGGTGATGGACTATCTGGCCAAGGTGGAGACCACCCACTGATGGCCTCGGTCGTCGCGCAGAACTACGCCGAGGCGCTCTTCGAGCTGGCCCGGGCCTCGGGCCGGCTCGAGGAGTACGGCCGGCTGATCGACGCCACGGCGGGGGCGGTCGAGGCCTCGCCCGAGGTGCAGGGCGTGCTGATGAGCCCGAAGATCGCCAAGGCGGTCAAGGCCCGGGTGCTGGGACAGGCCCTGGCCCGGGTGGGCGCGCCGGAGGAATTCGTGCGGTACCTGGGCGCCGTGGTGCGGCGCGGACGGCAGCTCCTCTTCGGCGCCATCGCCGACGAGTATCGCCGACTGGTGGACGAGTCGCTCAACCGGGTCCGGGCCGCGGTCACCGTGGCCCGCGAGCCGGACCCCGCCTTGCAGCACGAGATCTCGACGGCGCTCGGCCGGATCCTGGCGAAGGACGTGATCGCCAACTTCACCGTCGATCCCACGGTCCTGGGCGGCGCGGTCGTGCGGGTCGGCGACCGGGTCTACGACGGATCGGTGCGCCGGAGCCTGATGCGCCTCCGGCGGCAGCTGCTCGGCCGCTGATCCTGACCTGACCCGCCGACACCGGCACGGCGGGGCCGAATCAGCTAGCTTGCAGGGGCAGGCCCGCGATCCTGCTCCGTTCCGGAGTGGCCGCGTTCCCGCTGCCCGGAGTGCGCCATGCCCGCCTACAAGCCCGACCAGCGCCACCTGTCCCACCGGGGCCGCCAGTTCCACTTCGTGTCCTACGAGGGCCGGCCCGCCAACCCCAGGAAGAACGAGGGCGCCGAGGCCGCCGCATGGTTCCTCATGGGCCCGGCGCGCCGCTGGCCGGTGATGCCCCAGGTGCCGGACCAGCCGGCCAGCGAGACGGACCGCCGCCTGATCGCCTGGCTCGAGAGCCACGTCTTCGCGCCCGGAGGCGCGCGACCGTAGTCCTTGAACGGCGCGCTGGACCTCAGCGCGCCCGCCGCTCCAGGGTGCGCTCCACCATCCGGCGGGCCGCCTCCACGGGCGACTCGCCCCGCTCGTCCGCCTCGCGGAAGATGCCGGTGAGCCGCGCGTCCATCCTGCCGATCTCCCGCTCGATCGCCCCGAAGTCCGCGCCGTCGTCCACCATCGCCAGCGACACCGCGCCGGCCCCGTTCACGACGTAGTCCGGGGCGTACAGGATCCTCCGGGCCCGGAGGCGCTCGGCGTCCTCGGGCGTGCGCAGCTGGTTGTTGGCCGAGCCGGCCACGACCCGGCAGCGGAGCCGGGGGATGGTAGTCTCGTCGAGCGTGGCGCCCACCGAGCAGGGGGCGTAGATGTCGCACTCGGTGTCGTACGCGCGCTCCGGGGGCACCGTCTCCGCGCCCAGCTCGGCGGCCACGGGTGCGACCTTCGCCGGGTTGATGTCGGTGAGCAGCACCACCGCCCCGGCCCGGGCGAGGTGCCGGGCCAGCGGCGCACCCGTGTCTCCCACCCCCTGCACCAGCACCCGCAGGCCGCGGAGATCGTCCGAACCGGTCAGGTGGCGCCAGGCGGCCTTCATCCCGATGAAGACCCCGAGTGCGGTGTAGATCCCGGGATCGTAGGGCGCCTTCGCCTTCCAGTCGTAGCAATGGACATAGCGGGTGACGGTGGCGAGGAGCGCCATGTCGGCGGGGGTGGTGCCGATGTCGGGGCCGGTGCCGTAGCGGCCGTTCAGGGAGTCGATCATCCGGCCGAAGCGGAGGAGCAGGGCGGTGCGTTCCTCGCCGGCCACGGGACGGGAGAGCGCGATCACGCCCTTGCCCCCGCCGTAGTCGACGTCGATCGCCGCCCACTTGTACGTCATCCCCTCGGCCAGGCGGATGGCGTCCCAGAGGCCGTCCTCGGGGCTGCCGTACACCTTGAGCCGGCAGCCGCCCACGGAGCGGGCGCCATGGGTGGTGTGCAGGGCGATGAACATCCAGGCGTCGGCCGGGCGGTCGTAGCGGACCACGACTTCCTCGCCGGGCCAGTCGCGGAGCAGCTCGGTCCAGGACGGCATCGGGACTCCTCTCTTGCGGTGTTGAAATCAGGCGCGATATTCCAACCATGTCAAGCCGAGCCCGGACCCGCCCCTACCTGGTCAAGCGGCGGGACCAGATCGCCGCGCTGGAATCCGCGGTGCGGCAGGAGATCCTCGATACCATCCAGGCCGCGGGGCCGCTCTCGGCGCCGGAGATCGCGGCGCTGATGGGTCGGCCGGCCGACGCGCTCTACTACCACGTCAAGCGACTGGCGCGGGTGGGGCTCCTGGTGCCGCGGGAGGGCCGCCGCCCTGGCCGGCGGAACGGCCGGCGCGACGAGGTGGTGTACGATCTGGCCGGTCACCCGCTGGTGCTCGACTATCCGGTGGGCGGGGCGAACGACGGCCATCCCCTCTCCCGGCTGGTGCGCGCCATGCTCCGGACCGCCGAGCGCGACTTCCGCGCCGCGGTGGGTTCGGCCGGGACCCGGCCCGACGGCGACCGGCGAAACCTCTGGGCGGGCCGTCGTCACGCCTGGCTCTCCCCCCGCGACCTCATGCGGGTGAACGATCTGCTGGACCGGCTGGTGGAGATCATGACCCGGGCACGGAACCCGGCCAAGGGCGAGCTCTGCACCCTGACGCTGGTCCTGGCACCCCGGCCGTCCCGGGCGGGGCGGCGCCAACCCGCGGCGGCTGCCGCCGCCCCGACCCGGAGACCCCGGTGACGCACGACCCCGACGATCTGTTCGCGCCCGAGGTCATCGCCGACCCCTATGCCTACTTCGGCCGGCTCCGCGAGACCGATCCGATTCACTGGAACGCCCGGTCGGAGCTCTGGATCGTCACCCGGTACGAGGATCTGGTCTGGCTGGTGCGTCACCACGAGCTCTTCTCCTCCGCCGTGATCCGGAGCGACGAGCGGCCGCCGTATCCGCCGATCGACGCCGAGGACCGGGGGCTCTTCGAGGAGGTCCGTCACTTCCGTTCGGACCAGCTGGTGGAGCAGGATCGACCAGCTCACACCAGCATGCGGGGGGCGGTGCACGAGTACTTCACCCCCACCGCCATGGAGGCCTGGCGCCCGTTCGTGCGCCGGGCCGTGGCCGAGCTGCTGGACCAGGCCGCGCCGCGGGGGCGGATGGACGTGCTTCAGGCGCTGGCGGCCCCGCTCCCGGTCCGGATCATCACCGAGATGATGGGGGTGCCCAACGAGGACCGGGAGCACCTCCGCGAACTGGCCGACAAGCTGCTCTACATCAATCGGGGCGAGCCCTACCGGATGAAGCCGCTGATGGAGGGCATCCGCGCGATGATGGAGTACGTGGAGCCCAAGGTGGGCCGCCGGGCCGAGCAGCCGGAAAACGACTTCATCTCGGTGCTGGCCCGGGCGGAGAAGGAGGGGATCTTCACCCGGCATCAGGTGCTGGTGAATACCGCGCTCCTCCTCTTCGCCGGGCACGAGACCACGATGAACCTGATCTGCAACGGGACGCTGGCCCTGCTCCGCCATCCGGACCAGTGGGCCCGGCTCTGCGCGGATCCGGGTGGGCTGGCGCGGGTGGCCACCGAGGAATGCCTGCGCTACGATCCACCGGTCAAGTCCACGCAGCGGATCGCGGCCGGGGACGTGGAACGGCGGGGCAAGCGGATCCGGAAGGGCGACCGGATCCGCTGGATCATCGCCGCGGCCAACCGCGATCCGCGGGCGTTTCCGGATCCGGACCGGTTCGACCTCTCCCGGAGCCCCAATCCGCACGTATCCTTCGGATCGGGGATCCACTACTGCCTGGGCGCCACCCTGGCCCGGGTGGAGGGTCAGGAGGTGTTCCGGGCCCTGGCCGAGCGGTTCCCGAGCCTGCGGCTGGAGCCGGGCCCGCTCGAGTATCAGCCCAGCGTGCAGTTCCGCTCCCTCAAGTCGCTGCCGGTGGCGTGGGACCAGGAGGCCTGAGATGGCGCGCGCGCTCCGCATCACGGTGGATCACGGGCTCTGCGTCGGCAACGCGCAGTGCGTGAACCTGGCGCCCGGGGTGTTCCGTCACAACGACAACGTGCAGTCCGAGGTCGTCGATCCCGCGGCCGCGCCCGAGGCCGTGGTACTCAAGGCGGCCCGATACTGTCCCACCGGCGCGATCCGGGTCGAGGACGCGGCCACCAGCGAGGTGCTGTTCCCATGATCCAGATCCTTTCTCCGCTCGCGTTGCTGCTCCTCCAGGCGCCCGCCTCGCTCCCGCCGGCGGAGCGACAGTTCGTGGCCGTAAGCGAGCCGGTGGTGGCGCTCGCCGGAGTCAAGGTGGTGGACGGCACTGGCCAGGCGCCGCGTGAGGGGCAGACCATCCTGGTCGAACGCGGCCGGATCACCTGGGTCGGGCCGAGCCGGTCGGCGCGGATTCCGGGCGGCGCGCGGGTGCTGGCGCTGGACGGACACACCGTGATTCCCGGGATGGTGGGCCTCCACGACCACACCTTCTACGGCGGCGGCGAGTGGCCCTACGTGCATCAGCCGGTGAGCGCGCCGCGGCTCTACCTGGCGTCGGGGGTGACCACGATCCGAACCACGGGCAGCACCGCCCCCTACCAGGACCTGATCCTCAAGCGCTCGATCGATCGCGGCGAGGTGGTGGGGCCCCGGATGTATGTGACCGGGCCCTACATCACGGGCCCGGGCGGCAACCACGGGATCATGCACGAGGTGACGACGCCTGAGGCGGCGCGGCGGGTCGCGGCCTACTGGGCGGCGGAGGGTGCGAGCTGGCTCAAGGTGTACGACCGGATCACCCGCGCGGAGCTGGCGGCGCTGGTCCAGGAGGCCCATCGCCACGGCGTCAAGGTGACCGGCCATCTCTGCTCCATCGGCTATCGCGAGGCGGTGGAGCTGGGGATGGACGCGGTGGAGCATGGCCTGTACGCCAACCAGGAGTACGATCCCGAAAAGCGCCCCGACCAGTGCCCCGGCGTGAAGATGAGCGTGTTCGAGGGCCTGGACCTGGAGAGCGACGCGGTGCGGGCCACGTTCCGGGCGATGGTGGATCGCGGCGTGGCGATGACTTCCACGGTCGCGATCTTCGAGGGACTGATGGTGGGCCGGCCGCCGCTGGAGCAGCGGACCCTCGACGCCCTCCATCCGCCGGCGCGGGAGGCCTATCTCCGGGCCCGGGAAGGGCTCGCCTCGCCGGCCGCCGCCCGGTCGGTGGTGACGGACGCCGCGTTCAAGAAGCTGCTGGCCTACGAGGTGGCGTTTGCCCGGGCCGGCGGGCTCCTGGGCGCGGGCGTCGATCCCACGGGGATCGGCGGGGTGCTCGCCGGGTTCGGCAACCAGCGGAACTACGAGCTGTACCTGGAAGCGGGGTTCACGCCGGTCGAGGCGATCCGGATCCTGTCGGCCAACGGGGCCCGGATCCTGGGCGCCGAGGCCGAGTTCGGCACCCTCACGCCCGGCAAGTGGGCCGACCTGGTGGTGATCCGGGGCGATCCGGTGGCCCGGCCCGCCGAGATCCGCAACGTCGCCCTGGTCTTCAAGGAAGGCGTGGGCTACGACTCGTCCCGGCTGATCGAGTCGGTGCGGGGACTGGTCGGTCTTCGTTAGGCTCGCCCCGCGCCACGCCGTTCACCGGAACCTCGCCATGGCCGATTATCTCTCAGACACGAGGAAGCGCGTCACCACCCACGAGCTGGTGCGGATGAAGCAGCAGGGCCGGAAGATCGTGATGATCACGGCCTACGACGCGCTGTTCGGCGCCCTGGTGGACGCGGCCGGCGTGGACGTGGTGCTGGTGGGCGACTCGGTGGCCCCGGTGCTGGCCGGGGAGGAGACCACGCTGCCGGCCACGGTGGAGCAGATGATCTACCACGGCCGGATCGTCCGCCGCGGGGTGAAGCGGGCGCTGGTGGTGGTGGACCTGCCGTTCCTGAGCTACCAGGTGTCGATCCCCGAGGCGGTGCGGAACGCGGGTCGGATCCTCAAGGAGACCGGGGCGGCGGCGGTGAAGCTGGAGGGCGGCGCGGCCTGGGCGCCCACCATCGCGGCCCTGGTGAGCGCCGGGATTCCGGTGATGGGCCACCTGGGCTTTACCCCGCAGGCTGTGCACCAGCTCGGCGGGTTCAAGATCCAGGGCAAGCAGCCCGACGGGGCCGAGCGCCTGGTGGAGGACGCCCGGGCGCTGGAGCAGGCCGGGGCCTTCGCGATGGTGCTGGAGCTGATGCCGGGTGCGGTGGGGGCGGCGGCGAGCCGGGCGGTGTCGGTGCCCACCATCGGAATCGGGGCCGGGCCCGAGTGCGACGGACAGGTGCTGGTGCTGCACGACATGCTGGGGCTCAACGAGGGGTTTACACCCAAGTTCCTGAAGCGGTACGCGGAGCTGGGGCAGGCGGTCAGGGAGGCGGTGGGGCGGTTCGGGGAGGAGGTGCGGGGCGGGGGGTATCCCGGGCCGGAGCACACGCATGGTGGGTAGCAGCCGCGACCTCCTTCGACATGGAGAGCGCGGACCTACCGTGACCTGAATGACCCCGCTTCGCCCACATCGTTGGCGGGCGGGTCTGACCGGTAGCCCACGGCCCGTGCGACCAGTTCGGCACGCGTATGGCAGCCGAAGCCGGCCATGGCCCGCCGGATATACTGCGCAACGGTGTGGTGGCTCAGGCCGAGCTGAGCGGCGATCTCCTTGGTGCCAAGGCCGCCGGCAATCAGGCCGATGATTTCTACCTGGCGCGGAGCGGGTCGAAAGGTCACTTTGCCAACGTGCACGAGGCCGCCACTGAACTCTGGGCAAGATACTCCGGGGGGGGGCACAAGTGCCGGGCGGTTGCCGCGGCACGGCCAGCGGTCAAGACGCATGATCTGGCGTCTTGCCGTCTGGGTCACACGATCCAATGCTCCTTCGGTGATCGCGGCGTAATCGCAATAGTGCGACCCAGCCGCCGCTTGCCCTTTCGGGTTTCCCTAATCGCTCGCGGGAGGACGTATGACTGTTACGAACACCCTGGCTGTCGGCTTGGTGGCCGTCGCTGCGACCACGGGGCTGCAGGCTCGATCCGCCGAGGCTTCGATCAGCGAACCGACTTGCGAAGCCTCCTCTACCTCGCTCCCCTCCTGCAAACCCCATTCGGGCTGGTACTGCTTCCACCCCGGGATGGTGGAACCCATCTTCAACTTCTGTGATCCGAACGACACGAACTGCTAGGCAGGTGCGAAGCCTCAGGCTCGCGCGGGTGTGCCGGGGGCGGGTTGCCGTAGCCCTGGCGGGCCTCGCCCTCGGCGGTTTCGGCGCGACCAGCCGTCCAGCCGAAGGGCAACGGCTCCGATTGGACGGGCAGCCGCTGGCTCGGGTCCCGGTCCCTGGGCAGGAGGAGTTCGGCTCGTTAGTCGGCGCGATCGTGTACGACGACGGGGGCTTCGTCCTCGCGGACGCAGCGTACCGGCGAATCAGGTTCTTTGACCGACGTGGTCAAGAGCGGTTCAAGGCCGGACGGCAGGGGAGCGGACCCGGAGAGTTCGAGCAGATCGTCTGGATCGGCCAGTGTGCCGGTGACTCGGTGTACGTGTTTGACCCCGAGCTGAGCCGGGTAACCGTCCTGCAGCCGACGGGGGCGCCGGTCAGGTCTTTCCGCCTTGCCAGTGGTGATGGCAAGCCGGCGTGGGCGGTTCGATGTAACAGGACGGGGAACCTGCTCGTGATCGGCTGGCCTCGGTTCGTTCCAGGTCTCAAGGAAGGTCCCTACCGCGCCACCCAAACGGCCTGGCTGACTGATCTGCGTGGTTCGCATCGCCAGCCGATCGGCGAGTTCGCTGGCGGAGAGCGGTATCGATACGCCACCAGCGACGGTCCGAGAATTTTCGGAAAGGCAGTGGTCGCGGCCGTTGGGAACGAGCGCCTCTGGATCGGCGAGGCCGACAGCTTCCTTGTAGCGGCGCTCGATTTTCAAGGAAGGCATACCGGTGCCTTGAGGCGTCGGCTCGAGCCCGTTCCCATTACCCGAGCGGACATCGAGGCCTACCAGAAGGAGCATCTCGCCACGGTGCGCGATCCGGGAGCGCGGCGCTCGCAGGCCGCGGGGTTCGCCACCTACCAGTTTCCGGCGACCTTTCCGCCTTACTCCGACCTCCTGATTGATCCGTTCGGGCTGGTCTGGGTCAGGAAGTACTTCACGCCAACCGCCAAGCATGATGCCTGGGTGGTGTTTCACGCGAGCGGTGCCTTCTTGCAGGAGTTTACGCTTCCTCCTGGGGTGGAGCTGCTCGCGGTCGGCGGCGGCCACGTCCTCGGCCGGGTCACGGGGCCGGTGGGGGCGCACGAGGCTGTGCTGTTCCGTCTGGTGCGGGCTGAGCCGGAGTGACGCGATGGCCATAGGCGTGGTGAAGTGGCTGCTCCTGGCGGGCACGGTCGCCGCCAGCGCGGGTCCGGCAAGGGCGAACGCTGAAGTGGCGGGTGGTTGCGGTGACTGCGGCGTGCAGTACGGCTGGTATTGTTATCAACCGGGGATGCCCGAGCCGGTGTTCAATCAGTGCGACAAGGACGACCCCGGTTGCGCTGGATGGCCCTAGACTAGATCGACGGCCCGGGCCGCAACCGAAGTTCATCAACTCGCTGGCCGGCACGCACGGATCGGTTCGCGCGGACGGACGCGGCCGCTGTTCGCGCCTCGATTCGACGCACGCCCCCGCGATCGGCACCGCACCGCAACTCCGCTACGGGCCTTTCCCATTGCTGAGGCTCCGCCCCCGGTCGCCGTAGGTTGGGACCGGGATCCGCGGCTGGGTCGCTATCTTGTCCTGCATGACCAGCATCGATCCGCCGGTAAGCCGCCTGCTCGCCGAGTTCGCGGCCCGGACGCGGTTTGCAGACCTCCCGGAGACCGCCCTCGCCGACACCCAACGGGCCGTGCTCGACTGGCTCGGATCGGCGCTGGCTGGCGCCCTGGAGCCGCCGGCAAGGATGGCGCAACAACTGGTGACCGGGTTCGGTGCGTCCGACCACGCCACTGTCTTCAGCGCCGGGCGGGCCTCGGCAGCGGCCGCGGCGCTCGCCAACGGTGTGGCTTCGCATATCCTGGAACTGGACGACATCCACAAGGGGTCGACGGTGCATGCGGCGGCCGCCGTGGTTCCCGCCGCCCTGGCCGTGGCGGAGCGGGAGCACGCGACCGGTGAGGCGTTCCTGCTCGCCGTGGCGCTGGGGTACGAGGCCGCGCTCCGGATTGGCGAGGCGGTGAACCCGAGTCACTACGCTTTCTGGCACCCCACTGGCACCGTGGCCACCTTCGGCGCCGCGGTGGCAGCAGGGTCTCTCCTCGGGCTCGACCCGACCGCGATGGGACACGCGCTCGGCACCGCCGGCACCCAGGCGGCGGGGCTCTGGGAGTTCAACGCCGACGGCGCGATGAGCAAGCACCTCCACCCGGGCAAGGCCGCGATGAACGGCGTGCTCGCCGCCGACCTGGCCCGGCTCGGGTTCACCGGAGCGAGCCGGATCCTGGAAGGAGAGCGGGGGTTCTTCCGGGCGACGAGCGACGAAGCCCGTGCCGCGGCGGTGACCGACGGGCTGGGAGCCCGCTGGAAGGTGAGCGAGAACTGCTACAAGCTCCATTCGTGCTGCGGGCACACCCACAGCGCCGTCGACGTGGCGCTGGAGTACCGCGACTCGCCTGACTGGCAAGGCCCGAACGCCGTGGCATCGGTGGAGGTGGAGACCTACGGGCCCGGCTACCAGATCGTTCGGGAGGCGAATCCCCGGACCCCCTACCAGGCCAAGTTCAGCCTGGCCTACTGCGTGGCGGTGGCGCTCGCGGAGGGCCGCGTGGGACTCGGCCAGTTCAGCGCCGACCGGTTCTCGGAGGCTGGAGTCGCCGACCCGGTACTGCGATCGCTGCTCGACCGTATCCGGGTTACGGTCTCGCCCGAGCTGACCGCCCGGTACCCGGCGGAGTGGGGCACGCGGGTCCGCTTCACCGGCCGGGATGGCCGGTCGGCGGTCCGGTCCGCGGCGTTCCCGCGCGGCAACCCGGAGAACCCCGTGTCCACCGCCGCCCTGGAGGAGAAGTTCCGGGACCTGGTGGCGCCGCGCCTCGGGCCTCTGGTGGCGGAGCAGGCGATTGAGACCGTCCGGGGGCTTCGGGACCGGGCGGACATGGCCGAGGCATTCTCCGCCCTGGGGGCGGTCGGGAAGAAGGGATAGGGCATGGCCGGGCACGAGATCAACCCCCGGGCGAGCGAGCACGCCGAGATCCGACAGGGCGTACGCAACGCCTGCGCCCCGTTCGACAGCGCCTACTGGCAGCGGGTGGAGCGGGAGTCGGGCTATCCGGAGGAGTTCGTCCAGGCCCTCACCGCGAGCGGCTGGTTGGCGGCGCTGATTCCCGAGGAGTACGGGGGCGGCGGTCTCGGCGTCACCGAGGCGTCGGTGATCCTGGAGGAGATCAACCGCGCCGGCGCCAACTCCGGCGCCTGCCACGCCCAGATGTACATCATGGGGACCCTGCTCCGCCACGGCTCGGCCGAGCAGAAGGCGCGGTACCTGCCGGAGATCGCCGCGGGACGACTCCGGCTCCAGTCGTTCGCGGTGACCGAGCCCACGGCCGGCACCGACACCACCAGGATCCAGACCCGCGCCGAGCGCCGCGGCGACCGCTATGTGGTGAACGGTCAGAAGGTCTGGATCTCCCGGGTGCAGCACTCCGACCTGATGCTGCTCCTGGCCCGGACCACCCCGGCGGACCAGGTGAAGAAACGGACCGACGGCCTGTCGGTGTTTCTGGTGGATCTTCGTGAGGGTGGCGGGAAGGGGCTCACCGTCCGTCCGATCGAGAACATGGTGAACCACGAGACCAACGAGCTCTTCTTCGAGAACTACGAGGTCCCGGCCGGGAACCTGATCGGCGAGGAAGGCCGGGGGTTCCGGTATATTCTGGACGGGATGAACGCCGAACGGATCCTGATCGCGGCCGAGTGCATCGGCGACGGCTACTGGTTCGTGGACAAGGCCCGGACCTATGCCACGGATCGCGTGGTGTTCGACCGGCCGATCGGCCGGAACCAGGGGGTGCAGTTTCCGATTGCCCGGGCGTACGCCGCGGTCCGGGCGGCGGACCTGATGCGGTACGAGGCGGCCCGGCTCTTCGACGCCGGCGAGCCCTGCGGTGGCGAGGCCAACCTGGCCAAACTCCTCGCGGCCGACGCCTCCTGGCAGGCCGCGAACGTCTGCCTCGATACCCATGGCGGCTTCGGGTTCGCCGCGGAGTACGACGTGGAGCGGAAGTTCCGGGAAACCCGGCTCTACCAGGTGGCGCCGATCTCCACCAACCTGATCCTCTCCTACCTGGGCGAGCACGTGCTCGGCATGCCCCGCTCGTTCTGAAACCGTCCATGAACGATTCCTCCAGGCCGGATCGGCTGGCCCGCAGCACCCTGTACGTGCCGGGCTCCCGGCCCGACATGATCGAGAAGGCCGCGCGGAGCGAGGCCGACGCCGTCTGCATCGACCTGGAGGACGCGGTGGCGCCGGACCGGAAGGAGTCGAGCCGGGAGCTGGTGATCCGGGCCCTTCAGACGCTCGACCTTGGCTCGCGGACCCGGCTGGTGCGGATCAACGGACTGGATACCAGGTACGCCTATCGCGACCTGGTGGACGTGGTGGAGGCGGCCGGCAACCGGCTCGACGCGGTGATGCTGCCCAAGACCCGGGGCCCCGACGACGTCCGCTTTGTCGACACCCTGCTCACCCAGATCGAGGCCCGGGCCGGGCTCGGCCGGCGGCTCGGGATCGAGGCCCAGATCGAAACCGCGAGTGGTTTCCTGTGGGTCCGGGAGATCGCGGCCAGCTCCGACCGGCTGGAGGCCCTCATCTTCGGTTCCGGGGATTACTCAGCCTCGATGGGAATGCCGCTGGCCAGCATCGGCGAGGCCGACGAGTACGACGCGGTCTACCCCGGTCACCGCTGGCACGCGGTGATGCACGGCATCGTGGCCGCGGCCCGGGCGCATGGGCTCCGGGCGATCGACGGCCCCTACGCCGACTATCGCGACAGCGCCGGACTCGAACGCGCCTGCCGCACCGCCCGGGCGCTGGGCTTCGACGGGAAGCAATGCATTCACCCGGCGCAGCTCTCGACCGTGAACCAGGCGTTCACGCCGACGGCGGCGGAGGTTGCGTGGGCGGAGGCCGTGGTGGCCGCCTACGAGCGGGCGGCCGCGCACGGCCAGGGCGCCGCGACCCTCGACGGCCGGATGATCGACGCGGCCAACATTCGGATGGCCAGGGCCACGCTGCGCCGCGCCCGAACGGCGAGGGGAGGAGCCGGGCATGAGTGACGCCCGCTGCTACGAGGATTTCGAGGTGGGGATGGTGATCCGGCACCCGGTGGGCCGCACGGTCACCGCCACGGACAACGCCTGGTTCACCCTGCTCACCAACAACAGCAACCCGATTCACTTCGACCGCCATTACGCGGCCCAGACCGAGTTCGGACAGCCGCTGGTGAACTCGACCTTCACGCTGGCCCTGGTGGTGGGGCTCTCGGTGGCCGACATCTCGCGGAACGCGGTGAACCTGGGCTGGGACGAGGTCAGACTGCCCGCCCCGGTGTTCGAGGGCGACACCATCTACGCTGAAACCGAGGTCCTGAGCCGGCGGGACTCCGGGTCCCGGCCCACGATGGGCATCGTGGAGATCCGGACCCGAGGCTTCAAGCAGGACGGGACGGTGGTGATCACCTTCCGCCGCACCATCCTGGTATACAAGCGCGGCCAGGCGCCCACCCGGCCGCATCCCGTGGCGAAGGGCTGACGATGGCGGCCGTGGCCCCACGCCATCTGGACGACGCCTTCCTCGAGCGGATCCGCGGGGCGGGCACCGCGGCGGCCGCCAGGTTCGCGGTGGTGAGTCCGATCGACGGGCGGGTGGTGGCGGAGGTGCCCGACTGCGGCGCGGCCGAGGCGCGGGAGGCGCTGGACCGGGCCGAGCGGGCGTTCGACGGCTGGAAGCGAACCACTGCCTACGAGCGGGCCGCGGTGCTCAAGCGGTGGCACGCGCTGATCGTGGCGCACGAGCCGGTGCTGGCCGAGCTGATGTCGGTCGAGATGGGGAAGCCGGTCGCCGAGTCGGTGGGCGAGGCCCGGTACGGGGCCGCGTTCGTCGAGTGGTATGCGGAGGAGGCCAAGCGGATTGGTGGCGAGACGATCGAGAGCCAGTTCCAGCACAAGCGCCTGCTGGTGATCCGGCAGCCCGTGGGGGTGGTGTACGCCATCACGCCCTGGAACTTTCCGGTTGCGATGGTCACCCGAAAGGTGTCCCCCGCGCTGGCGGCTGGCTGCGCCGTGATTGTCAAACCGGCCGAGCAGAGCCCCCTGTCAGCCCTGGCGCTGTCGAGTCTGTGGCGCGAAGCGGGAGGACCGTCCGAGGTGCTCCAGGTCCTCACCGCTCGAGACCCGCGCCCGGTGTCGGAGGTGCTGCTCCGGGATTTCCGGGTCCGGGCGCTGACCTTCACGGGCTCGACGCCGGTGGGCGTCCATCTCTACGAGCGGTCGGCCGCGACGATGAAGCGTCTGGCGCTCGAACTCGGCGGGCACGCGCCGTTCCTGGTTTTTGGCGACGCGGATCTGGACGCCGCTGTCCGGGAAGTGATGGCTTCCAAGTTCCGCAACGGCGGGCAAACCTGCGTCTGCGCCAACCGGATCTACGTTCAGGAGTCGATCGCCGCCGCCTTCACCGAGCGGCTGGTCGCTGCGGTGAACCGACTCCAGGTGGGAAATCCGCTCGATCCCGCGGTGCAGATCGGCCCGCTGGTGGACCAGGCCGCCCTGATCAAGGTGGACCAGCACGTCAGCGACGCGGTCGCTCGGGGCGCGCGGCTCGTCGCCGGAGGACACCCGCTGAGCGGGCTCTACTACCAGCCGACGGTGCTTGCCGGGGTGCGGCCGGAGATGCAGGTCATGCAGGAAGAGACCTTCGGTCCGGTGGCGCCGGTCCTCGCCTTCGCCACCGAGGCCGAAGCCATCCGGCTGGCCAACGCCACGCCCTACGGGCTGGCGGCGTATCTCTGGACTGCCAGCCTGCGACGGGCATTCCAGGTGGCGGAAGCGCTGGAGTTCGGGATCGTGGGCGTGAACGACGGGGTGCCCTCCACCGCGCAGGCGCCGTTCGGCGGGGTCAAGATGTCGGGGATCGGGCGCGAGGGCGGTCGCTGGGGGATCGAGGAGTTCCTCGACCTCAAGTACGTCTCCCTGGGACTGGGCGAGGGGTGATGCCCCAGGTCGTGATTGTCGGCGCCGGAATCATCGGGGCGTCGATCGCCTATCACCTGGCGGTCCGCGGGTGTCGCGACCTGCTCCTGCTGGAGCGGGCGGAGGCGCCGGCCACCGGGAGCACGGCGCGGTCGGCGGCCGGCGTGCGGCACCAGTTCGCCACCGAGGTCAACATCCGGCTCTCCCGGTACAGCATCGAGCGGCTGGCCCGGTTCACTGAGGAGATCGGCGGCCACGCCGAGCTGCACCAGGTGGGGTACCTGCTGGTGCACACCGACGAGTCGGCGTGGCGCGCTGCCCAGGGCCAGGCCGCGCTCCAGCAGCGGCTGGGCGTCCCCACCGAACTGCTCGCGCCGCCCGAGGCTCGACGCCTGGTCCCCGGGATGCGGATCGACGACGTGATCGGCGCCACCTACTGCGCCCTCGACGGCTACTGCGATCCCTACGGCGTGGCCATGGGCTACCTGACCCGGGCGCGCGAGATGGGTGTCGAGGTCCGGTGCGACACGCCGGTGGTCGCGGTTGAGCGGGCCGGCGATCGCGTTCTGGCCGTGTCCACTCCGGGCGGGAGCGTCGGCTGCGAGGTGCTGGTGAACGCCGCCGGTGCCTGGGCTGGCGCGGTGGGCGCCCTGGCGGGTCTCGAGGTGCCGGTGCTGCCGTATCGACGCTCGGTCTACATGACGGAGGCTTTCGACGGGCTGCCCGACGGCATGCCCTTTACGTTCGATGTGGCCACCGGGTTCTACGCCCGTAAGGAAGGCCGGGGCGTGCTCTTCGGGCTCACCAACCCGGCCGAGCCCTCCAGCGAGCGGCTGGACGTGGATTGGGACTGGCTCGGCGCCGTCCTCGAGGCGGGCGTGGCCCGGCTCCCGATGCTGGAGGACGCCTGGCTCGACGAACGGAAGTGCTGGGCCGGTCTCTACGAGATCACGCCCGACCACCTGCCGGTGCTGGGCCGCCACCCGGACGTTCCCAACTGGGTCGATGCGAGCGGGTTCAGCGGCCACGGCGTGATGCATGCCTCCGCCACCGGGCTCCTGATGGCGGAGGAGATTCTGGACGGGCGGGCCACGACCATCGACATCGACGAGCTCCGGATCACCCGGTTCGCCGGAGCGGCCCGGCTGGTCGAGACCAACATCTTCTAACCTCCCATGACCGGACCCGCACCGACCGCCCTCCCGCTGGAGGGCCTGCTGGTGGTGGCGCTGGAGCAGGCCGTCACCGGACCCTTCTGCACCCGGCATCTCGCCGACCTGGGCGCGCGGGTCATCAAGGTGGAGCGGCCCGACGGGGGCGACTTCGCCCGCGAGTACGACGGCGCGCTGCACGGGCTCTCCGCCTACTTCGCCTGGCTCAACCGGGGCAAGGAAAGTGTGGTGCTGGACGCCAAGTCCGATGCCGGGAGAGCTGCGCTCGGTCGCCTGGTGCGCCGCGCCGACGTGTTCGTGCACAACCTCGCGCCCGGCGCAGTGGAGCGGCTCGGTCTGGGGTACGAAGCCCTGGCCCCGGCGGCGCCGCGGCTTATCTGGGTCGGAATCTCGGGGTACGGTCCGGACGGTCCCTATCGCGACAAGAAGGCCTACGACATGCTGATTCAGGCCGAGTCCGGGGTGGTGAGCCTGACCGGAACGCCGGAGGCGCCGGCCCGGGCCGGCTTCAGCGTGGCCGACATCGCGGCCGGCCTCCATGCCTGTACCAGCGTGCTGGCGGCGCTCCGGCAGCGCGACCGGACCGGCCAGGGCGACCGGATCGACATCTCGATGCTCGAGTGCCTGGTCGAGTGGATCACCCCGCAGCTCTATGTCCAGATGGGGACCGGCACCGCGCCGCCGCGCGCCGGGCTCCGCCACAACATGATCGTCCCGTACGGGGCCTATCGGTGCGCCGACGGCGAGGTGATGTTCGCGATCCAGAACGACCGCGAATGGCGGCGCTTCTGCGAGGGGGTGCTGGGCCGGCCGGACGTGGCGGACGACGCTCGGTTTGCCCAGAACGAGGATCGGGTGGCCAACCGGGCGATTCTCGAACCGGCGATCGAGGCGGCATTCGCAGGGTGGACGGTTGGGACGGTGATCGACCGGCTGGACGCGGCCGGGATTCCCAACGCCGTGGTGAACGACCTCGAGCACGTGGCCGGGCACCCGCAGCTCGCCGCGCGGGGCCGATGGACCAAGGTCGATTCGCCGGTCGGGTCGATTCCCGCGCTCATCCCACCGCACAACCTGTTGGGAGTGGCGCCGCGAATGGCGCGGGTCCCCGCCCTGGGCGAGCACACCGCCGCGGTCCTCGCCGAGCTGGCCGACGAACGAGGCTGAACCCGCGCCGATCGAGGCCCCTCGCGAGGCCTGGGGCGGAGTCCTTCCCTCCGGGTGCCGGACGGGCCAGATTGGCGGGCCATGCACTGGCTCGACTGGCTGATCCTCATCGCCACCCTGGGCGGCATCGTCGCGGTCGGGGTCTGGAAGACCAGGGCGCGAGCCACCTCCGACAGCTTCCTTCGGGGCGGGCACGACAACCGCTGGTGGGCCGTCTGTCTGAGCGTCATGGCGACGCAGGCCAGCGCCATCACCTTCCTCAGCACCCCGGGTCAGGGCTACGCCAGCGGGATGGGGTTCGTCCAGTTCTACTTCGGCCTCCCCCTGGCGATGCTGGTGGTGAGCTTCGTCTTCATTCCGCTCTACTACCGCCTGCGGGTCTACACGGCCTACGAGTTCATCGGGCGACGCTTCGACCGCCGGGCCCGGCTGCTCACCGCGGCCCTGTTCCTGATCCAACGCGGGCTGGCGGCCGGCGTCACCATCTACGCGCCGGCCATCATCCTGAGCAAGCTGCTCGGCTGGCCGCTGTCCTGGACCTGCATCGTGATCGGCGTGCTGGTCATCATCTACACCACCAGCGGGGGCGCCCGCGCGGTCGGCGTCACCCACCGGTTCCAGATGGCGGTGATGATGACCGGGATGGCGGTGGCCTTCGGGCTCACGGTGCTGGGCCTCTCCGGGCAGGCCAGTTTCACCGAGAGCCTCGACCTCGCCCGGGCGCTCGGCCGGCTGGAGGTGATCGACCTCAGCTGGAATCCGGAGACCCGCTACACGCTCTGGAGCGGGCTGATCGGCGGGTTCTTCCTCCAGCTCGCCTACTTCGGCACCGACCAGAGCCAGGTGCAGCGCTACCTCGGTGGCCGCGACATCGGCCAGGCGCGCCAGGGCATGCTCTGGAACGGGGTCCTCAAGATTCCGATGCAGGCCTTCATCCTGCTCTCGGGCGTGCTGGTCTTCGTGTTCTATCTCTTCCACCGGCCGCCGATCCACTGGAATCCGACCAACGTGGCGGCGCTGGAGCAGGTGGCCAGCGCGGACGTCCGCCGTCAGGCGGCGGAACTCACGGCCGAACAGGCGGCTGTGAGCGGCGAGATCCGCGCTGGCGCCGCGGACCTGCTGGCCGCGCGCCGCGCGGGCGACC